>JAPOYS010000188.1:3405-34454 GCA_026706455.1 Chloroflexota bacterium | reverse complement strand
CACCTACCTGAGGTCGACCGAAAACTTCACGATTGCGGTCGGCATCGCCTCCTTCCGCAGCCAAACAGATATCAGTTGGGATTTGCAACTGGCGGCGTCCACAGCCGTGACCTTGCCGGTGATTGCGCTCTTCTTCCTGGCGCAGCGTTATTTTATTCAGGGTGTAGTGATGACGGGGCTGAAGGGTTAGCTGTCCCACCCCACACACCCCAATGCATTAGGGAGGGGAGTGAAGCTGGCAGTGAACTAAGCCCAGAAGGCTTTCTCCAGATCGTCGAAATCGGAGGGCGGACCCTCGAATTTGTTGCGGCCGAGCTCGAGCACGTAGACATAATCGGCGATTTTGAGGGCTTCGCGGATTTCCTGATCGACCAGCAGGATGGTCAAGCCCTCTTCATCGCGCAGATTGACCAGCATCTCGTAGACTTCTTCACTGAGCAGCTTGGCAAGACCGGCCGTCGGTTCGTCCACCAGGATCACCTCGGGGTCGGTCATTAGCGTGCGGCCGATTTCCACCATGCGCTGCTGACCGCCGGAGAGACTGCCGGCGTGGTCGTGCTGCTTCTCATGCAGGATCGGGAAGCGCTGGTAATTCTCATCGATTTTGCGCTCGATGCGGTCTTTATCCTTTTGGAAGGTCCAGGCGCCCATCATGAGGTTTTCGCGCACGCTCATGTGTTTGAAAACGCCGGGCTGCTGGGGGATGTAACTGATGCCGAGATTGATCAATTCATGCGTGGCCGTGCCGGTGACTTCAGTTCCATTCAGCAGCACTTGCCCGCTGTGCGGCTTGAGGAATCCGTAGACTGCCTTGAGCAGAGTGGACTTGCCGACGCCGTTGGCGCCCAGTATCGCCGTCAGCTTGCCAGTTTGCGCGGTCAAGCTCAGCCCGCGCAGGATGTGCAGATCTTCATAATAGCCGACGTAGAGGTCATTGATTTCGAGCATCTAGTCGTCCTCGTCGTGGCCCAAGTAGGCATCGATAACGGCCGGGTCGCTCTTCACTACTTGCGGCTCGCCATCGGCGATGACGGCGCCGTGGTGCAGTACGATCAGACGCTGGCTCAATTCGAAGACGGCGCCCATATTATGGCTGATGAATATGATTGCCTTGCCGCTATCATGCACGCGATGGATATAGTTTGAAATCGTGTCTTGCAGGCGCGGGTGCACGCCGGCGAAAGGTTCATCCAATATGATGACTGACGGATCAAGCATCAGCAGCCGTCCCAATTCCAGCAGCTTGCGTTGTCCGCCGCTTAGCGCCCGGCTGAGCTCGTTGGTCAGATGGTCGATGGTCAACAGCGACAGGATCTCATGCGCGCGCGCGACCAGCGTGGGGCGGCGGGCGCCCGGATTGTGCGCCAAGCCAGGCACAAGCATGTTTTCCATGACCGTCATGCGGCCGAGCGCGCGCGTGATCTGGAAGGTGCGGCCCAAGCCCGCGCGCGTCACATGATAAGCCGGGTGGCCGTCGATGCGGCGTCCGTTCAGGTAGATGGCGCCGCTGCTCGGTTTGAGCATGCCGCTCATCAGATTGGTCAGCGTCGTCTTGCCGGCGCCGTTGGGGCCAATCATGCCGATCAACTCGGGCTTGGTCACGCTGAATGACACATGATCCACCGCCTGGTTGCCGCCGAAGCGTTTGGAGACCTTGTTCAATTCCAGATTGATCTCACTCATCGTCTGTCTCCAGGCGGGCGGCGTGCTCGTCATCGCTTTCGCGGATGGCTACGGTCTCCTTCATGGCGATGTCGCGGCCGCTGAACCAAGTGATAATTGGGTATAGCAAGCCGTTGCGCATATAGCGCAGGGTGAAGACCATGACGACGCCGAAGAGAGCGAAGCGCCAAAAGCCGGTATCCCAAACGAAGGCGTCCGAGCCGTCGGCGGTCGTCATGCCGAAGGGCAGCGTGATCACAACCTGTCGCATCGCCTCTAAGAGATAGCGCGAAATGAAGGCGCCGGCCGCCGCGCCGATCAAGCTTTCCATGCCGCCAATGACGGCGTAGGCGATGATCAAGGACATCTGCAGGATTTCGAGCTGCTCGGGGATGATGCGCTCGGAGCCGACATCGCTATAGAAGATGGCGCCGGCGCAGCCGACGATCATACTCGTGAAGACGAATACCAGGATCTTGTAGCGCACAACATTGACGCCGAGGGCGGAGGCGGCGTCTTCGTCTTCGCGCATCGCCCGCAGGAAGAGGCCGATGGGCGAGTTCGCCACCCAATAGAGCCCGAGCAAGCATACGATCAGCAAAGCGAACATCAAATAATACTCAACCTGGCGCGCGACATTGACATCTGCGATCTGCAGCAGCGGGCGCAGCGACAAACCGTTCGAGCCGCCAGTGTAATCGTACTCAGTCAACATCATGATGCGGAACAATTCCGAGAAGGCGATGGTGAATAGCGCCAGGTAGGCGGCGCGCAGACGCAGCAGCAGCCAGCCGATCACGAGCCCGACCGCGCCGGCGGCGATCGTGCCGATGATGATTGAGCCGATCGCCGAGATTGACTCGGGCGTGATATTGATGCCCAACAGGGCGAATGTAATGCCGTCGCGGGCGATCAAACCGGCGACGTACGCGCCGATGCCCATGAAAGCCATGTGCCCGAAGGAGAACTGCCCGGCGATGCCCGCCAGCAGCGCCCAGCTCGAGGACATGATGGCGTAGAAAAAGCCGCTGATGAAGACGGTCTTGGCGTAATTGGATTGCGAGGTGTCGTTAGGGAACCAGAGGAAGAACGCGATAATGAGGGCGATGAGCAGATAACTCAGCCGACGGCGACCGATGCCGTTATCGATTGCCGTCTCAAAACGGCGGAAGAGCGCCATCATCAGTTATGCTCCCTTCCGAAGAGCCCGGTGGGTTTCAGGAGCAATACAAGCGCGAATATGACCAGGGCAAAGGCTTCCTTATAAGCGGCGCCGCGGCTGGGGTCTGGATGGCAGCCGGCGCCCAGCGCCTCCACGATGCCCACGATAACGCCGCCCGCCAGCGCGCCGGGAACCGAGCCCAGCCCGCCGAGCACAACGATGACGTAGGAACGCCCCACCATTTCCGCGCCAACCCAGGGCACCCAATTGAAAATCGGTATCAAGGCCGCGCCGGACATCGCCGCCAGCATCGAGCCCAGGGCGAAGGACAGCGTATTCATATTGGTCGGATTGATGCCAGTGACGGCGGCCGCTTGCCGGTCCTGGCTGGTGGCGCGCAGGGCGCGGCCCGTCCAGGAGCGCTGCAGGAAGTACAGGAGCGCGAATATCAGTACGATGCCGACCACCATCGCGAAGGCGCGGTCGCCAATGATATGGATGGGTCCGAAGAAAAAGTCGTCCGTGATTTGCGTGCGCGGCAGCGTGAAGCGACGAATCTCGATGAAGCGGTTCGTCCGCTGCGGGAAGGGTCCGGCGATCGCCAACGTAGTGTATTCCAAAAAGAAACCGAATCCGAAAGTAATTAAGATGGCGTATTCCGAGACGCGCTCGATCAAGCCTTCGTGCATGGGTTTCAGAAATATGCGCTCAAACACGGCGCCCATGATAAAGACGATTACGGCGGCGACCGGGATCCCCCAGATCGGATTGACGCTGACTTCCGCGCCCGTCAGCTCGCTCAGGATGTTGCCGGCGTGCAGCAAAAAGTAAAAGGAAAAATAACCGCCGACCATGTAGAGCTGGCCATGAGCAAAACTGACGACGCCCTGCACGGAGTAGATCAGCGTCAAACCGACGGCCATCAGCGAATAGATGCTGCCGATGACCACGCCATTGGCTGTCTGCTGGGTGAGGTAGGTAAGGTGGAAGGGCGCGGCCACGCAGGGATTCGTTGCATTGTGAATCGCGAAAAGCGTATAGATCTGCCAGGCGCCCAGCGAGCCCAAGACGATGATCCATTCCCGGCTTATTCTGGGCGTATGTTTCCAGGTCAAGCCGAAGATCAACGGACCAATGGCGAAACCGCCCAGCGCGGCGGCGGTCAAGGCGTTTGTGTCAATCGCTTCGGCATCGCGGTAACGACGCGGAATGAAGTAACTGGCGATGCCAGCCCAGAGCGGTCCGGCGAGAATGAGCCAGAGCGCCGACGGCAGGTTCGGGTCGCTGACGCGGACCAGCGCTTGCGCTGCAATGAATACGGCGATGGTTATTCCGGCCGCCAGCGTGAAGCGCCTGATCAAGTTGGGCGCCAAGTAAAACAAGCCGATGCCGACCGGACCCAGCGCAAAGCCGCCGACGACGCCGGCCGCTTGCAGATCATGTTCGCTGACGGCGGAGTCGCGTTTTCGCTTGGGCGCCATCCGCGGCAGGAAATAGAGACCGATGGCTGCCCAGAGCGGACCGGCGAGCAGAAGCCAGGTTGCAAATGATTCATTCATTGTGCCGCTCCTGAGCCCGGCAAACCTTTATACGGAAGCCAGCGGGCAGGCGCGAAACCCGCCCAACTGGCTTGAGGATCTCGAAGAGAATCCGCAGTCACTTCAGACTTGCCGCCATCTATGGCGATGACCCGGGCGTGATATAATCCGTTCCATGCGTCTGATAGACGGCTGGATAGATGACCGCGGCATCCAGCGAGCTCTGCCCTTGCTCGAAGTACTGCATCATGGTCACGACCGGATCGGGCCACTGGTGCCACATGAAGGCGGGCGTGCCTTCCGGCAGTTCCGGGTTGTGATTGCCGTATTCGAAGTAGTAGCGTCCTTGCGACAGGTCAAGATCGGTCGTTTCGATCGCCGCGGAGATCGCCGCGCCATCGCTCGTGCTGCCAGCGCGTTCAATGGCGTCGGCCAAGATGAAGACCGCGTCATAGGAAGCCATGGCGTAACTGGGAACGATATCCTCGAACTCTTCAAAGTAGGCGTCGTTCAGTTCTACCGCCGTGTCGCTGAAGAGGCTCGGGATAATGCCGACCCGGTTGAAGGCGCAGTAGTTGCCATCCGGAACATTCTGCCAATACTGCTCCGACTGGAAAGCCACCTGGTTGGTGACGCAGATGGTATCTTCGGTCGGCGCTATGCCCAACTCGGCCATCTGCTGCGTCAGGTTGAAGGATGTCTCGCCGGTCACGAGGACGCGGACGACATCCGGCGTCTCAGCGCTGGCTTGAATGCGGCTGAGGATGGGGACGAAGTCTTCGGTACCCAGCTCGACGTTAATCTGCGTCACGGTTGCGCCCGCGGCTTCGAAGCGCGCGTATTCATCGGCCGCGGCCGGCTGTCCGTAATCCGTGTTCTCGGCGATGATGACGACGTTGCCGACGCCCAGGTCGATCAGCCAATTGACGACCACGCCGCCGACCATCGAGCTGGCGGGCGACACGCGGAATACGTGATCGACGCCGTCGGCGTTTCGTGGTGGCCTGCCGTCGTATTCCATGATGCCGTTGGCGCTGACGTTGTCATTCCAGGGTTCGGAGAAGACAGTCGGCACGCCGTTCTCATCGAGCATGCTCATGGTCGCCAAGCCGACCGCGCTGTGATAGACGCCGGTGACGGCATCGACCTCATCCTCAAGGATGAAGCGCTCGACAACAGCTTGCCCGCGTTCCGGGCTGCCTTCCGAATCGCCAATTACAATCTCAATCGCATGGTTGGCGCCGTCAATCGTTATGCCGCAGTCGGCGTTTATGTCGTCCGCGGCGCGATTGATTGCCCAGGACATGGCGATGCCGCCGGCGACGGCGCCCGGCGCAGACAGCGGAACGAGCCCGCCAATCTTGACGGTGTCCTCAGCGAATTCGCAGTGCCCGTCCGCTTGAACCATGCTCAGCGGCAAGACAGCGATCAGCGCAATCAAGACCAAACAGTGAATGAACAGAGATTTGCGTTTCATAACAGTTCCCTCCAGAAGAAGTTTGTCGGGCGCATCACTGCGGGTTCAGCCGCAGAGCGATACCGGGTCCCCACCTCTGCGCTCGCGATCAGCGTGATAATAAGCCTTCAGCTATTGTGGCGCAGGCGCAAAAGCATACTCGGGCAAAGGCAACGATTTATGCAACATTAAGAGTAGCTTGCGCCCACAACATTGTCAAGCGAGCGCGGAATATCGCGAGTGGCTTGCGGCGCGCATATTTGACAAGGCCTAGACGAAACGGTATATTTTCGCCTAGGCAATTCTGTCCGCTCAACCACCTGCGGGGGAGTTCTGGTTTCGCCTGCAGGTCTGCGCGGTTCGCGGGTTTGATAGCGTCACGGGAAAGGAGGTGGACGATACAGAATTACTGATTAGCGTTCATTGCATTTCACCCTTAATCAATTGCAAGAAGAGGAGATCAGTATGAAGTTCGTCAGATTATTGCTGCCGGTGCTGCTGCTTATCGCGGCAGTCGTAGGCATTAGTTTATCGACATCGGCGCAAATGTCGGAGAATGTCTTGCGCGCGGCGCATGATGCCGAGTGGACCGGGCTGGATCCGCACGTAGCCAGCACGGTCTCAAGTTTCCATGTATTGGCGAACGTCGTCGAATCCCTGACTACGAACAATGACAACATCGAATTGACGCCGCTGCTGGCCACCGATTGGTCGCAATCGGAGGATGGCTTGACCTGGACTTTCAACTTGCGCCAGGGCGTGCAGTTTTCGAACGGCGACGAAATGACATCGGAACACGTTGTCTTTTCGATGAACCGTATTCTGGATCCAAACACCGGCTCCGGGCGCGTGGCCGCGGTCGGCGGCGCGGACGCAGTATGGGAAGCGGCCGATGACTATACCGTCACCGTGACCACGCCGGCGCCCAACGCGATTCTGCCGGTGCTGCTGGCTGGCCGCTCGCAAGCGGTCGTGCATCCAGACAGCGTCGACGAAAATGGCGTCATTGTCGTGCCCATCGGCACCGGTCCATTTGTGATCTCAGATCTCGACGGCACGATCAGCATGCGGCTGGTTAAGAACGAGAACTACTGGCAAGAGGGCTCGCCATTGCTCGACGCGGTCGAAATAAGCGTCATCCAGGAGGAAGCCGCGCGGGAAGCGGCGCTGCTCGGCGGCGAGGTCGATTTCATCACCAGCGTCGCGCCGCAAGCGGTGCAGGCTTTGCAGGACAATCCGGATGTCAACGTATTGGTGTCGCCAGCGCTGGCATACAAGTACATCGGCTTGAACTTGACACGCGAGCCGCTCAATGACGCCCGCGTTCGCCAGGCGATCGCCTACGCCATCAACCGCGATGATCTCTGCGCGGCCGGCGACTTTGGTTTGTGCACGCCACTCTACGGCGGTCCAATCGACACCGGCAGCCCCTGGTATTTCGATTACGCGCCCTACTCGTATGACCCGGACAAGGCGCGGGCACTGCTGGCGGAAGCCGGCTTGGCTGACGGCTTCGAGATGGAGCTGATGCCCACCTCGACCTATCAGGACACGGTGCGGCAGGCGCAGGTGCTGCAGGCGCAATTGGCTGCCGTCGGCATCACAACGACCATCAATGCGCCGGAGTGGGCTGAGTGGCTGGAGCTGGAAGGCAATTATCGCTACGACGGCTACATCTGCAGTTGGAATGGCTTGGTCGATGTCGAGCATTACTACTACCTGCAGCATCGCACCGATGAAGTCTTCAACTTCACCGGCTACAGTGATCCGGATTTCGACGCGCTGGTGGAGCAGGGCCGGCAGGTATCCGACTTTGACGAACGATACGCCATCTATGAGCAGGCGAACCAGATCCTGGTGGATGCCGTGCCCTACGTCTACTTCTACAATCCAGCCTTCACGCGCGCGATGAGCCCGAATGTGCAAGGTTATGTCTTGCGTTCGGACAACGCCAATCTCTACATGGACACCTATCTCGAAGGCTAGCCTAGATGCGGGCGCGGCGGTTTCCTGCTTTCGCGCCCGTATTCCTCTCCTCGGCTGATCCAGGTCTGAAGCGCGGGGACGAACCGAATTGAATTATCAATACGTCGTGCAACGCCTGCTGCTGGCGCTGATAGTTGTGCTAGGCGTGACCTTTGTCGTATTCATGATCATGCAGATCGTGCCGGGCGATCCAGCGCGCGTCATTCTCGGTCCCTACGCCAGCGATGAATCCGTGGCTGGATTGCGCGACCGGCTCGGGCTGGATCGTCCCTTCTTTGAACAATACCTTGGCTGGCTGGCCAAGGCGGCGCGCGGCGACTTCGGGCAGAGCCTGCTGAATGGACAGGACGTGGCGCCGCAGCTTTGGGGGCGCGTGGGACCGTCGCTGGAGCTGGCGCTGGTTTCGCTGGCGGTCGGGCTGGCGATCGCTTTCCCCATCGGCATCGTTTCCGCCTTGAAGCAGGGCAGCTTGCTCGATATCGTGCCGACCATATTCAGCCAGATCGGCGTCTCCATTCCCTCATTTTGGATGGGAATCTTGCTCATTCTGTTCTTCTCGCTGAATCTGGATTTACTGCCTCCGAGCGGCTATACGCCGATTTCAGAAGATGTCGGCGACTGGCTGGCGCATATCATCTTGCCCGCCTTCACAGCCGGTTTCGTCAGCGCCTCCATTCAGACGCGCTTCATTCGCAGCGCGATGCTGGACGTGCTCAACGCCAATTACGTCATGACGGCGCGCGCCAAGGGCTTGGCGGAACGTGCCGTGATTCTGCGGCATGCGCTGCGCAACGCTCTGATCAACATCGTGACCATTATCGGATTGCAGATAACAGCGCTCTTCAGCGGGCTCGTCCTGGTCGAAATCGTATTTTCTTGGCCCGGCTTGGGGCGGCTGGCTCTCAACGCGGTTGAGGAGCGCGATTACCCCTTGTTGCAGGGCGCCGTCCTGGTCATCGCAATCATTGTTACTATCGTCAATTTGCTGATTGACCTGCTTTATTTCTTGCTCGATCCGCGCATCGAATACGCCTAGGCGCAAGCAGCGATGACGATCGAGACAATTTCCAGCAAGAAGCGCAAGCCCCAAGCGGGCGAAACGCTGGGTCCGGCGAATACGCTTTGGCGCGATGCCGCCCGCCGGCTGCTGCGTCATCGCCTGGCGATGTTCGGCGCGGCTGTGCTATGCATCGTAATCGTGATGGGCGTCTTTGGTCCCGCGATCAGCCCCTACGATCCAAACGGAATGGATTTCGCCAATCGCTTTGCCGGTCCCTCTCTTGAACACTGGATGGGCACTGACGATTTCGGCCGCGACATATTTTCGCGTGTCATCGTTGGCGCGCGCGTCTCGCTGCAAGTGGGCTTGGTCGCCGTCAGCGTCGCGACATTATTCGGCACGGCTTTGGGCTTGATCGCCGGTTACAGCGCGCGCGCCACCGACGAAGTCATCATGCGCGCGATGGATGTGCTCTATGCCTTTCCCGCCATCCTGCTGGCGATAGCGATTATGGCCGCGCTCGGCAAGGGCATCGATAACGCCATGATCGCCATCGGCATTGTCTACGTGCCAATATTCGCGCGGATTGCGCGGGCGGCGGTCTTGGGCATTCGCAACGAAGAATTCATCATCGCGGCCAAAGCCATGGGCGCCGGCGACATCCGCATCCTCGCGCTGCATGTGCTGCCAAATGTGCTGTCGCCAATCATCGTTGAAGTGACGCTGAGCCTGGCTTTCGCGATCTTGGCGGAAGCCGCCTTGAGTTATCTGGGCTTGGGCACGCAGCCGCCCGATCCCAGTTGGGGCAGAATGCTCTCCGAAGGGCGCGCCTTTTACCGGCAGTCGGGTTGGATGGCCTTCTTCCCCGGCTTCGCAATCACCTTGACGGTCATGGGTTTCAACTTCCTCGGCGATGGATTACGAGATGCGCTTGATCCCAAACTTAGGCGTTAACCCGACGGCTCTGCCGGCTCAGCGCCTGCTGGGTACGGCGGTATTGTCGGCTAGCGCGCTGCTGCTCGAGATTGCGCTGACGCGTCTCTTCTCCCTGATCTTCTTCCCGCCCTACGTGTTTTTCATCATTTCGGTCGCGATCATGGGCATTGGCGCGGGCGCGGCTCTGGCTGCCTGGCAGCCCAAGCTAACGCGGGAAATCGGCTTTGCCCTGGGCAGCTGCGGCGCGGCTATCTGCGCGCTATTGCTGTCGCTCTTCGCGGTTTACGGCCGCCCGGTCGACATGCAAATCCTGCTATTCGTCCTGGCGGCGCTACCCTTTGTGTTTTTTGGCATGGTCATCTCCGCGCTGTTCAGCCAGCACGCGGCGGCGAGCCCCATCCTGTATATGAGCGATCTAATCGGCGCCGGCTGCGGGGCGCTGCTGGCGATTCCACTTTTGAATCGCTTCGGCGCTGTCAATACGATGTTATTCGCGGCGCTGGGCTTCGCGCTGGCGGGGCTGTATTTTTCGACTAGGCGCGAGCGCCTGGCTGTGGCCATCTGCATCGGCGTGGCAGGCGTCGCCTTCGCGGTCGACGCTGTTGATTCGGCACTGCGCATCGATCCGTCAACGTTGGCGCCAGAAAAGCCGATTGCCAACAGTCTGGCTCAAGGCGGGCGCATCCTGGAGACTCGATGGGACGCCTTCGCCCGCACAGACCTGGTTGATCCCGGCGGAGGCCGCCCGCTTCGAATTTACGTCGATGGCGGCGCCGCTTCCATAATGCCAAGCGAATCCGCCAGACGAGAATTGCTGAACGACATTGGTTTCTTCCCCTTCGCCACCGAGCAGCCGGATCGCGTCTTCATCATTGGTCCAGGCGCTGGGCTGGATGTTTGGTTTGCCTTGCAGTCCAATGCGTCGCACATTACGGCGGTCGAGGTCAACGGCGCCAGCGTCGATCTTGTCGAAGTCTGGCGCGGGTCCACCGGCTCACTATACGATCGAGCCGAAGTCGAAGTCATTGTCGATGATGGCCGCAGCGCGCTGCGCCGCTCCGGGCGGAAATACGACCTCATTTACCTGTCGCAAGTGGTGACCTTGGCGGCTGATCGGGGTGGCTACGCGTTGTCTGAAAATACGATTTATACGGTGGAAGCCTTCAGTGAATATCTGGATCGTCTCGACGCGGGTGGTCAGATTGCCCTCAAGCTATACGATGAAGCCACCTTGACGCGCGCCGTGTCAACTGCCATTGCGGCGTTTCGCCAACGCGGATTGACTGATGAGCGGGCTCTGAATCACATCATGGCGATCATCGACAGCCGCGGCCGGGCGCCGGTTCCGCTCTTGCTCGTTGGCGAGGCGCCCTTCAGCGCGGACGATTCCTTGGCGCTTGGCGCTATCGCGCGCGATGTTGGCTTCAGGCCCGTGATGCTGCCGCATGTTTTGCTCCAGCCGCCTCTCGACGCGATTGCTAAGGGCGTCGAAACCTTCGACTCGATCGTATCGCGCTCGGATACGGATATTTCGCCAGCGACCGATGACCGGCCGTACTTCTTCCAGTTTGAAAAAGGCATCCCGTCAAGTTTGGTTCCGCTGGCATCGCTGTCCGCGATTGTTGCGGCCGGGCTGGCGCTGTCATTCGCACGTCGGCTGCGCCGCGGTCATGATCGGATACAGCGCGGATATCCGCCATTTTTCGCCCTGCTCGGCATCGGATTCATCGCCATCGAGATCTATGCGATACAGCAGACGCGCCTCTTCCTCGGTCACCCGACATTTGCCATAACGCTGGTGCTGGCAACCTTCCTCGTTGGCGGCGGCTTGGGGAGTGGCTTGAGCCACCTCGCAGCGCCGCGCCTACTCGCGAAGCATCCGCAGATAACGACGGCCGCGGTGGCGATTTTGTCAGTGCTTTGGGCTCTGTTATGGACCCCGCTGAGCGGGCAGTTCATCGCGGCCGAGCCGGCGACGCGCGGTCTCATCGCACTCATATCCCTGTTGCCGCTGGCATTGTGCATGGGCTTGCCCTTTCCGCAAGCGCTTAAAGAGCTCGGGCGCGCTGAGGGCAATCAGGTGGCATTCGCCTGGTGCGTGAATGGTCTGATGACCGCGGTCGGTTCCGTCGCGGCCGTCACGCTTTCCATTGTCGCCGGTTTCAGCGCCGTGCTTTGGCTGGGCGGATCCGCCTATCTGCTGGCGACAGTCATCCTGACCCTCATCCACCGGCGGGAAGCGCCATGACCAATCAATCGCCAGCCGCTGCGGCGGATTCCACTCAGCTGTTGGCGAAAGCGGGCCGTTGCTGGTCGCCTACGTTTTCTCCCGATGGCGCGCAACTGGCTTTCATCAGCGATATAAATGGCAGTCCACAAGCCTGGCGCATATCGGTGGAGGGCGGCTTTCCGGCCGCGGTGACCGCCTTTGAAGAGCAGGTTACGCGCGTGATCTGGTCGCCGGACGGCGAATGGCTGGCGGTGGAGTCGGCGCCGGGCGGCGGAATGAATACGCAGATCGATATCGTCCGCCCCGATGGACGTGATCGCCGGCGCCTGACCGCTGGCGGAAGCGTCAACAACTGGCTGGGCGGCTGGGCGCGCGCCGGGCGGAGCCTCATGTTTTCATCGAATGTTGAGCGGGCGGACGCGATGGAGTGCTTCCGCGTGACAATCGAATCCGGCGCGCCCGACAAGCTGACGGACGGCGATGGTACGGCGGTCATTGAAGACGCGAACGCGGATGGCAGCCAGCTTCTGGTTCAGCGCGTCGCCTATCGCGGCGACAGCGACATTTATCTGGCGGATGCGACTGGCGCCGGGATGCAACTCTTGACCGCGCATGAAGCGCCCGCCAGCTTTGACAATGCGCGCTTTGCTCACGATCAGCGCGGCGTATACGCGATTTCGAATTGCGATGCGGATTTGGCTTGCCTCTGTCATCTTGATCTCGCGGCTGATTCCAATTGGCGAAGCGTGCGCGCGCGGGCGGACGCGGAACTTGCCGAGTTCGCGCTGAGCCCAGATGGCGAGACGGCCGCGCTGGTTTGGAATATCGCTGGCGCGCATGAATTGGAATTGACGCATTTAGCCAACCGGGAGGGCGGTCGAACGATTGCGCTGCCGGGCGAGATTGTCGAATCGCTTCGCTTTGCGCCTGATGGCGAGCACTTGGCGCTTGCGATAACTGGCGCGCAGCTGCCGCAGGATGTCTGGCTTCTGGGCGTCAATAGCGGCGACTTGCGACAATTGACGCGCAGCCCACGGGTAGGCGTCGATCTGGGCAAGCTCGTCCCCGCCAGTCTCCTGTCGTATCGGGCGCATGATGGCTTGCAACTGACCGGCTGGCATTACGCGCCGCGCGGCCGGCACGCGCCTTATCCGACCGTTCTGAGCTTTCATGGCGGACCCGAGGGGCAGGAGCAGCCGCGCTTCCGGGCTGATTATCAGGCGCTGCTGGCGCAGGGCATCGCTGTATTTGCGCCAAACGTACGTGGTTCCTCCGGCTTCGGCAAGCGCTTTGTCAATCTGGATAACGGCGGCTTGCGCTTCGACGCTATAAGGGACACCAACTCGACAGCGCAATTCTTGGTCGACGCGGGCACCGCCGAGCCAGGCCGCCTCGGAATCATGGGCGGTTCTTACGGAGGCTATATGACGATGGCGGGCTTGGCGCATTATCCGGAGCTGTTTGCCGCCGGCGTCAACCTTTATGGAGTCGTCAATTTCAGGACCTTTTTCGAGGGCACGGAAGCATGGATGGCGAGCATATCAAAAGTCGAATACGGCGATCCCGAATCGGAAGGGGAGCTTTTGGACGCGCTGTCGCCGATCGGCAGCATCGACAGGGTAATCGCGCCGACGCTCGTCCTGCATGGCGCCAACGATACCAACGTGCCGGTAATTGAAGCCGAGCAAATCGTCGCGGCGCTTCAGCAGCGCGCTGCGCCGGTGGACTATATCCTGTTTGCCGACGAGGGGCACGGCTTCTTCAACGAAGACAACCGCGTCGCAGCGATCTCAGCCATTGTCGACTGGTTTACCCGCTATCTGCTTGGCTGAGGTCCGGGCTGGCTTCGATAGACGCGCGCTGTGTCCATTTCGTCAAGCTCAGTAGTTCCTACAAAATAATTAGAAATCGTAGGGGCGACTGACCCGCAGTGTCGGCGGTCGGGGTCTACGCGACCTACGCGCGGCGGTGAGTCGCCCTCTCCGCAACCGGTATCTGTTCATGCGGGCGCGCCACCGGCTCGCCCCTACAGTTTCCATTGAAAATTCGCATGACGAACTTGGAACTACTTCTGCTATTATTCGACAGTAATTCGTAATGGCTAGGTGAAAGGTCACAACGATGGCTGAGATGTCAATTGGCTGCGCGCTCTGGACCTTGGGCGCGACGCCGGATGTGGCGGCGCTGGCGCGCCAGATGGAGATCGCCGCTGAGATTGGCTGTACATCGGTGCAGCCCTGGATTGTGAATGTCGAGTACGATCCTTGCATTCTTGATCCCGAGGTCGGGTCGGCGGAAGATCGGCGCGAGGCGCGGCGGATCGCCGAATCGCTGGGCCTTGAATTCAGCGGCTTCTGCGCGCAACTGCAGGGGGCGGTGACCTGGGGCGGCTTGGAGGAGAGCGAGGGGCTGCGCTGGCGGATCGACAAGACCAAGCAGGCGATGGCGGCGACGGCCGAATTAGGCGGCGATATCGTGACGACGCACGCGGGCCTCTTGCCGGAAGACAAGTCGGCGGCAGCCTATCAAATTCTGCTCGGATCGGTCGCTGAAATCGCAGAATATGGAGCGAAGGTCGGCGTGTATTTCGCCCTGGAGACCGGGCAGGAATCGCCGCAGGCTCTCGGCGATTTCATTGACGAGATCGGCAATCCCCGGCTCAAGGTCAATTACGATCCCTGCAACTTGCTGCGCTTCGGTTCGGAAGCGGGCACGATCCAGGGCGTGCGCATTCTGGGCGACAAAATCATTCATACGCACGCGAAAGATTGGAACCCGGAGACGAGGCAAGCCACCTGCGGCGAGGGGCTGGTGCCTTGGGATGGCTATATTCAGGCGCTGCGGGATATCGGTTATCGCGGTGTTCTTGCGATTGAAGACGAAACCGGCAATGAGGATATGATCGGGTCAATCGGTCGCAGCTATGCCTTTCTGCGAGGTCATCTTGACGCTTAACATCGGCATACTTGGCGCCGGCGGCATCGCCGCGCTCAGCCATTTGCCGGAGATCGCCACGATCGACGGGATGCGCGTGACGCACATCTGCGGTCGCCGCGAAAGCCGTCTGCGCCTGCTCTGCGCCCGCTTTGACGTGCCGCGCTATTCCAGGACCTGGGCTGGCCTGCTTAATGACGACGACCTGGACGCAGTCATCGTCGCGCTGCCGCACCCCTTGCATGCCGAAGCCGGCATGGCTGTGCTGGAGCGCGGCTTGCATCTATTCATACAGAAGCCGCTGTGCACGACGCTTGATGAAGCGAATCTGCTCGCAGCGGCGAGCGAAGCGCGGCCCCGGCAGGTGGTCTACTGCCGCCCATCGTTTGACGGGGCCGTCTGCGAGATGAGGCGGCAGTTGGCGGCCGGCGCCATCGGCACGGTTTCCGGCGCGCTCGCGCGGCACAGCCACGGCGGTCCCGAGATTTACTACGCCGAGGTGGCTGACGCATTTGAAGAACCAAGAGCGACGCAAGACTTGTGGTTCTTTGACGCGGATACGGCTGGCGGCGGCGCGCTGATTGATATGGGCGTGTATTCCATCGCCAATCTGGTCGCGCTGCTGGGCAAAGCGGATCATGTCAGCGCGCGATTGACGACGGTGGCCCAGCCGACAGCGCTGGAAGACACAGCGACGCTGATTCTGGAATTCGCCAATGGCGCTCTGGCGACGGCGGAAACCGGCTGGTGCGATCCGGCGCGCTCATCGTTGCTGCGCGTACATGGGACAGCCGGCAAGCTGGTACTGAACGGCGACGCGATCGACTACATTCGCCCCAGTTCTTACGAGCGCGAGTGGGCGGCGCCTTTGGTCGACGAGATTAGGCCGGCGCCGGTCGTCAATCAACACGAAGAATGGCTGCGCTGCATTGAGTCTGGCGCGCAGCCGGAAATCTCCAACTTGTGGACGGCGCGGCACATCACGGAAATCATGCTCGCAGCGGTCAAGTCAAACGAAGAGGGAGGGCGCGTCGCGATACACTCGAGTCCGCGCGCCACCGTGTAGCCGCCAAGCCTTACAATTCGACGCCCAAAGCCGTGAATGAAAGGGGCGGCAAGCTCAGCTGCGCGGCGCCATCAATGATCTTCGGCGCGTAGATCGCTTGCGTCGTCAGCTGGTTAGGATCTTCCCAGCTGTTGAAGGCTTTCGGGTCGTCGCCCGCCAATTGCCGCGCGGAAGTGAATCGCTTCGGCGTCACATCCTGCCAGCGAATTTCGATGGGCATTCGTTCGGTCAGGCTGCGATTGACGATGAATATGGCGTTCGCGCCAGCCGCTTCATCATGGGCGGCGGAAACATCAAGCAAGGGCATATCGCCAAATTGCTCTGTCTCGTAGCGCGGCGAATCGACGAGCAGATCCAAGGAATTGCCGCTCGCCATCTGGCTGAACACTAGCAGCGGATAATAGATCGTCTGCTTGAGCAAATTGTCGCTCGTGGTCAGGATAGGCGCGATGACATTGACGATCTGGGCGATGCAGGCGATCTTCAGCACATCAGCTCGACGCAGGAAAACATTGAGCCACTGCGCCACGACCAGCGCGTCCTCCAGGTTGTAGACCTCTTCAATCAAGTGGGGCGCTTCCTGCCAACCGCCGCGCAAGTCTGTTGATTCACGCGCTTTGTACCAGACGTTCCATTCATCCCAGGACAGATAGACATCGTGCTTCGAGCGCGTCTTGGCTTTGACGTAACGCAGCACAGCGGCGACGGTATCGACGTAGTCTTCAAAGGCGGCGCTGAGCGCCAGGAAGCTCGGGCTGTCATCAGCCCGGTTATTCGCGTAGTAGTGCATCGAGTGGTATTGAACCAATTCCCAGCACATCTCCAAGCCGATCCGATCCCACTCCGGATAAGTCGGCATCAACGAGCTGGAAGAACCGCAGAGCACGAGCTCAAGCGAGTCGTCCTGCAGGCGCATCAGCTTGGCCGCTTCGCTTGCCTTCTTCGCATAATCGACTGCGTCGAGATGGCCGATCTGCCACGGCCCGTCCATTTCGTTGCCGAGGCACCAGTATTTCACGCCGTGGGGTTCTGGATGGCCGTTTCGCGCGCGCAAATCCGCGTAATGGCTGCCGGTTGGCGCATTGCAGTATTCAACCAGATTGGCCGCGTCCTGAATCGTGCCCGTGCCCAGATTCACTGCCAGCATCGGCTCCGTACCGATTTCACGGCAGAAGTTGATGAATTCGTCCGTGCCAAACTGGTTGGTCTCAATCGACTGCCAAGCCATTTCGCGCCGGCGCGGCCGCTTGTCTTGCGGTCCGATGCCGTCTTCCCAGCGATAGCCGCTGACGAAGTTGCCGCCCGGGTAGCGCATCGAGCGGAAATTCAATTCGCGCAGCGCCGCCAAGACATCCTTCCGCAAGCCGTTTTCGTCAGCCCGCGGTGAGCCCGGCTCGTAGATCCCTTGGTAGATGCAGCGTCCCATGTGCTCGGCGAAGCCGCTGAATAGCAGCGGCGAAATCTCGCTGATCACGCGCTTGGTGTTGATATAGATTCGGGCAAGCTCAGAATTACTCATTCCGCGTCCTAAGAACTCTTGGTCTCAAGCAATAAGCCCGACCGCATCCGCGCCGAGACCGACACAATTGTAACGCAGGAATCGATCGACGCAAGCCTCTGACGTCGCGGCAGCGCGCATCAACGCTTGGTCTCAATTGCCCTCCACCAAGTCCAGCGTGGAGGCGCGCCAGATGTCGCGATTGTATTCGGTGATGGTGCGATCGGAGGAGAAGAAGCCGGAGCGAGCCGCGTTCAAGATCGACATCGTCGTCCAGCGTTCCGTATCGGCGTAGGCATCATCCACTTGGCGCTGGCAGGCGAGATAATCCGCGAAGTCGGCGCAGAGCATGTATTCGTCATGGTATATCAGCGAATCGACGATGGGGCGGAAGATCTGCGTGTCGCCGCCGGAAAACTGCCCGCCCGCGATCCAGTCAATCGCAGCGCGGAGGTCGGCATTGGCTTCGATGTAGTGGGCCGGATCGTAGCCGCTTGCTCTTGTCGCGAAGACTTCCTCAGTCGTCAATCCAAAGAGGAAGAAATTGTCGGCGCCGACGCGTTGGCGGATTTCGATATTGGCGCCGTCCAGCGTGCCGATGGTCAAGGCGCCATTCAGCGCGAATTTCATATTGCCGGTGCCGGAGGCTTCCTTGCCCGCCAGCGAGATTTGCTCCGATAGATCGGCCGCGGGATAGATTAACTGGCCCGCGGTGACGTTGAAGTTGGGGATGAAAACCACGCGCAGCCGTTCGGCCGAGACCGGATCGCGATTAACCACGTCCGCCACCGAGTTGATCAGCTTGATGATGAGCTTGGCCATGTAGTAGCCGGGCGCCGCCTTGGCGCCGAAGATGAATGTCCTCGGCGCCTGTTGGGCATCTGGATCTGATTTCAGCCGCTGATAAAGATGAATGATATGCAGAGTTTTCAGCAGCTGCCGTTTGTACTCATGCAGTCGCTTGACCATGATGTCAAACAGCGAGTGCGCATTGATCATCCAGCCGCAATGTTCAGCCACGTAGCCGGCAAGCTGCTCTTTATTCGCCTTCTTCATGGCGCGCCAGGCTTCTCGAAAGTCGCGAGCGTCGACAAAGGCTTCCAGCTCTTGCAGCTGCTCCAGGTTGGTCAGCCAGCCGTCGCCGATCCGCTCGCTTATCAAGTCGGCCAGAATCGGATTCGCCAGGCGCAGGAAGCGGCGCGGCGTCACGCCGTTGGTCTTGTTGCTGAATTTCTGGGGCCAGAGTTCGGCGAAATCGGGGAAGACGGTCGTCCTCAGCAGGTCGGATTGCAGCTCGGCCACGCCGTTGATCGAGAAACTGCCGATGCAGGCGAGGTTCGCCATGCGCACCTGTTTTTCCGCGCCTTCTTCGATGATCGACAAGCGTTCAACCCGGCCGCTGTCATTGGGGAAAGCCATGCGCACATCATCAAGAAAGCGATGATTGATTTCGTAAATGATCTCGAGATGACGGGGCAAGACCTTTTCCATCAGCCAGACGGGCCATTTCTCGAGCGCTTCCGGCAGCAAGGTATGTTGCGTCGAGGCAAAGACGCGCGTTGTGATATTCCAGGCGCGCTCCCATTCCAAATGATATTGGTCGACCAGCAGCCGCATGAATTCGGCGATGGCGATGACCGGATGCGAATCATTCAACTGGATGACCGCCACCGCAGGCAGTTCTTCCCATTCCACATTCTTGATCATAAAGCGCTTGATGATATTGTTCAGCGAGCAGGCGACGAAGAAGTACTGCTGCTTGAGGCGCAGCTCCTTGCCTTGCGGCGTATTGTCGTTGGGGTAGAGCACCTTGGTGACGTTTTCCGAGCTCGTCTTCTGCTCGACCGCCCGCGAGTAATCGCCAACATCAAATAGTTGCAAGTCGAATTCGCGGGTGGCGCGGGCGCTCCAGAGCCGCAGCATATTGACGGTCTTGGTCTTGTAACCGGGCACGAGCGTATGATAGGGCTGGCCCATGATCGTCTGTGCCGGGACCCAGCGCACGCGGTAATTGCCGTCATCATCGGTATAGCTATCGGTCCAGCCGCCGAAGCCGACCTCGACCATGTCATCCGGCTGCGGGAATTCCCAGGGATTGCCGAAGTAGAGCCATTCATCGGGACTCTCGATTTGCCAGCCATCGCGGAAAGATTGCCGGAAAATGCCGTATTCGTAACGTATGCCGTATCCTACTGCCGGGATGTTGAGCGTGGCGAGCGAATCCATAAAGCAGGCCGACAAGCGACCCAAGCCGCCGTTGCCCAAACCCGGTTCGATATCGTGCTTGCAGAGCTCCGCCAAGTCGATGTTGTGGCGCCGCATAGTGTCTTGGGCGAGCGCGGCGGTATCCGTATACAGCAGATTCTTTTCCAATTGCTGGCCCACCAGGTATTCAGCCGACAGGTAATAGACGAATTTGGGATTTTGCCGGAAGTAGCAATCGACGTTCTGCTGCCAGTAATACATCATATAATCGCGGACGGTGTGGGCGAGCGCGAAGTACAGATCATGCTGGGTGGCGGTGTAGATCGCTTGACCGCGGGTGTAATAGAGGTTGTCGCGAAAAGCCTGATCAAAAGCTTCCTGCGAGTGTTTCACCTCGGTGATGTTCTCGAAATTGGCTATCACGGTTCTCTTCCCTTGCGCTTGAAGGACGACTTGCCAACAGCTTAAATTATATGTCCAGAATCGCAGGCGTCGCTACATCGGCTTCATACCCCTTATCATCATGGCTTTCTTCTTCTTCCGCCGACAAGCGGGAGTGGCTAAATAGGTGGATATGTCTCTGCTTCGAGTGAGACGGGCGAGCCAAGGCTCGCCCCTATAAGGCTCCAAAATAGGGAGAACACAGAAGGAGCAGAGATTTTTGACAAGATCGTAGGCAGCTTAAATCCTCAACAATAGACACTCGCCGACAAGCCGCAGCGTTCGCCTCGCGGCTGCGCCGGCGCTACAATATGGCGGGACCGTCGATAGAAGAGGCTTGCCGTGAAGCGTCCGAACATACTCATTTTGTACACCGATCAGCAGCGCTGGGACGCGCTTGGCGTCAACGGCAATGACGAGATCATCACGCCGAACCTGGATGCGCTGGCGGCGCGCGGATGCAACTTCAGCCATCATTTTGTCCAGAATCCAGTCTGCATGCCCAGCCGCGTCAGCATGTTTTCGAGCCAGTATCCGTCGAGCCTGGGCATCACGCGGATGGGCGTTCCCGTGCCGGAAGACACGCTGACGCTGCCACAGGCGCTCAAGCAATATGGCTACCGAAGAGCCAACATCGGCAAACTGCACTTCTTGCCGCACGCCAATCGTGATCACACGCTGCCGCACCCGTCCTATGGCTTTGACCATCTGGAGATCGCCGACGAGCCCGGCGTCTATGAGGACGCCTATCGCGCCTGGGCGCGCGCCCGGGCGCCCGAACAGATGGATGCCATCAGCGCCGGAGTCCCGCCGGGGACGCGCGTCTGGCAGGAGGCGCTGGGAATTGAGGACGATATTGTACATCGGGGCGATCCGAAAGGACGCTTCGATTTCGCCGGTCCCATTCCCTGCGCCGCCGACGATAACCTGACGCACAGCGCCTTCGTCGGCGAGCGGACGATTGAATTCATCCGGCAAGCGCGTGACGAGCCCTTCTTGTGCATCGCTGGCTTTTATTCGCCGCACGCGCCCTGGATAGTCCCGCAGAGCTACCTCGATTTATACGACGCGTCCGCCTTGTCCATTCCCTCATTTCCGCCTGAGATTGATCGACAGCGACCGGCCGCCCCCGACGCGCTGTACTCGGACGACCAGTTGCGGGGCGCCAGGCACGGCTACTACGCCATGATCAGCGAGGTCGACGATTATGTCGGGCGCATCCTGGCCGCGTTAGAGGCCTGCGGGAAGCGCGATGAAACGATCGTCGTCTTCACATCCGATCATGGCGAATGGCTCGGGGAGCATCTGCGTTATGGCAAGGGCTATCCCGCGCCCGATGTCGTCAGCCGCGTGCCCTTGATCATTGACGCGCCGGGCATGCCCGCGGGCGGCGAGTATGAAGGCTTGGCTGAAGCCGTCGATATCGTGCCAACCCTGCTGGAATTGGCGGCGATACCGCAGCCGTCGATCATGCAAGGCGAGAGTCTGGCCGGCGTCCTGCGAGGCGATGGGGACGCGCGCCGGAAGGATGCCGCGCTGACGGAAGCCGCCGGCTGGAAGAGCCTGCGAAGTCCGCAGTTTCAGTATTTGATTCACATCGACGGGCGCGAATGCCTCTGGGATCTGGCGACGGATCCGGGGGCCTACCAGGACCTGGCCGAGTTGCGCGAGTATCAGCCGGAGCTAGCTCGCTGCCGCAAGCTGCTGCTCACGCGGCTGCTGGCGATGGAGCGACCGCTGCCGCGAACCTGGGCCTACTAGCCGCGCTAGACGAAGGGATAGAGCTCGATCGTGTAATCGGCCACAAGATGCCATAAGCCTTCGATCGCGCTGATGTCATCGGCGTTCAGGCTGATCTTCTGGGGATCGCGAACCTGGGGCGAGCCGAGAATGCCGCGGCGCCACATGACATATTTGTGGAAGGAAACGCCGTATACCGTCGCGAAATTCAGCAGTGGCAGCAGCCTGTGGCTGAGGCTTTCCGCCTCTTGGATTCGGCCGCCGCGATACAGGTTGTAAATCTTGACTTGCGCGTCGACTAATCCGCCAGCCGGCATGTTGCCGCAGGCGCCGCGCTTCAACTCGTCGATGAGATATGTGCCGTTGGCGCCGCCGAAGACGCCGGCGCAGGCGCCTTGGTCCAGCGCGATGATCTCGCCGATGTGCTGCAAGATCGGGTTCGTCTCTTCTTTGATGTAGAGGATATTGTCTTCCGCCGCCAGCAGATCCACCAGTTCGCGCGGGGACAACGGCGTGCCAATCGGCGCGGGCGCGTTCTGAATGATCAGCGGACGGTCGAATTGCGCCAGCGCCCGGTAGTACTCGCGCAGATCGGGCTTGGAGGCTTTGCGCAGATAGGGAGGCATCGCCATGAGCGCGGTTGCGTCGCATTCGCAGGCCTGCTGGGCGAATTCGAGCGCGATCGGCCCCGTCAAGCCTTGTACGCCGACGACGAAGGGCACGCGCCCGGCGATCGCCTCGCTGCAAAATTCCACCACTGCCCGGCGTTCCGAATCGCTGAGCGTGAAGAACTCGCTCGCGAGCGCTGGCGCAACCAAGCCATGCGCGCCGGCGCTTAGGCTGTATTCAATCTGATTGGCGAAGCTCGCCCAATCGATTGCGCCATCGTCGTCAAATGGCGTCTGTAGAATCTGATAGATGCCCGCCAACACCGAACCTGCCTCCTCGCTGCGCCGATTGCATTGCGCTTCGCAGCCGCATCTCTTACACTATAACCTCCATACCGGCTCGAATCCATAGTTGAGCGCAGCGGAGGCGACAAGACATGTGCGTGAGCAAAGTCGAGGCAATTCCCGTCCGCATCAAACGCGACGAGGCTTACCTTGGCTCTTTGCCCGAGATGGCCGATCCCGCCGCCTACTTCACGCGTCCGCCCTATCGCGCGCTCTATTCCGCCTACTTCGAGACCGCATTCGTCAAGATTACCACGGCTGAGGGCGCTGTCGGCTGGGGCGAGGCGCTGGCGCCGGTCGCGCCCGAAGTTGTCTGCGCGATCATTGAGCAGCTCCTGGCGCCCGTTCTAATTGGATGCGACCCGCTCGATGGCAATGTCCTGTGGAATGTGATGTACGATCTGATGCGCGAGCGCGGCTACTACGGCGGTTTCATGCTGGATGCCATCAGCGCTTGCGATATCGCCTTGTGGGATTTGCGCGGCAAGCTGCTCGATCAGCCGGCGCATAAACTGTTGGGCGGCGCCTACCGCGAGCGCGTCCCTTGCTATGTCTCGGGCTTGCCACGCCCAACGCCGGAAGAGCGCCTGGAGCTGGCGCAGGCATACGTCGACCAAGGCTTTAGCGCCTTCAAGCTGGCGGCCGGGCATGGCGTTCGCCAGGACGCGGCGAGCGTAGGGGCTTTGCGCGCGGGCTTGGGCGCCGATACGACGCTGCTCTTGGACGCCCACTGGGTCTACGCTTTGGATGAAGCCGTGCAATTGGGTCAGGCGCTGGCCGAGCTTGATGTTGGCTTTTTTGAAGCGCCGATCAATCCGGAGGATGTCGAGTCACACGCGCAACTGGCCGCCGCCGCCGCCGTGCCCATTGCTCACGGCGAGACCGAGCGCACGCGCTACCAATTCCGCCCCTGGCTGACGCAAAAGGCGGCCGATATCTTGCAGCCGGATGTCGGACGCGCCGGCATCTCAGAAACGGTCAAAATTGCTGCGATGGCGGAAGCCTTCAACACGCGGATGGCGCCGCATTTGAGCGTGGGCTTGGGCGTCTGCATCGCCGCCTCGATTCAGGTGGCGGCCGCCATTCCGAATCTATATATGCTGGAATATCAGCCGCCGGTCTTCGAGATCGCCAACATGCTGCTTAAATCACCGCTGATTTGCCAGGCAGGTTTTTATGAGATGCCGTCCGGCGCTGGTCTCGGCGCGGCACTGGACGAAGGCAGACTAGGCCAGCTTCAGGCGTAACGCTCTCTAGTCAATCCCGGTATAAGCGGTGGATTGGGACGGACGATCTGGAGCCGTTCTGGCGTCAGGCGCTGAGCCAGCTCATTCGACACCTGGTAGCCGAAGCGGAAGTTGCCCCAGGACGGTCCGTAGCGGAAAACGATGATGCGCCGCTCGCCGGGGTTGACGCGTTCCGCCGAGCCATGGCAGAGCGCGTCCACAAAGAGCAGCGCGTCGCCGGCTTCCATGTAGATGTTTACCGCGCCCTCGACCTGGTCAACAGAGGCGACCTCCTTGCGCATGCCATGTTTGCCCTCGTCCGGATGGGGGAAATGCGCTTTGTGGCTGGCGGGCACGACCATCGTGTTGCCATCGCCGGGACCAATGTCCGTCAGCGCCATCAGAATATTGATCTGCCCGCAATGGAAGCGCCCGTTATAGTAGCGGAATTGCGTACGCTTGGTACCGTCATGGCCGCCGGAATGCAAGCCGATCGCTTCGCCCGGTCCGCGAACATTGGCGAAACATTCATCAATGAAAAGGGGTCCATGATTGTAGTCAAAGGTATCAGCGCCGCCGACGAAATACTTGACTTTGTCAATCCAGGACGGATGGTCTATCAGATTTTCGAAAGCCGCGCCGCCTTCGTAGATCTGCTGCATGTTGATGCCATCGTCATCGCCGTAGGTGTGGCCATGAACATAGCCCTTCCACTCGCCGGGTTGCATCGGCAGCAGCGCGTCGATGGCGGCGTTGATATCGGCGACCTCCTGCCGGGCTAGCGCGCCTTTCAGCAAGAGAAAGCCATTTAGATCAAAAAAGTAGCGCTCTCGTTCGGTAACTTGCATCGCTGATTGTTCCCATTCATCCTGACTATTCGTAGCAGTGCAGTGCAAACAATGCCGCCGGCGCTTCGCCCTGGCTCTCGAGCATTTCAACTTGCAAGCGCTCAGTTTCGATTGGCTCGTCAAAACGGATTTGGTTGACCGTCTGGTGATTGTCCGTCACTTCCGCCAGGATTTTGCCCTGGCCATTCAGCAGCCGATAGTGTTTGACGGCGAAGGGCATGACATCCTCCGGATGGCCGCGCTGGACGGTTTCCATGGCGTGGTCGAAATCGGTATCGAACATGAGCGTAACGCGGCTTATGCTCTGCGGCGCAATCCACTGGACATCCAGCTTGGGGGCGGCATCGGCCGGGTCGGCCACCCAGGCGTTGACCTCCGCTACCGGGCGCGCCAGACCGTTGCAGATATTCTGCGGATCGAAGCCGTTGATCGGCGGCGAAAAGGTCATCGCTACATTCTGCCCGCGCGGGCGGCGCGGCGGCGTCCAGAATTCAAATGCTTCCACCCCGATGTCTTCGTAGGGCTCCTGCCGGCGCCAGAATTGGAGCGCGAGCAAGCCGGTGACGCGCGCTTCGCTCAGGTGAAGACGCAGCGCCGGGTTCTCCATGATGCAGACGAAGACGTAACGCGATTCATCGACTAGCTGATCGAAATCGAGGTCGATCGTCTGGTCGGCGCCAGCCGCCAAGTCGAAGCGCAGCGTCTTTAGGATCACATCCGGACTGTGGTTGTCGCGCTTGGAGCTCATGCGCAGTTGCGCCTCAAGTCGCGTGTCTGCCATAGCGTCGACCGTGATCGTCACGCGCGGGATTCGGCCCCGCTGCACGGGCAGCATCTGGGCATAAGGGCGTTCGAGCGCGAGCAGCGGACCATCATCGGGCAGCGACTCCAGGCACAGTTTGCTGGACGCGGTCACCGTCGCCCGCCGGACGAGATTTTCGTCGTCGTCCAATCGGAATTGCGGAATGTACGCGCCGACGCGCTGCAAGTCGCGCTGCAGCAGTTTGACATTTTCCGGCTCGGCGATATCGCGCGGCAGCAAGCCCCGCTTTGCGCAATGGGCGGCCGCCATGCCGGCGGATTGCGTAGCCGAAGCCAGCGTCAGCATGACCCGCGTCGAGCCGAAGGCGACATGCGAGGCGCTCATGATGCGTCCCGCAATAAAGAGATTGCGAATGTTCTTGCTGTATTGACTGCGGTAGGGCACCTGGTATACGCCCTTGGCATGCCATTGATCGCAGCCGGGCAGTTCGCTGAAGACGCCATCGGCCGGGTGCAGATCAATCGACCAGCCGCCAAAGGATATCGCGTCATAGTGCTGACGCTGCTCGATGATGTCCTGCTGAATCATCATGGTATCGCCTTCAAAGCGCCGGCTCTCGCGTTTGCCCGGTATATGCCCGACCCATTCAAGCGTCAGCGTTTCAGCATCGGGAAACTCGCCGGAATTCTTGATGTAGTTCCAGACGCCGTAGACGACCTTCCAAAGCTGCCACTTGATGGTCTCGGTTTCGTGCACCGTGTCCAGGCGGCCGCCGTATTCGATCCACCACAGGCGGCAGCCGTCGATGGCGGTGTTGAAGCTGCGGAAGCGCGGGATCTGCGTGATGTCGTCCAGCGCGTAACTCGGCGGCACAAACTTGACCGGCTCGCCGATATCTTTGGAATAGAAATAAATCGAATGACCCAAGAGGTAGCCGTACTCTTTGCTGGGGGCGAACTTCTCGCCGAACTCGCCCCTGGATTCGGCGCCCATGCGAAAGGCGGCGCCCGCCTGAAATGCGACGATGCCGTCGCCGGAGGCGTCGCAGAAAAGCGGGGCATGGAGTTCATATTGCGTCGAGTTCTGGCTGCAAAAGGCGGTGACGGCTTCGATCGTGTCGCCATTGGACTTGCTGACGCTGACGGCGGCTGTATTGAGCAGCAGCGTAATGTTGTCTTCGGAGACGACCTTTTCCAGCAGGACCGTGTCGAAGATCAGCGGATTGCCTTCGCGATTGCGATAGATATTTTCCACGAGGATTTCGTCGATGACGCCGCCCTCGCGCGCCCAACGATTGTTGTTGTTCATGTGCGAGGTGGCGCCGAGCGCCCACAGACGGACTTCGCTGCTGGCGTTGCCGCCCAGCACGGGCCGGTCCTGGACCAGGACGACCTTGATGCCGGCGCGGGCCGCCGTGATCGCCGCGCAGGTACCCGCCAGCCCGCCGCCGACGATGACCAAGTCTGAATCGATGCGTAGGGTCTTGGGCGGTCGGACGGCGCCTGAGTAGCCTTCTTTGACCATTCTTGGGATCTGATTGTCTTGTTTCATCTCGTTCTCTTTCTCAGCAGTACCAAGTTAGTCATGCGAAAGAAGCGAGCCTCGTAGGGGCGACCAATCTGGTCGCCCGCTGCCGCTGTGACTTGTGGTTTTGGGCGACATGGTAGGGCGCGTAGACACACCCCGCCTGTCACCCCTACAAATCGTTGCTTTAGTGAAATTTGCATCATCAACTTTCACCGGGTCAATTGCCCAAGCGATCGGGTTCTATGCCGTGTTTTTCGCACCATTCATTCAGCGGATTGTAGCCGCCGCCCGGTTGAAACTCGGGCGTCTCATCGACTTCTTCACCAACAAGATATTTCTCAATTTCGGTGAGCTTCTCCAGCAATGAAAGCTCTTGCTTGATGAAATCCATCGGCTTCAGCCAGCGATAGCAATATCCGATCATGACGCATTTGCGGGTGAAGGGGCTAAAGTTGGGCGCGCCGGCGTGCCAGGTGCGGTACTCGAAGATGACGCAATCGCCAGGACTGAGCAGAGGCTCGATGGCAGTCGCGGGATCGGTCTCGCCTTCGGGAATCTCAATGCGCTCTTTGAGCCGATTGCTGCCCGCCGCCAACATGGTGACGCCGGATCGCGGCTCGCTGAGGTCGGTCAGATAAAAGGCGCATTTCAAGCCCAAGCGCGGGAAGTTAGCCGCGCCAAGATCGCGCGAGATGCCTCCGCCGTCGCGATGCCATCCCGGGCGTCGCACACTATCCGGCGTGCCCGGCGGGTCCGGATGACGGTATATGAGGTGGCTGGTGGACAGCTGCAAGTTGGAACCCAGCAACTGAATCACCAGCGGCAGCGTCACCTCGTTCGTCAGCAGCGGAATAAAGGCGTCGTCCATCGTAATGCAATTGCGGAAGCCGTCGTAGAACGCGCTGGTCTGGTAACGGTTGAAGCGCTCATCGGTGGCGATGACACGGTCGCCCGTTTCTATGAGCCGGCTGATCGTATCTTCATCAAGCGCATTGCGAATTATCAAATACCCTTCATCGCGGAATTGATTGCGCTGGTCATCGCTCAGTTTCGTAAAGCCATTTAACATGATTGCCCACCTTAATCGCTTCCAATCCGTATGCTTCAAGTATAAGTGAAATAAGCTGTTGCTACACTATCATTCTCGCAGCGCAGGCGAGCCCAGTGCGCGCTGTAGCCAGCCGGGAAGACGTGATGCGCGTAGCCCTGCGCCTGTACCTCAAAGGTATCGTAGGTTTGCCATTTCCCGTTGCCTAGAAAGTCGATCTCCAGCGTGAAGCGCGCCGCCGACTCGCCATCGTTGCTGAGGTGCAGCGCCTTCTTGTCGAAACCGGTCATCAGGTAGGGGTCGGAGACAGCGCCGGCCGCGACGCTGTCTTCCCACCAGACGCCGCCCCAGCCGCTTGGCTTGCCGAATTGCCAGAGGTCATCAGTTTTGCCGAAATACAAGCCCGACTGCGGTTCGCCGGCCAGGTGATTGGCGCCGTTATGCGGGCTGGCATTGTCCGCGCCGAGAACGAGCAGGCCGCGATAGGTGCAGAAATCGCCATGCACCCAGAGATGCGTCGATATCGGTCGGATGCCCCAGACGCGATTTTCGTACGCCCAAGTCGATAGCTCGTAAAACATCCCGTGGCAATCCATCAGAAAACGCTCGTGATCGACCTCGCGGATTCGGGGCCATTCCGTCTGCCACATGTGATCGAAGCAGTGGCTCGCTTTCGGCAGGCGATAACGAGTCCACTCGCCATTGGCATCGGTGTAGACATTGAGCAGCGCCGAGCGTTTGTCCCAACCCATGGCGAAGATCGTGCCGGCGAAGTCGCCGCGTCCGTTCACTTCAATATAGGGGTTTCGCTCAATGATCGTCCAACGCTCGCCGTCCCACTCAGCCAGCCGCCCGGCCGCCTCGACGCCGGTGAAATCGCGTTCATCGTAACTGTTATTGGCGACGACCACCCGGCCGAAGTTGCTGTAAGCCGCTTTGAAATGCGCATACTGGTGATCGGGGACGCCGAGTTCAATCGTCAGGTCGGCCAGCAGTCGCGTCTCCAGCGTATGCGCATCCATCTCGTAGAATTCGCCTTCCATGCCCAGCATATAAACCAGGTTGTCCGGGTCGGTGAGGTGGCGCATGGTTGAGCAGATACGCACTTCCAGGAGTTCTTCAACGGTGCGGACGTTGCCCCGCGCGTCAATCACGTGCGGACCGATGATAAGCTGGTTGGATTCCCAGTGCGCCATGCGGTTGGTATAAGTGCCAACATGGCTGGCGGGATGCTTGGTCATTTCGAGCCGCTCGTTGATGCGGTAGAGACCGGTGCCGACGCCGCTGGCCGATTTATGCGAGACGTAGGTAAGGACCCAAAGGGCGCCAGCCCAGGCCATCAGCGCGCCGACGCCGCATTCGCTGCGTGGAGGACCCAACTCGGCGGTCAAAGCCAGGTGCGGGTAAATGCCGCTTGCGTTCAAATGCTGAATTGATGCCATCGCTGCTCGCTTTCCTATGCCGTCAATACTGTTGAATCCGATGTGGTGGATTGGGCCATTTGATCATGACATTTGACTAAACTCGCCTGCAAGCCGCTTGAATCTCGGCACAATCAAGATTGTCAAGCCTATTATTCGAGTCCTGGGATCATCGGCGAAATTGTAGAGCGTCGGATGCCGCTTTCGCACAATCGGGTGGCTGTACGTGGGCAGCCAGCGCGCGCCCAGTTGATCGACCAGCACAAAGAGGATATTCGGTCGCGAAGGCATCGCCGCGAGTCTCAGCCTTTCATGCCGGAGAGATTGGCGCCCTGGATGAACTGCTTTTGGAACAGGAAGAAGACGATGAGCACGGGCACAACCATCATCACCGAAGCGGCCATCTGCTGGTTGTATATTCCGCCTTGACCGGGCAGCGATGTGAATTTATAGAGACCGATGGCGAGCGTATGCAGGTCCGGATCTTTCAAGTAGATCAGCGGACCCAGAAAATCATTCCAACTGTTTTGGAAGCTCAAGATGGCGATGACGACGATGGCCGGCTTGGCTAGGGGAATCATGACCTGGGTGAAGATGCGAAACTCGCTGGCGCCGTCGATCTTGGCCGCGTCCAGCAGATCCTGCGGAATGCCGAGGAAGAACTGCCGACAGATAAAGATGTAGAAGGCGTTGCCGAAGAAGTTCGGTACGATCAAGGGATAAAAGGTGTCGATCCAGCCGATGGCGTCGTAGGCGGCGTACACGGGAATGAGGCGGACGGCGAAGGGGAGCATCAGCGTCGCCAGCAATATCAAGAAGAGCGTATCTCTGAAGGGGAAACGGAAGCGGGCGAACCCGTATGCCACCAGCGTACACGAGCCGATATCGCCGATGAGCGAGACAACTGTGATAAACATCGTGTTGCGAAATGTCGTGCCGAACTTCCAAAACTTGAGCGCGTCCGTGTAGTTCTCGGGTTGCCACACGCGTGGAATCCATTCGACCGGGAAAACGCCAACCTGCTCCAAGGGCATAAAAGAAGACATGAACATCCAAAACAAGGGCGCTATGAACCACAGGCTCATGAAGACAAGAATTCCGTAAAGCAAAATGCGCCCGACAATCCGCGTCGCGCGGGTGAGCGCGTCGCTGCGGCGCTGATCAATTAGGGCTGTATCCGTTGACGCCACCACTATTCCTCCCCGCCTTGGTAGAAGACCCAGCGCTGCGAAGAAGCGACGATGACAGCCGTGAAGGCGAATATGATCATGAACAGGATCCAGGCGAGAGCCGATGAATAACCCATTTGTGGCGGGAGATACTGAAATGCGTGATCAAACAGATGCAAGACGTAGGTTCGCGTCGCATCGCGCGGGGCGCCGCCGGTCATAATGAAGACCTGGGTGAAG
>JAPOYS010000188.1:1527-3374 GCA_026706455.1 Chloroflexota bacterium | reverse complement strand
CGCATCGCGCGGGGCGCCGCCGGTCATAATGAAGACCTGGGTGAAGACCTGAAAAGCCCCGATGATATTGATGAGGACGTTGAGATAGATTGTGGGCGTCATCAGCGGGATCGTGACGCGCCACAGCCGCTGCATCATGTTGGCGCCGTCGATTTTGGCCGCGTCGTAATATTCCTCGGGGATGCCTTGCAAGCCGGCGAGAAAGATGACCATGGTCACGCCCACCCAGGTTGTACTCATGATCAAGAAGGCAAGCATAGCGAAATCAGGGTCGGCGAACCAGCGGATGCGCGGTATGCCAAAGAAGCCCAGGAACCAGTTGAGCAGGCCGGCGCGCGCATTCAGCACATACAGCCAGACGATCGAGAGCGCTACGATTGGCACGACCGAAGGCACGTAGAACAGGGTTCGCCACAAGCCGAGAAAGCGCACCTTGGTGTTAAGCAAGAGCGCGAGGGCAAAGCCCAGCACGATGCGGATGGCGACCGAGCCGCCAACGTAAACGGCGGTGTTCTTGAGCGACTTTAGAAATAAGGGGTCATCAGTGAAGATATGTTCGTAATGTTCGGCGCCCACCCATCTTGGCGGCGCCACGATATTGTATTTTGTAAAGCTCAAGACAAAGGATGCGACAAAAGGAAAGAGCGCAAAGAGCAAGACGCCGATGATCCAAGGTCCGATGAAAAGAAAGCCGAACTTGGCTTCGCGTTTGCGCATGGGCGAGAGGTCGCTCCATCGTTCGCGTCTCCGCCCGCGCAAGGCGCTGATTTGTGAACCAAATGCTGTTGCCATAGGCGCGCTCTCGGACAGAATTGTTCAGAAAATTGGGGTGGGGCATCCGAAAATGCCCCAATACCGCGATACGCGAAGTCTAGCCGTATTCTTCCCAGAAGGCGTCAAGCAAACCTTGGATTTCGGCTTCGGCACTGGCCAGAGCGTCTTCAATCGTGCTATCGCCGAAGAGCACATCTTCCACCATGCGGTTGATGATCTGGTTGGCTTCGGGCTGCACTGGCGAGACGGGCACCAGATAATCCAGCGCGGCTACGCCCAGGAGCGCTTCCGCCCGCGGATGCACAACGCCATCCTTCTCATAGCCGTTGCATTCCACCAGCGGCGAGGGACGCTGCTGCTGCTGGATAAACCAGCATGCGCCATCCCCTTCGACCTCGGTGGTCAGCCACTTGACCAGCTTCCAGGCTTCATCCGGGTGCGCGGCATTCTTGGGGATCATATAGCCCCAGCCACCGTGCGCGGAACCCCGACGGTCGGCGCTGCCGCTCGGTCCATAGGGAATCGGCGCGACATCGTAGTTCAGCGACTCGGCATGATCTTCGACTTGGAACAGCGTCCAGGAGCCGTTGGTCTCCATAGAAACCAGACCCTGGATCAGCGGACCCTGGTCGAACTCGCCCGCCATCTCCCAGAAGGCGTTCACTTCTTCGATGCCGTAATTGATTTCGGCAACCGCTTGCATGAACTCAAGCGCTTGCGCGCCCGCCTCGTTGTTGATGGTAATCGTGCGCAGGTCGGGCGTAATCCAGTCGCCGCCATTGGCATTGTACCAGGTGTGGAAAGCGCTCGTGCCGCTTGTTGATTGCGCATTCATGCCGATGCGCTCCAGGAATTCGCCGTCTCCCAAACGCAGAGTCTCCGCCACGTCAAGCATTTCGTCCCAAGTCTCGGGGAAGCTCTCGATGCCGGCTTCGGCGAAGTGATCTGTGTTGTACCAGACGATGTTGTAAGCGCCGCCACCGGGAAGCGGCAGCAGCCAGGTCTTGCCATTGAACTGCGTGCCGGCAAATTCCGAAGGGTGGAAAATGGCGGGGTCGACGCCATCGGCAGCC
>JAPOYS010000188.1:0-1350 GCA_026706455.1 Chloroflexota bacterium | reverse complement strand
AGCGGCGACTTGATGTTCTTGCAGCGGGATGCGGTTGCCGCCCCAGTGATGCCAGTAGGTCAGCGTCACGTCGCCTTCGCAATCGGGGTTCTGCGCCGTCGCCGTCAGCGACAGTGGCACGAGCGCCAGCACAACCGCCAGAATAATCAATAGGAGTGTTCGTCTTCCAAACACGAGATTCTCCTTTCAGTAGAGAATACGGATACAAAAGATTCGCCTAACTGCAAACGATGCCGCGCGCCATCAGGCTGGTGAGACCGATGCTTGCGCGTCCGGCTGCACCCTCTTGCTCCTTGCGATTGACGGTCCGATTCGTTCTGTGCCAGCTGCACATTGGCGGCGTCCGCGCTTGAAATGGCTATGCAAATGCGAAACGAATGCCGCCGCTTCCAAATTTTCAGCGCCTAATATAATGACTTTTTTGCAAGTCTGCAATGAACAATTGTGGGCGCGCGCTATGGAGAGCGGGTTTGGCCTGGCAGCCAAGCGCGGTGCCGGGCGCGCAGCAAGACATCGCGGCTTTCGCTCAGGGCTTTGGCTGGCTTGGCGAGCGCCGGGCTTAGCTCGAGGCTCAAGGCGCCCTGATAGCCGATGGCGTCCAGCGCGCGCAGCGTCTCCACCAGCGACTCAAGGGTCATCACGCCCTCAAGCAAGGACCAATGCAAGTCATTGACGCCATCGTTGTCGTCGAGGTGAACATAACCCAGTCTATCACCGGCATTCGCAATTGCAGTCGCCGGGTCTTCGCCTGAAATCTGAATGTGCCCGCTATCGTAGAGCAAGTAGAGATTGTCCTGGCCTGCGCTGTGGATGAATTCCAGCGTCTCGGAGGCCGTGGGCAGCGCCGTGCCCGGAAAATGCTCAATGGCGAGCTTGATGTCGCGTTCAGCGGCGCTGGCGGCCAGGCGCGCGAGCGAGTCTCGAAAGCGGTCCATGGCTTCAGGTCCGGCGTCCATGCTTGGGATGACGTAGACGGTCTCAGCACCAATGTCGGCGCCGTGTTCAATCGTTGAACGGACGTGGTCGATGGCAAGCTCGCGCCGGCTCTCTATCGCATGGTCAAGCGCGGCGCCAGCCGGCAGCGCGAATGAAGCGCCAAGGCAAGAGACGGGCAGCGCCAGCTCCTGCGCCAGCAACCGCGCCTCCAGCGTTCGCTGATGCGCCGGCTGGATGTCGACGCAGTCGAAGCCGAGATCTCGGACCTGTCTCAAGGTCTCGACTTCACTTCCGCTCAATGCCCAAATGCAGCAGGCAATCCTCATCAGATTCACCTTCTCAGCAGTACCAAGTTAGTCATGCGAAAGAAGCGAGCCTCGTAGGGGCGACCAATCTGGTCGCCCGCTGCCGCTG
>JAPOYS010000069.1 GCA_026706455.1 Chloroflexota bacterium | reverse complement strand
GGATCAGCATGCTCGCGTACATCACGACATGTTCAATCGGGTGTTGCGACAGGCCGGACCAGGGTCCGACTTCGATATTCCTGTGATGCACATGATGCACCGCTCGGTAAAGAAACTTCACGTGCAGCAGGCGGTGCCCCCAATAGAAATAAAAATTGTACCAAAGCGGCGACAGGAAGAGGATCAGAGCGAAGGCGATCGGCTGCTCGCGCGGGTTGATAAATGAGATGAAGCCGTTGGCGTAGGCATAGTGCATGATCACTTCAAATCCCGTCCATATCGTGCCGGCGCTGACGATAGTCCAGAACATATTGTCGCGCACTTGATCGTTCCAGAGGAATTTTCGACTCTTGCTCATCCAATTTAGCGACAACTTGTATCGATATCCCTGCGTCTTCATTGTCCACATGCTTACATGGAGCACTGAGGCGTAGGCAATCAACATGATCTGGTTGCGAAGGAAGATTTCGAGGATCCAGCCGGCGCGGAATTCGGTCATCCGCGACATTTCCGGCGTCAGGTAAAGCCAAGTCAGTATCGCCACAATCATGAATAGAATATTGTAGGGCCAGAGGTACTCTTTCAACCATAGCGCGGCTGCACGCGGCTTCGGCGGCCAGGAGAACCAAGGGTTGGGCACGATTTCTTTGTCCGGCCTCCAATAGCCACGTTCGTCGCGCGGCATGCCGTCTACGAGACCATCTCGCTCTACACTTATATTTGCCATCTAAAATCACCTCTCATCCCGCAAAAAATACTTTAGCTCAACAGTATAGCCCGTCAAGCAGCCCTCTACAACTTGAGCGCGTCGCATAAGGCAGCGGGCACCCGCGCTGACTTATGCGTCACTTGGGCACTTTCGCTTGAGAGCTTCAACCCAAAGCGGACTAGGTGACCGGCGCGACATGCAGGTCAATGCCGGCATCGAGGATCCCTTGCCGCATGGCATCGGCGATGCCTTCATCTGTGACCATGGTCTGGATCTCCGCGGTCGCCAGCACTTGCACCATCGCGGTCGCGCCCAGCTTGCTTGAATCGAGGACGACGATGCTGCTGTCCGCCGAGCGCACCATGGCTTTCTTCACCGCAGTGTCAAGGAGTTGTGAATCGGCCAGGCCGGTCTGTATCGAAAAGCCGATGCCGGAGATGAAGGCTTTGCGGGCGAAGAAATCTGCAAAGAATCGCTCGGCGGCCGGCCCTACGAATGACTGAGCGCCCGAGCTCAGCAGTCCGCCTGTGCCCAGAATGTCGCTGGCGGGCAAATATCGAAACAGCGCCTCTATTGTTCGCATGCTGTTGGTGGCGGCGGTTAGATTCGCTTTTTCGCGCAAGAAGGGGATGATGGCGCGTACCGTCGTGCCGGAATCAAGAAAGAGCACATCGCCGTCGTCGACGAAATGTGCCGCGACATAGCGCCCGATAGCGCGCTTCTCGGCCGCGCGGATGGTCGCCCTTTCGATATGATGCGTCGTATTCTGCTGGAAGGCGTCGCCATCGTAGACCGCGCCGCCATGCGTCATCGTGATGTAGCCCCCGCGCTGAAGAATCCGCAAATCGCGGCGGATGGTCATCGTAGAGACGTGATAACGGGCGCTGAGGTCCAGGATAGTGCCACTGCCGATTTGGGACAGATGGCTTAGGATGGCGCGCCGACGCGCTTCTGGCAACATAGTTAACACTCCTCTGTCCACAAGTCATCAAATTGACGCCGAATTCGTTGACAAGGCGGGCAATCACGCTATGATTGAGATTAGTCGACTCTAGCTCATATTCGCGCTCACTGTCGCTTTCATCGTCGGAGACGGGTCTCGCATCCTCTGCTATTAAATTATTTCCCGCGCCCTCACTTGATCTTCAACCCGGACGTTAAACTACGGTACGATATGTTATAATACGTTACAAGTCTTTTTGCAACGGGTTTATCCTAGAGGGAGTGGTGAATTTCAAGGACTTAGGACGTATAGCGAGTTCTTCGCAGGACTTTTACCACCGGTCTATACCAGCCGCCCGAACTGTGGATCGCGCTCGGCGATGGCGCCGTGATCCAGGCGGGCGAGCAGGGTCAGTCGGCGCGGTAGCGGCCGATTGTCGCTTCGTTCAAGCTGATGCCCAGTCCCTCCCCCGCATTCGGCGTCAAGACGCCGGCGGCAAATTGGATCGGCTCGTGCATAACCGTATGTCGCAATGGGTTAAAGAGCTGGTTGTACTCATAGATCAGAAAGTTGGGCATGACGGCGCAGGCAGCGATGGCAGCGGCGATGCCGATGCCGGCGCCTACGCCATGCGGCGCGACGGTCACGTTTTCCAGCAACGCCAGATCGACGATCTTCATCAGGCCGGTGATGCCGCCGCAGCGCGTGATGTTGGGCATGATGACATCGACCGCCTCGGCTTTGAGCAGATCGCGGAATCCCAGCCAACTGCCCAGCCACTCGCCCGAGACGACCGGCAGATCAACCCGCCGCCGAATCCGCGCCAGGTCATCGGGATACTCCGGGTGCACGGGCTCCTCCAGCCAGTACACGCCGAGCTTGACCAGGTCCTTGGCCAGCGCGATCGACTGGCTGACGGTGTAGGCGCCGTTGGCATCGACCAGCAGCTTGATGTCGCTGCCGGTGGCTTCCCGAACCGCTTCGACATGGGCGATGTCCCTGCTGATGCCGCGCCCGATTTTCAGCTTGACCGCGCGGAAGCCGTCCCGCAGAAACTCTTGCGCTTTCTCGGCTGAGGCATCCGGCATCGCCATATAGGGTATGGGGCTGGCGTAGCAGTCGACCGCCTCGCGCAGTGCGCCGCCCAGCAGATTCATCAGCGAGTCGCCGTAGATCTTCCCGCGCAGGTCCCAAAGCGCCAAATCGACGCCGCTGATACCCATAGGCGCGAAACGCATGCCCTCGTTCATGGCGGTGAAGAGGGCGCCGTGGTGGCGCGGGTCGCGGCCGAGCAGCATGGGGGCGAGCACTTCGTTGATATGCGCCGCTGTGCCGCGGGGACCGGGCCGTCCCATCGCTTCGCCGATGCCAATCAGCCCCTCGTCAGTTTCAACGCGCACGATGACCGCGCCCTGTCCGAGCAGGGGATTGTCCCGCATGCTGAAGGCGGGCTGGGAGAGCTCGGGCGGGACGCCGCCGTCGAAGGCGTCGGCGAAGGCGGCAAAGAGGGGGATGGCTTCGACTTTGGTGATTTTCACGATCTAGCCCAAGACCGGATTCAGCGGCGAGGCGGCCAGGTCGCCCGGCTCGGTCCCGGGCAGCCAGTGGTCGCGATCGACGATGCGGTTACGGTTGTCCAGTTCGCTCACGCGCGTACCATCGGCGTAGTAGATGACGGTCATGGCGGGGCGCATGCGCTCGGAGAAGTTGGGCGGCGCCGAGTGCAGGGTCCAGCCGCTGTGGAAGGTGGCCGCGCCCGCGCTCATGGCATCGGCTTGCGCCAGCGTGAAGCCCTGCCGCTCGACGAAGTCGCGGAGCTGCGCCTCGGATTCGTCCGAGATGGGGATGTCGCCCAGGTAGCCCTCGGCGTGGGAGCCGGAGGCGAAGCGCAGCGTGCCCATGTCGGCGCGGATATCGGCCAGGGTCATCCACATGGTGATGGTTTTGTTCGTGGCGAGGGGCCAGTAGTGCTGGTCCTGATGCCAGGGGGTGATGCCGCCGCCCGCCTCTTTGAAGAGCGCCTGATCGTGATAGAGGCGGGCGCGCTCGACGCCCATCAGCCGCGCGGCGATGCGGGCGAAGCGCTTCGCCATAACATATTCCTTGACGACCTCGTTGTATTCCCAGAGATTGGTCGTCTGCAGGAAAGCGCGGCCGTAGGTGTCGCGGTCCTTCAAGGCCCGCGTTTCCTTGTTGCGCTCCGCCACCGTCTGCGCGATGGCGTCGTGGTAGGGCGGGATGTACTCGGCCGGCAGCACATCATCGAGCAGGATATGCCCGTCCCGCTGATAGGCGGCAATCTGCTGATCACTTAGCTGATATTCAGTATCCAGTACCATCGAATCTCCTTGAGCCAATCTTTAATTGGCAGCGTCAAGTTGGTCCTGCGAATAGTGATCTGTAGTGGATGGCGCGGCGGTCGCTTTTCTACCCCTCAGCCCCGGCCCCTTTGGCCCTGTAGTGG
>JAPOYS010000074.1 GCA_026706455.1 Chloroflexota bacterium | reverse complement strand
TCAAGTTGCGCGAGATCGGGCAGAGCGCATGGACGTTGGAATGGGTGGCGACCAGGGGCGCGTCGCTAATGGAGGCGACATCCCAGAAGCCGGCCTCGTTTATATGCGACAGGTCAATCAGGATGCCGAGTTCGTTGCAGCGCCGCACCAGCCGTTTGCCAGCGTCGGTCAAGCCGGGACCGATATCAGGTGAAGAGGGAAAGGCGATCGGCACGCCATGCGCGAAGATGGTGGGCCGGCTCCAAACGATGCCGAGCGAACGCATTCCGGCTTGATAAAAGACTTCCAGCGCGTTGAGATCCGCATCGATTGGCTCGGCGCCTTCAAAATGCAGGATGGCGGCGAAGATGTCATTCTCGATGCAATGCTGTAATTCAGCGGCGCTGCGCACGATTTTGACCCGCCCCTCAGACTCCGCCTCCAATCTGAATAAGTCGGCCGACATCCGCAACGCCGCGCTCTGCGCGAACTCGAAGTCAACCGCAGCGGGCGCGAAGGGCTTGGATGTATCGGGCATGCTGTCGGGCGCGATACGCTGCTTGTTTGGCGTCCATACGGCGAAGAAGCCGCCAGCGAAACCGCCCTTGCGCGCGCGAACCAAGTCGATATGGCCGCCATCCATCTCGCGAAAGAAGTCTTGATAAGTAACGTCGTCGTCCTGGTAGAAGCGCAGAAGCGTATCGTTGTGTCCGTCAAATATCTTGAATTCGGGCATGATCGCCCTCCCGTCTCATAGGCATGCCATTGTCGCTAGATGATGTCAGTTATCGCGCGGCGTTGCAACTGCAAAACTTTCTGCTGCGTAGAGCAAGAAAAAAGCGCAGTTCGATTAACTGCGCCGCAAATCCAATTTAGAGCGATGGCTGGCTATTTGTCCGGCGGCCGTTCGCGCCCTTCACGGACCGGCACGGGCACGCGCGCCGGCTTGCGCGGCTGCCGCGCCTTGGGGTCAAGGAAGTCATCGAGTTCTTTCAGGATACGGCGACCAACTTCATGCATCTCTTCCCAAACGCTGCGTTTCTGTCTCGCCACGGAACCGACCTTTCCCGCATCCGGCTAAGAGATCAAGCTCGTCAGTGGACCTGAGGGGACTCGAACCCCTGACTTCCACAATGCCATTGTGGCGCTCTCCCAACTGAGCTACAGGCCCCTTAAACGCGGGTATATTACCGACGATACCGGAGGCTGTCAATGGATACACGGTCGTTGCCCAGGGCAATCAAAAGTTTGCAACGAAGGCGGCAGGTCGCGGCTTCTTCAAGGACGCGCTGCCTCCAGGATTCGACGGCCTCCGAAACAGGCGCCAAACGGACATGCCAGCCGCCGCGCATCTGTGGCATAATGGCGGGGGATTTCCCAACTGGAGAAAGTCGATCTGATGGCGGAAGCAAATCAAACACTTAGCGTGTTGGTCACGGGTGGCGCCGAGGGCGCGGGCTTGGCGACGGTCCGCGCGCTGCTTAAACGCGGGCACAAGGTCGCGGCCACCGCCTGCGATGCCGAGGGCGCCTTGGCGCTGCGCATGGCGGGGGCGCTGCCGGTCTTCCCCGACCTCGGCCGCGCGAGCGAGATTCTCAGCACGCTGCAAATGACGAAGGCCCAGGCCTTGGTCCATGCCGGTCCGCAATTCTACGGCGGCGCGCCCCACAATGGAGACCAGTTCGCCGACAATGCCGACCAGTTGCGCGCCTTCACCGCAGCCCTTGTGGCGGCGGCGCGGCACAAGATCGAACGCATGATTTCGCTGAGCTTCGCCTATCTGTATGACAGCGCGCGCGGCGCCGCCAAAGAAGGCGATCCCGATACACACGAGGGCGCCTACGCGCCGATGCTGGCGGCCGAGACACTGGTTCGCGAGAGCGGCTTGAGCGGTTTCATCATTCGCAGCGGCTACATTTATGGCGGCGCCAGCGCCGAAACGGCCGCCCTGGCTGATTCGATTAAGCGCTCGCGGCGGCTGCCCGCCGGGACGCAGCCCGCCTCCTGGATTCACGAAGATGATCTGGCAGCGGCGATCGTCGCCTTGCTGGAATCTGAAGACCTGCGCGCCGGCGTAGAAACGATCAACGTCGCGGCTGAGAGCCGCAGCAGGCCGGACGAGTTCTGCGTCGCCCTGAGTCAGGCGCTCGGGCTGGCGGCGCCGGGCTTTGCCAAAGCCGGCTTCCTGGCCAGTCTGCGTGAAAAGTCGCTGCGCGACAAGCTGCTGGGGCGTGAAGTCACAGTCGACAGCAGCGCCATCCGGGAGCGCTTTGGCTGGACGCCGAAGCACGACAGCATCGAAAGCGGCTTGGAAGCGACGGCGCTGGTTTGGCGCATGAAAGACGCAGTCGCTGCCGAAGACTTCTATGAGATTTACGACGACAAAGCGGCGGCCGCCATTGCGTCATTCGCTTACGATGCGGCGCTGCCTGAACCGGTCGAAGCCGCGCCGGAGCCGAAAGCTGAACCGGCTGTGGCAGCGACCGAGCCGGCGCCGGTCAAGGCAGAAGCGCCACCGCCGTCCGCTGGGCCCACGCCTTGGAATGAAGACGAAGCCAAGCGCGAAGAGCGCCGCCGCAAAGCCCTCGAAAGGAAGGCAAAACGCGCCGCCCAGCGAGCCGGAGGCTAGCGAAACATGGGCGTCCGCTTAGGGGGCCTGCTCTTCGACTTTGATGACACGCTGGTCGACTGGAGCAGCGTACGGCTACCCTGGCGAGAAATCGAATCGGCGCGGCTGTCGCGCGTCGCCGACTACCTTTGCCATAGCGAGCGCGTCCGCTTGATTAAGACCGACGCGCTGGTCGAGGTCTTTCTCCAGAATACGCGCGAAGCCTGGGCGAAAGCGCGCATCAGCCTGCGCGCGCCTCACATGCCGAGCATCCTCATGTCGTCACTGGATGAGCTGGGCGTCCCCGCGCGTTTGCTGGACGCCGACGAGCTCATTCGGGTATACCGCATGGACGTCGCGCCAGGCGTTGTCGTCTTCCCCGATGTGCCGCCGGCGCTGCGAGTTCTGCGCGCCGCGGGCATCAAACTAGGGATCGTGACCAATGCCGCGCAGCCGATGTTCATGCGCGACGCCGAATTGGCGACGCATGGTCTGCTGGAGTACTTCCCTGACTGTCGCCTGTCCGCGGCCGATGTCGGCTACATAAAGCCGCACGCGCGCATATTCAATGCGGCTCTGGAGCGCATGGGCACGGCGCCGGCCGAGACGGTATTCGTAGGCGACAACCCGGAGGCGGATATTGCGGGCGCGCAGGCGGTCGGGATGCGCGCGATACTTCGAATCACCGATCGCGCCTTCGACAACGGCGATCTGGCGCAGCCGCAAGAACGCCTGGACACGCTGGACGAATTGCCAGCGATCCTCGACGGGTGGTATCCGGGTTGGCGCGATGGAGGCGCGTGACTTTCCCCTGCATGGCGATCTCAATTTGATCGTCACCGGTTATCTCGAACCCAATCGACCCAGGATCGCGCGCGAGTTGGCGCTGCGGCTCGGTTTGGAAATGATCGATGTCGAACGGGAGATTGAAGATCGTCTGGGCGACACCATCGAGCAGATACGACAGCTCTACGGCGAACGCCGCATGAAGGCGATCGAGACACAGATCATGGACGAGATTGTTCTGCATCGCCGCGCCTGCATCCGCGTGTCCGGCAGCACGCTGCTGAATAGCGGGCATCTGGCGGAATTGCAGCGAAACGGCGTGATCGTCTGCCTGGTGGCCTCCCTCGATTCGATTCTGCGGCGCATCCACCTCACGCTCGGCGCGCGCTACCATGATCCGGTCGAGCGCGCGCGCGCGATCGGCGAGTTGCAGCGGGAATGGCGGATCCGCGACGTTGAGGACGTTGTCGAATTTGACGCGACCTATATCACCGAGGCGATACTCATTGAGAGGATCGTGAACTTCTGGCGCGAGCTCGCCATTCGGCGCGGCTGATGCGGCGCCGCGGGACTCGCGACTACTCAAAAGGAAACGCCGAGGACGCCTCGCGTCACCTGGAAGTCCTCCGTGCCGATCAGTTGATGCCGGGGCTGATGGTCGCCCTCTAACGTTGAAACTATGAGATCAAACAATCGCTCCGATACATTATCGCTCTCGGACAACACAGCGTCCAAATCATTCGCCGACGCAGCGCCGCCGCTGACCTGGAGCACGGGCACCAGCGGATGCCCGGCGAGCAGATAGCCATCGACATAGCCGAGTATCAGCTCAATACCGCTGGCGCCCAATCCGGCGAGCGTCTCGCTCCAGTGCTGGCGCGGGTTTGCCATGATGTGAAAGCCGGGCAAGTTCGCTCGCTGGCCATAACCCAGGGTCGCGTCCGGCGCGCCCGAGATGCCCAGTTCTTCCGCAAAGGGTCCGCTAAACAGGACGTCTTTGTCCGATGCCACAGTCGTGCCGCCGCCGGCGACGATAGTTTTGCACAGCGTCGCCAAGCCCCGCGCTGCGTGCATGGGCGGCGCTCCCTGCGTCAGCAAGCCAATGCGAATCGCTTCCGCGCCAGCCACTTTACGTGACGGCAGCTCATCGTCGCGCAGCCGCTGGCTGAACCAGCGCCCGATCTTGCGCATGACCGCGTCAATGCCGCCGTCGAGTTGAATGCTGGCCCAGCCGTAATCCTCCGGGTCGAGGCCCCGCTCAACCAGCAAGCCGCGAAAATAGCTGTTGTGCGTGATCTCGCAGCCGTGCTCGAGCAGCAAGACATGGCGCAGCTTGGGATGCTGCAGGTAACCGATCTGCATATCTTTGTACTCAGGCACGACGCTGCCGCCGCAGCCTTCCGTGTGGACGAGCGTGGCGAAGCGCGAGAGCCCGGCCGCCTGCGCCAGCCCTTCAGCGTTCAGCGAGTCCGTCGTCATTTTGGCGATTTGCCCCGAGCAGAGGCTGGTCGGCATGACGAGCGCGATCTGCTCAGTCGTCCACTGTCCTTTCACATTGTAGGCCGGAATCTGGACCTGGGGCGCCTCTACATCATGCGGAATAGAGAGCGGCGCGCCCGCATAACTTGTTTCCTCCATCCAAGTCACGTTTGCCGGGCGGGTCTGCTGCCAATCGCGCCAGATCTGCACTTGGTAATGCCCGGCTTTCTCCCCCGCCGATCGCCCCCCGCTCGCCACATCAACCGTCAGATCAAGCGTGCGGGCGCCCAACTCATCCATAGGCGTCCCGTCAATATACTCGCCGGCGTTCACATCCATCTCGTTCCGCAGCAGTTGGTAACGCGCGCTTGTCGTCACAAACTTGATGGTGGGCACGAAGGGGAAATTGGTGATCGAGCCATTGCCCGTGATGAAGAAGATGAGGTTGCTGCCGCTAGCGACCTGCCCGGCCACGCTCTCCAGGTCGTTGCCCGGGCTGTCCATAAAGTAGAAGCCGCCGCTGGTCATGCGCTCGCTGTAGTCGATCACATCGTGCAGGGGCGCGTCCGGGTGGCGCTTGGCCGCCGCCCCCAGCGACTTCAGATAGATATTGTAAAGCCCGCGATATTTGTTGCCGCCGGAGGGATTGCCCTCCGCCGTTTGTCCATGCCAGCCGAGCCGCTCTTTGAAGCGCTCCACCATCGTCAAGAACTTGCGCGCGCTTTCGATGCGCTCGACTTTGTCCAGCACGTAAGACTCGGCGCCGATCAACTCATCGGTTTCGCCCAAGTTGGCCGAGCCGCCGTAGCGAATGACTTCCTTCGCCACCCAGGCGGCCAGCGGGTTGCCGCTGACGCCCGAGAAGGTGTCAGATCCGCCGCATTGCAAGGCGATCCGCAATTGGCTGAGGGGCTGCGGGCTGCGTTCGCAGCTGTTCACCAGCGGCAGCCATTCCGCCAGCAGGTCCTTGAACCAGGCGACATTGTCCTCGAAGCTGCGTTTGAGCGAATAAAAGCGATGGGGGACATCGGCGAGCGGATAGTCGTTTTGAAGCAGATATGCGCGCAGGTCGTCATTGTTGACTGGCTCGCTGCCGTAATCGATGGCGGCGATGGCGCCAACATTGGGATGCACGACGAAGCCGGCCAGGGTTCGCAGCAATAGCTCGCGATTGTTGGGGTCGCTGTGCCCGCCCTCGGTATGCGCGACCGGCACGATGCCATCGACATTGGCGTATTTGTCCGCCATATCAGCCGTCAGTTGCGCCAGGGTTCGCACGAAGCCGGCCGTCAGCGACGACGTGCCTAAGACGACAATCATATTGCGCGTGCCAACGCCGCGGCCGCCAGCACGCGGGTAACCGAGGAAATAGCGCATGTCGTCATGGCGCGGCAGGGGCGGCGCCGGCTTGAAGGCGGCTTCGTCAAACTCGTAAGGCGAAATCATGTTGTCGAAGTTCGGTTGCGCCGGCAGCTCAAAGTCGAGATCGCGCCGCGCCAATTCGACTTGGACGCCCTCGTTGATGACGTAATCTCCCGCCCGGATATCGCGCGTGGCGACGCCAAAACGCTGGCTCCATGATGTCAACCGGTCGCCTCGGGGGATGGCCCGTATCGCGAAGCGATGCCCCTCTAGCACCGTATGCGATAAACTGAAAGACGCGCTTCCGTGCTCGACAATCGTGCCGGCCTCCAAGTCCCGAATTGCGATCGCGCAGTTATCGGATGGGGCGGGCAGACGTCCGATTTCCTTCAGTTCGGGCATGGCATGTTTCCTCAGCTATGCGTTTCGGGAAGGGCTTTGTCTCGCATGTTGCTGACTGTACCACAGCGCGAAAGTATATTCCAAGCGCGCGCGCTGGCTGGCGCGGGTCGCCTTTGCTGAACTGGGCGCCCCATTCCCTTGCATATCGCGCACATGTCGCCTATCGTATCCGCCTATGAGCCGCAAGAAAGAATGACAGCGCGATGATCAAGTTCATGATTCTCTTTGGCCAGCCGGAAAACGCCGACAGCTTCGAGAACATCTATCAAGACTTTCTGGCGCTGGTCGAACGCATGCCCAATATCCTGCGCCGACAAGTCGCGCATGTGACTGGCAGCCCGCAAGGATCGCCTGAGATTTACCGGATACTGGAAATCTACTTTGAGTCGACAGAAACGCAGACGGAAGCTTTGATGTCCGCGGCGGGCCAGGAAGCCGGGGGCGAGCTCGCGCGCCTGCCCGGCGGGTCGGTGCAATTGCTCTTTGCCGAAGTTTACGAAGAAGGCGGCGGCAGCACGCCCGAGCCAGCCACAAGCAAAGCGGACGATCGGGCGGAAGAAACGTTGTCCGATTCCAACGCGCCATCAAGCGCCGGCTGAGAGCAGCGCCGCTAGCCCGGCGATAAAGTCACGCTTGCCCCCATGCGCCGGATGCCGCACTTTCTGGCATTCCAAACCCAAGTCTTGCAGCGTATCGCAGGCGACATTGCCGACGGCGATTATCCGCTCGAAATCCCAAATGCTAAGCGCACGAGCCAGGAAAACGGCGCCCAGTTTAATCTCGTCCGCGCGCGGCTTCCGATTGCTCAGCGGCTGCCCGGCAATATGCGGATGAAAGGGAAAAGTATTCCAAATCATCGGCGCCGCCGCCAGCGCGGAGAGCGCGTTCCAGACGATGGTCGCCGACTGCTCGCCGTAAACGCGCTCGAAGCCGGCATCGTCGACATTGCGGTAACCAGCTTCGCGGCCAAACATGCGTAGAGCGGGGACGCCTTCCAGCAAAACTTTTCGGCTCGTCACCGGCACACCCGTTAGCCGGCAGCCGCGATAACCCGGCGCCTCCATCACCAGCAGCGTGTTCGAGCGTCGATGCGACATCGCTCGCAGATAGAGACGCAGATTCGCCCGGCGGACGGCGTTGTTCTCGTCGCCTGGCGCGTATTCGTTGTAGGCGTCGGGGGAACAATCTGCGTATGACAGATCGCGGATCAATGCGTCAATCTGAGAGTCTGAGGGCAATCTCTTTCGCTTTCTTCAATCGGGCTGGCGGTTTAAGCGGTCACAAGCAAGATGCTGGGAAGCGGGATCTCCTGTAGCGGCGGCGGCGGGCTAGTTACAGAGTCGCCCCAAGCGTACAAACGGATTTGCGCTCCGGCAATTGGCAGCGGAGGGGCAGATGCCGAAAGACTTGGAATTCCGAAACATCAACACTATAGTAATAACACAATGGAGACTCGGAAACGCTACCACCCCAGGCGCGGAAAAGCCGCTGTCACCCGTCGGAAATTGACGCGGCGCAACCTGCTGCTTTGGCTTTTGCTCTTCCCGATTGTGAGTGCTGCGCAGGCGGATCCGCGCAATTACTCGATCTCGCCGCCGACCGTAAGCTACACAGCCGATGGCGGGAGCGCGATCGTCAGCTTCACGGTAGCCAATCAAGGCGGCGACGCGGCCGAATCTTCCCGGATTGTCGTCTCGGAATATCAATCGGGTCGCGTCGAGAGGACAGAAATTCTGCCGGCATTAGCAGCCGGTGAAGAGCGGGCATTCTCGATTCAGTTGCCGCTAGGGAGGCTGCCGGCGGAAGGCATCATCTCCTTCAAAATCGAAGCGGGACTTGATGAATATGAGTTGGCGAATAGCCCCATCGCGCGGGATAATTCCCAGTTGCTAAACATCGATCGCTCAGCCGTGTTGGAGGCGCTGGAAAGCGACGCGTCAATCGAATCCAGCGAGCCGCCGCAGCCGGCCTTTGATATCTTCATCCCGATCGTAAACCTGGGCGTCAACTTCCTGCCGGGCGGGATCCAACTGAATGAAGGCCATGTCTCCGGTGACGACATACTGCGCGCCGTCGCGATGCTGGCATTGGCGCTATTTTGCCTCTGGCTGCTCAGCCTGATCTTCCGCCTGGTTTTCCGCCGGCCGCCGCGCTTCGGCGCCTGGCAGCCGCCATACGCGCTGAACAATTGGCACGACCCCAATTCGGTGCCGGGGCGCCGCCAAGCCTGGCAGTTCCATGCCCAAAACAACAGCATCGAAGCGCAAGGCGCGCCGGACCAAGTGGCGGTTGTCAAGCGTCTGCTGGATAAGCGCGGCGCCGTGCTGGGCGGCTGGAAGGTCAAGGCGCTGCGCACCGTGCAATATGACGTATACGGCCGCATCAATCGCACCGAAGTGTGGATGCCGCACAAGGTCGTCGGAATGCTCAATCGTGCGTTGCAGCGGGCGCCGGGCTACACCAGCGGTGAATTGCGCAAGGCGATGCTGCCGATTGCGCAGCGCATAAGCAAGCGGGCGCTGGGCCCGATCGAGAGTCAAAACCTGATGCTGCCGATCGCGCTCGAGATTCGTTTCGAGGGACCAGCGGACGAGACGCGCATTCTCTTTGAGTTGTATCAATATCGCGCCGGCGCCTGGCGCCTCGTCGATCATTGGGATGCTGAATTGGGACAGACTGGCGGGCAGGCGCCAGAACAATACACGTTTACGTTAAATGGGCAATTGCCCGGCGAAAGCAAGAGCGAACTCAAGCAGCGCCTGCGCGAGGACATTGCGCATGTATTGGCGAGTTTGTTTTACCAAGAACAGATGGCGGATGGCGCCGATCCACAAGCCGATAGCGCGCTCGGCTTGAAGGACCTGCTGCCAGAGCCAGCGGTTGCGAATTCCCGCTCGGCACTGGAGGATGAGAGGGGCTCAAAGGCCTATGCAAATCACGAATCAACCGATTATCAATTGCCAAAAGGAGAAGAGGACCATGCCAGCAACAATCCCCGACACTGTGAAAGACCTGCTTGAAAGACCGATCGTCGTCGCCTTCGCCACCAGCAACCCCGATGGGCAGCCTCAAGTGACCCCGGTTTGGGCCAGCCTCGAAGGCGACCAGGTCTGGATCAACTCCGCGGTTGGGCGCCGTAAGGACCGCAATATCCGCGCCAATCCAAAAGTGACGGTGATGGCGCTCGATCCCGAGAACGCCTTCCATTGGGTCGAGATCCGCGGCCAGGTCGTCGAATTCGATGAGTCGGACGCGGCGGTGGCGCATATCAACAAGCTCTCCGGCATGTACGCCGGCAACGATGATTACTACTCGTTTAATCCGGAGAGCAAAGGCTTGGAGCAGCGCGTCATTTACAAGATCAATCCGACAAAAGTCAACGGGATGTAGGCGCCGTCATACCCGACCGGCGCGCCCGGTATAATCGCGCAAATACAAGAAATCGTGCCCGATGCTGCGTTTGCTCAGCTTGGCGATATTGGGCATTGTGCGCTTGTAGTGGTTGGCTTTGACGCGCTCCCAAATCTTGACCACGAAGTCGCGCTCGAAGCCTTCCGCGGCCGCTTCATCGACTGTGTAGCGCTCGTCCACCAGCAGGAAGAGGACTTGGTCGGCTTCGTCATAGGTGAAGCCTAGCTCGTCTTCATCCGTCTGCCCGACCCATAAGTCGGCCGATGGCGGTTTGCGGACGATCGCGTCCGGCAGGCCCAAGTGGCGCGCCAGCTGGCGCACCTGGCATTTGTAGAGGTCGGCGATCGGATGCAAGGCGACGCCGCTGTCTCCATAGATGGTGCTGTACCCGAGCAGGAACTCCGTCTTATTGCTTGTGCCCATGACCAGCCCGCCCCAAGCCATCGACTGATCATAAAGCGCGATCATGCGCAAGCGCGCCATGATGTTGCCCTTGCGCAATTTGCTCATCGCGGGGAAGCGCTCGATCAATGGATCGGCCATCTCGCTGATGGATAGGGTAAGATGCGGCAGGCTCAAGTCTTCGATCACCGCGCCAGCGTCACGCAGGCTCTCGGGCGACGATGTGGTGTAGGGCATGCGCAAAGCGAGCACATTGTCACGACCGAGCGCCTCCGCCGCCAGATAGGCGGACACAGCCGAGTCGATGCCGCCGGACAAGCCGATCACCGCCCGCCTCATGCCCGCTTTCTCAATGCTGTCACGAATGAAACCGGTGAGGATGCGCGTCGCCAACGCCGTATTGATCTTCAAGCGCGGCAGCACAGACGTCACTTGACCGGCCTCGTTAGCTTTCATCGCCGTCCGCAATCTCGCCAGCTACGGGCTCAAGCGAATAATGCGTAACCTGATGCGGGTAGCTACCATTTACATTCATCTTCAGCCGCAGCCGAGACCCGTTTTTCTCGCCCGACATGAGCAACTGAATGCCGTAATCGTCGGTAACTTCCACATGATCGACTTTCAGACGGCCGTGCAAGCGGCGGGTCGCCTTCAAGTCGAGCAGGCGCCGCTCGACCGGGCTCTCCAGTAGCGCCAGGTCATAGTAGCCAGCGCGCAGATAACCGCGCAGCTTCCAAAAGTCGCCCTCGTTGTAGAGGCGCATCTGCGCGATGAAGCGCCGCCCCGCCTTGCTGGCGCCGATTTTCTGTTTGAGGTTGCTCATGGTCCCAGACTCGCGTTCGCGCCCGGCGTCACCGTTTCTCGCCTTCTTTCACTGACTGCGCCCAATCATAGCACAAGCCTGGCAAAATAAAGTATCATTGCGGAAAGACCCATTTGAAAGGCGGTACAGGCGCATGACCGACAGATTGGCGACCATCCAGCGGGCGCTTGATGATTTCCGCCGGGACGAGGCGCGCGCGCTGGTGAAGGAAGAGCTAAAGGAGAACCCCAGCGCGGACGCCTATTACCTGGCGGCGCAAGCAGCGCGAACCGAAGGCGACCGCGTCGCCTACTTGCGGAAGGCGCTGGAGATTGACCTCGGATATCAAGCCGCCGTCGATGAGTTGGCGGGCTTCGCGCCAATGGAAAAGGTGAATCGCTCGGTCGCTGCTGAAGCGGATGAAGCGGGCAAAGCCAAAGCAAGTGAAGCAGACGAAATAGCGGCGCCCAATATGCGGCTGGCGTCCATCGGCAAGCGCTGGCTGGCGATCATCATTGACGGCTTCATCGTGGGCATCGCCACAGTGCTGCTGCTGATTGCGGGCGGGGCGCTGGCGCCGCTGGATGCCGCCATGGCCAGCGGGGATGGCGCGGCAGTGTCGGCCGCCTTCTCGCAATTCCAATCCACTACCATCACGGTCAATCTGATCGTCAGCGCCGTTTACAATGTTGTGCTGATGGTAAGCTTCAATGGGCAGACGCTGGGCAAGATGATGCTGCGCCTGCGCGTAGTCAAGAGACGCGGCGGCCGCATCAAGATATTGGACGCGCTGCTGCGCAACGTCTTCGGTTACACCGTTTCGCAGATCTTCCTGCTGGGTTACCTCTGGGCGCTATTTGATCGTGAGAAGCAGGCATGGCACGACAAGATGGCGGGCACGGTCGTGGTGGAGGAGCGGCGGGCGGTCTCGGCTTGACCTCGTGGGCTTATGTTCTGGTACAACTCTTGCACAGAGTTTAGCCAGGAGCCGGCCATGAACACGATAGAGAGCATCGACCTTATCTATCGCAATCCGAATATTCGGGGCGGGCGACCCTGCATCGTCGGCACCGGATTGCGCGTGATCGACATTGTTATGGCGATGGACTTCGCGGATAGAAAGCCCGACCAACTGGCTCAGGATTACGACATTTCCTTGTCGCAAGTGCATGCCGCCCTGGCCTATTACTACGAGAGTAAAGCTGAAATCGACGCCGACATTCGCGAGGATATTCGGATTGGGCTGGAGTTGGCAAAGGAAGGCTGGGGCCGACCAGAGAAATCCAGGCTGTTGCGGTCCTCATTTGACAATTCTCTTCGCAAATATCGGGCCTCGCTCCAGCGCGCCTGCCAAAAGGCTATCTCGGGCGTAGGCGCCGATTTCGAAAAGCGAGTCCTGGCCATAATGGATGACGAAATTGGTTGAGAACGACATCCGCCTTTTCTTCGACGAAAATATGCCAGTCGCAGTCGCTAAACGGTTGAACAAACTAGGAATAGACACGGTCACGACGCCGGCTCTGAAACGGCTCGGGCAGAGCGATCCGAATCAGCTTGATTTTGCCAGGGCTTCCGGCCGCGTCCTATGCACCTACGACAAAGACTACATCCGCATGGCCAGCCAAGGCATAAGTCACGCCGGTATTGTTTTCATTCCCGGCGTGTATCGAGACTACGGAGTCTTGCTGCGCACTTTATTGAATTCAAGCGGATTTACTCGCCCGCCGATATGGAGAATCGTCTAGAGTATCTTTACCCGACTATCCCTGACTGACACCGTCCCTGCGGCGGCTTGAGCAGCCCCCCATACCGCCGCAGGCGCAGATCGCACTGTTCCTTGTGCCCCATGAAACCTTCGAGGTCGCAGAGGCGGTAAGCAGTCTTGGGCTAACTGCGCCGCTTCTTCCTTGGTAGAATGCAATTGCCAGTCGCGGCGCAAGGCAGTTTTGCAGGAGCAGACCATGAACAAGATTGAGAGCATTGACCTTATCTATCGCAATCCGAATATTCGGGGTGGGCGACCCTGCATCGTCGGCACCGGATTGCGCGTGATGGATCTTGTGAGCGCGATGCGCTGGAACGGGCGCAACCCAGAGCAGATGGCGGAAGCATTCCAGATTACGCTCGCACAGGTTCACGCGGCGCTCGCCTACTATTACTGCAATCAAGCCGAGATTGATGCCGACATGCGCGAAAGCGAACGCAAGAGCCAAGCGATCGCTGAAAAAGTGCTTGCTGACAAGAACTCACTATATTCACGCTTGCAGCGTTACATGCAGGACGACGATTTTCGTTTGGCAGTATCAGAGGCGACTGAGGCCTCAAACGACGACCGTCCGGAGCTTATCAAATCGCTCTTTACGAAGATGGATGCCTCGGAAATTGGCAGTAAAGCAGACATTACCGAGCACGTGGAAGAGACCATTAAGTGAGGATTCGCTTCGATTTTATCTCGACGAGCATTTGGACGTAGAGATCGCTCGGCAGCTCAATCAACTCGGCATTGACACGATCACCGTGCAAGCGCTTGAAACTCAAGGCGAGGACGACCCAATTCAATTGCAAATGGCTACTGAACTTGGGCGCGTGCTCTGCACGATGGACAGCGACTACGTCGATCTCGCAGCGGAAGGGGCACAGCACGCGGGAATCGTATTCATCCCCAGCGAGCATAGCGAAATCGGCGTCGTTGTTAGATATCTCGAACTAATGGCTAGGGTATTCACTGCCGACGAAGCGCGAAATCATGTGGAATACGTTAGTCGCCTACACTAAACGGCGGTTGCAGATACGGAAGTACGTCACAGACGCCACTACGTGACCCCACCCCCATACCGCCGCAGGCGCAGATCGCACTGTTCCTTGTGCCCCATGAAACCTTCGAGGTCGCAGAGGCGGCTGCCGTACTCGCCGATGACGACGCTCGCTGCTTCGGTCACGCGCTGGTAGGTGACCGTCTTGATGAACTTGCCCACCCACAAGCCGCCGGTGTAGCGACCGGCTTTCTTCGTCGGCAGCGTGTGATTGGTGCCGATAATCTTGTCGCCATAAGCGACATTCGTTTCCGGACCGAGGAAGAGCGCGCCGTAATTGCTCATGTTCTCCAGAAAATAGTCCGGGTCGCGCGTCAGAATCTGGACGTGCTCGCTGGCGATCTCATCGGCGACCTGCGCCATCTCGTCGTCCGAATCAACCAGGATGACCTCGCCATAATCGCGCCAGGCGACGCCGGCCAAATCGGCCGTCGGCAGGCGCTCCAGTTGACGGCCGATCTCGGCTTCGATGCTCTCGGCGAGCGCCTGGCTCGTCGTTAGCAGCACAGCCGGCGAAGTCGGACCGTGCTCAGCCTGCCCCAGCAGGTCAACGGCGCACATTTCAGCGTCGGCGCTGTCATCGGCGACGATCAGCACTTCGGTTGGTCCCGCCAGCAGGTCAATGCCCACCAAACCGAAGAGTTGCCGCTTGGCTTCGGCGACGTATGCGTTGCCCGGTCCCACGAGCATATCGACCGGCTCCATGCCCAAGACGCCATAAGCCATCGAGGCCAGCGCTTGCACGCCGCCCAGGATGTAGATCTCGTCGGCGCCTCCGAAGTGGATGGCGGCGATGGTGGCGGCCGGCAGTTCACCCTTGATCGGCGGCGTACAGGCGATGATTTCCTTGACGCCAGCCGCCTTAGCCGTAACCACGCTCATGTGCGCCGACGCCACCATGGGGTAGCGCCCGCCGGGCACGTAGCAGCCGACGCGATTCACGGGGATGTTCTTGTGCCCCAAGACGACGCCGGGCAGCGTTTCCACCTCGATGTCTTGCAGCGCCGCCCGCTGCGCCAGGGCGAAATTGCGCACCTGTTCCTGCGCGAACTGGATGTCCGTGATCGCCTGTTCGGGCAGCGTCCCGATGACCTGCTGAATCTCGTCAGCGCTCAGCCGGAAGCTGGGCGGATCCCAGTGGTCGAACTTGACCGATAGTTCTCGCACCGCCTCGTCTTTGCGCGCCGCGATGTCGGCCAGGATGCCGCGCACCGTCGCCTGCACCTGGGCGTCAGCATCGGCTTTCTGTTCAATCGTCTTGCCGCGCTTTATGTACCGTATCGCCATCACATGCCTCGACTTTCAGCCCTTGCGAGCGCGCCTCAACTCCAGAGGCGCTCGCTGGCGATGCGCGCGCCTTCGGCCAATGAGCGCAGCTTGGCGTAGGCGATATCCGGATGTATCGCGCCGAAGCCGGCGAAGGTGCCGAAGCCGCAATCGGTGCCGGCGATGACGCGCTCGCGGCCGACGATGTTCGCGAAACGCTCAATGCGCTCAGCCACCAAGCGCGGATGCTCGATGAAGTTGGTGGTGGTGTCCAGCGCGCCGGGGATCAGAATCTTGTCATCGGGGATATTAGCCTGCGCCCAAACCTGCCACTCGTGCTGATGGCGGGGGTTGGCCGCCTCGAACTGAATCGCCTGCGGCTTGGCCGCAAGCACGATATCGACGATCTCCGCCAGGTCGACATCATGGTGATGGGGACCTTCGTAATTGCCCCAGCAGAGATGCAGCCGCGCTCGCTCGGCGGGCACATTTGAAAGCGCGTAGTTCAGCGCCTCGACCTGGGCCGCCGCCGCCTTCTTGAAGGCAGCGATGTCCAAATCACGAAATAGGATATGCCAGCCCATCGCCAGATCGGGACAGTCCACCTGCAGGAGCAAGCCGGCTTCGTTGATCTTCTCGTACTCGACCTTCAGCACTTCAGCCAGCGCCCAGAGGTACTCTTCCGTTGTGGCGTAGTATTCGTTGGGCTGGAAGCCCGAAACCACGCCGGGCGAGGCTGAATTCATAAAGGCTTCAGACGCGCCGGCTGCCGCTTGCGCCGCCAGCAGATTGTCGATGTCCTTCTCCAGCGGCGCCAGATCCTTGATCGTAATCGCGTCGCGAACGACGGGCCGGTGGTACTTGGGCGTGCCGCCGGCCTCAGCCAGGCGCTGCTTGTAGGCGGGGAAGTCGTCCAGATCTTGCGGCGTGGCGCGCGGCACATCGGCGATCTCGAAGCCAGTGAAGCGATGCCGCATATAGGTGACGTAGCTGATCTTGCTCATCTCGCCATCGCTGATGACATCGACGCCGGCCTCCACCTGCCTTTGCGCGACTTCTCGCACCGCCTGCCGCATCACGCGGTCGAATTCAGCCTGGTCGTATTGCTCGTCTCGATCCTGCGCGAACAACTGATCAACCACATATTGCGGCCGCGGCATACTGCCCACGTGGGTCGTCAGAATTCTATCCGTGCTGGTTTTCATGGGTTCACACCTCGCTTTAGCGCGGCGGACGGAAGTCCTTCAATTCGACCCCGGTCCGATCGCGGAAGGTCTTCAATAGATATTCGTTTTGCGCGGCTTTCTGCGCCTCGTAATCGGGCGGATGCACCATCTTGCCCTTAGCGTCCGCTTCATAGCCGATGGCTTGCGCCTGCTGTTCAATCTGCGGCGACCAGTAGGGATCTTTGCCCTCGAAGACTTCATGCGACTCGAGCACGGCGTAGATCCAGCCGATCTCGTCGCCGGAGTATTCGAAGCTGCGATACATGCCCGGCGGCAGCGAGATCATGTCCCATGTCTTCAAGACGAACTCGCCTTCGACTTTTTCCGGATCGTCTTCATTGCCCCAGTAGAAGGTCCAGGGACCGGTGAGCATGAAAAACGATTCGACATAATCATGCGTATGCCAGGCTGGGCCGCAGCCGGGCGGCGCCCACACCATGCCGATCTGATAGCGATGCGGCTCGGTGATCGCGCGCTGAATGCTGAAGTCGGGATTCTCAGAAGCGGTATCGCCAATCACGGCGTAATTCATCCGCATGTGCCCGGGCAGCATGCTGTCGATGAACATGATGGGAATGCCCTTGGCTTTAAGCTCTTCAAAGCGCATGACGCGCGCCGCCATGCTCTCCTGCGTCTGTTTCGGATATTCCATTGCGCTTCCCTCCATGAGTAATCGGAAGTTGCTGATGCAATAAGCGAAAGCCTATAAAAAAAGCCCAGCTTTGTCAAACAGCGGCGATTCGGAGCGCGCGGCAAGCCAGCCAGAATTCAACTAAATCACGCTTGTATCGACATCCCAGATCAGCATGCACTCGCCGACCAACATAAGCGACACAGCCAATAGGATCGTGCCGGACGCGCCCGCTTGCTCGCGCGCAATCGCGAGCGCGCTGGGAAGATCCGTCGTATGGAAGAGCGGCTTATCCAAACTTTGCGCAGCCGCCAAAGCCTCGCCCCGCGGCGGAAAGCGTGTGTTTGGGTTGATGTCCGTTTCCGTGATGATCAGCGATTCGCTGACGCCCGCCATCACCCGATAGACGCCGGCGTAGTCGCGGTCGCGCGGAACGCCAAGGATCGACGCCACTGGATCGCGCAGACGCTCGCGCACGCTGGCAACAAAGGACTTGGCCGACGCTACGGTGATCGCGCCATCCACATAGACAGCCGGCTCGGCGCCCAACTTTTGGACGCGACCCAGCCACTTGACCGCGCGCAGCCCCCGCTGCACAGCGTCAGTGAAGGCAGGCGAACCGGTGGTATGCGCGCCCGATCGTCGCTGAAACAGTTCAAGGGCTCGTATCGCCAGCGTCGCGTTGGCGATCTGATAGCGGCCGAGGAGCGGCAAGAATAGATCGTCGTAGGGAGGCAGGCGCATCATCAGCCCTTCGGGGCGATCGGCCAAGTGTTGAGCCAATTCAGACTCTGACAGGCAAGTGAGATTCGCGCGCTTCTCTTTGGCTTCGGCTGCGAGCGCGCGCAACACGGGTTGCGCCTGCGGCAGGGACAAAGCATCGGCGCCGGCTTTGATGATGCCGGCTTTATGCCAGGCGATCCGCTCGAGGCTGGCGCCGAGCAGCGCTTTGTGTTCCAACATGATCGGCGCGAAGAGCGCCAACCTGTTCGGAACGACGGCGTTATCGTCAAAGCGCCCGCCTCGCCCGACCTCCAGGACGGCAACGTCAACATCCAGCTCGCGGAAATGGCGCAGCGCGATAGCCAGGAATAGGCCTTGCGGGCTGAGATACTGTCTGGGAGACAACTCAGCCGTGATGCTGTCGATGATCGGCTTCAGACCGCAGAGTATTCGCAGAAAATCGTCAGTCGGGATCATCCGCCCGTCGACGCGTATGCGCTCATTCCAGCGCACGAGATGCGGGCTGGTGATCATGCCCACGCGGCGCCCCAGCGTTTGCAGCAGCTTCGCCAAGATGGTCGTGACCGAGCCCTTGCCGCGGCTGCCGGTGACAACCACATAATCGCGCTCGACTTCCAGCAGGTTTGCCCGCTCAAGCAATCGGCGCGTCAAACTGATATCGCGTGTATATTCATCGAGCCCGCGCGGCGCCCCATCCAGCCGTCGGCGAGTCGCAAAGATGTAATCCAGCGCCGCGTCCATCGATTCGAACATGATGACCTGCGCTTCCTTCGCTGTCAGGTCAATCATAACGAATGATGCCGCGCTTCCCTAGACCGCCGCGATCGGGGCCCAGGCGGCGCGTCCGCCGATTGGGCAAATCCATTCCCACTAGGTTTAGGCCGACCTTTGGGCTAGATTCTTGCTGTAGACTGGATGACGAGACCGCGCATGTCCGACTCCGCAACCGTCTCACGGGGTGATGCCCGGCGCGCCGCGCGCAACGTCAGCGTATTGATGATCGCCAGCGTCATCAGCAAGGGCGCGCTTTACTGCTGGCAACTGGTGCTTTCGCCCTGGCTGGGTCCCAGCGAGTACGGGATCTACGGCACGGTTGGCGGACTGATGGTGAACGCGGCCGCTGTCGCCAGCTTCGGCATGGGGCTGATCGTCATCCGCGATGTGGCGCGAGCGCCGAGAAGCGCCGGCAAATACTGGACAGCGATGCTCTTCATGCAGACGATTCTGGCGCTATTCGCCTACATCGGCATGAACGGCGTCGCCGTCGGCTACAGCGAAACAGTTCGCGCATTTGCCGCGCTGGCTGGCATCAATCTCTTCATTGATCTCTTCGGCAATATGGGTTACGACCTGCTGCTGGCGCGGGAAGACATGGCCAAGACCTCGCTCGTCGAGATCGTCCACATCATGATTCGCATAGGCTTGGCTTTGCTGGCGCTGACAGCCGGCTGGGGACTGCTGGGCGTTTATGGCGCCTCCATCGCCTCTGGCTTGGGGCGATCGGTTGTTCTGGTCAGCCTCAATTTTCGCGCCGGCGTCAAGCCCGAGTTCCCCTTCGACCGCCGCATCGCCCGCCCCTTGTTCATCAACAGCGCTCCCTTGGCGCTGTCGTCCTTTCTGACGCTGGCATATCAACACTCGGATAAACTGCTCACGACCGGGATTCTGGGCGAGCGGGTCACCGGTTACCTCACGGCCGCCTTCGTCATCAACTTCGGCGTGATCGAACTCTTCAGCACATCGGTCTTGGTGGCGGCTTACCCGCTGCTCGCGCGTTATTATGATGATGGAAAAAATCCGGTCTTTGGGCGCATGATCGAAAAGCTCGCGCGCTACATGCTGATCATTGCTTTGCCGCTGGCGCTGAGCATCAGCATTCTGGCGGACAAAATCATGATTCCGCTGCTGGGCGAAGCCTACGCGCCCTCGGCCGGCATTTTGCGGCTCCTGATTTGGTACACCGCCATCACTATGTTTGGAAACGTGTTCAGCAAAGGCTTGCTCATTCAAAATCAGCAGCGCCGTCTTCTGCTGATTCGCGGCGCGGGTTTGGCGCTCAACGTGGCTTTGACTGCGCTGTTACTCTTCCGCTGGGGAGACGCGCGCGGCGCCGTCATCGCGTCGATCATCGGCGAAGTCGCGGTCGTCGGACTGCTGTTCACGAGTTTTCAGGGCTGCGGATGGAAGCGAAGCAAGGTCGCCAGCTGCGCCATCCGCCTGATGGTGGTCGCGGTTCCGACTGCGCTCGCCATGCTCATGCTGCGCGAGCAATTCATCCTCTTGCCATTGCTTGGCGCAGCGGCCGTCTATACAACCGGCGTACTGCTGGGGCGAGTCCTAAAGCCGGACGATTGGGATGTCCTGTATCAGCTGGCGGCGTCGCTCCCCGCTGGCGGATTCCTGCGGCGTTTCTGGCAGCGCGATGTTGAATTCAACTGGTGATGGACGCCGTGCGCATTCTGCATGTGACGCCCTATTACAAGCCCGCTTATGCCTTTGGCGGCGTCGTGCGCTCGGTCGAGGGGATGGCCATGGCACTGGTCGAGCGCGGGCATGACGTGACGATACTAACGACTGACGCCCTTGATCAGCGGCGGCGCTACCGCGGGCCGCTGGACGAGAGGATCGACGGCGTCCGCGTGTTGCGTCGGCCAAACGTCTCGCAGCGCCTGCGCGGAGGCTTGAACCTGTCGACGCCGCGCAGCATGAAAAAGACAGCGGAAGTGATTCTGCCCGCCATTGACATCGTGCACCTGCACGAGTTTCGCACGCTGGAAAATCTGCTGGTGACGCCGGTCGCGCGGCAACTTGTGAAACCGATGCTACTGTCGCCGCATGGCACGCTGAACCTGTCCACCGGTCGCGGCAGCTTGAAGTCCGCCTGGGATCGGATACTTAGCCCTGCCGTCGCCGCGCGCATTGATCACGTGAGCGCGCTGAGCGAATCGGAACTCGCGGAAGCAAAGACGCTGTGGCGCCGCTTCGGCGCGCGACAGCAACCGACCCGTTTCAGCGTCATCCCCAATGGCGTACAGCTTGAAGACTATGACAGGACTAAGGCGGCGGCCGACTTTCACGCGCAGTTCGGTCTGGCGGATGCGCCGGCGGTGCTATTCATGGGCCGCCTTCACAAACGCAAAGGCGTCGATGTCCTCATCAAAGCTTTCAAAGCGGCTGATGTCGCCGACGCGCGCCTGCTCATCGTAGGTCCCGACGACGGTATGCTGCAGACCTTGAACGCCCTGACTGGCGGCGACCGGCGCGTCACATTCACCGGCTACCTCGAGGGAGCAGCCCGGCTGGGGGCGCTGGCGGCCGCCGACATTTTCGCCCTGCCCGCCACTGGCGAGGGTCAGCCGATAGCGGCGCTGGAGGCGCTGGCGGCTGGCTTGCCGGTTGTGCTGTCGCCCGGCTGCAACCTGGATGCGGCGGCTGAAATCGGCGCTGGCTACGTAGTTGAGGCAAAGGTTGACGCCTTCGCCGAAAAGCTGCGGACGCTCCTGACTGACGCTGGATTGCGTCGGCGGATGGGGGCGAAGGCGCGGCGGCTGGCGAAAGAGCGATATGCCTGGGATTCGATCGCGGAGCGCTTGGAGCGCGTGTATCTGGCCGTTGCTCAGCGAAGCAACAGAGCCGTAGTCGCGCAATGACTGCGTTGATTTTTTGACTGGAAATAGTATATTTGTCAACGGAAGGGAGGTGCCGACATGATAGGAGCGAGGCTTAAGCAGGCGCGGCTGTTGGCGGGCATGACGCAACGGGAGTTGGCTCGCGCATTGTGCGAGAGCGGCTACAAGGTAACGGCGGCGGCAATCTCAAAGTATGAAAAGGAAAAGAGCTTTCCGACGGCGCGGTTCATGTTGCTGGCGAGTGCTGTGCTCGGTGTGCCCGGATCGTATCTCTTGCATCAACCGGAAACCGCAGTTCAGTGGACTGCATTTAGAAGGCAGAGCGGATTCGGGAAAAAGAAGCAGGAAGCGGTTATGGCATACGCTGCCGATCTGGCGGAATTGCAGATTGAATTGCACTCTGTATTGTATCCCGATTCACCGCCTGATCTGCCGGCGCCGGTCAAGGCGCAAAACTTCCAAGATGCTGAAGAGATTGCGAAGCAAGTGCGGGCGGCCTGGGAAGTCGGAAATCGCCCCCTGGACAATCTTGTGCAAACCGCTGAGGACCGCGGAGTGATCGTAATTGGCTGGGACGATGAGAGCGGACAATTTGATGGACTGTCCGGCTGGTGCGGCGGAAATCCGGTTACCGTAATAAATGCAAACCGCAGCGCAGATCGCAAGCGATTCAACTTGGCGCGCGAGATTGGACATTTGGTCATGGATACGTCCTATAGTGGTGTAGACGACGAAAGCCTCGCGCACCGATTTGCCGCGGCGCTTTTAGTCCCTGCCGAGCACGCTTTTCACGAACTCGGTCGCGAACGGCGACATCTCGATTGGGGTGAATTGATGATGCTCAAAAGAAAGTATGGCTTGAGCATGGCTGCGTGGGCCCGACGCGCAAGGGACCTCAGGATTATTTCGGAGCGTTGCTATGAGACGCTCAACATTGAGAGATCGAAGCTTGGATGGCGCACGGTCGAGCCGATTGAGTATCTCGGTGACGAAGAGCCCCTGCGACTCAAACAGATGGCGCAACGCGCTGTCGCCGAGGGCCTGGTTGCGCCTGACCGAATGACACAGATCGGAGTCGATGTTTGGGAACCAGAGTTTGAACAGTCCGACTCGGAGCATTTGACCGTGTATGATTTGCTGGCAATGCCTGAAGACGAACGACGGGCAGTAATGGAGCGGGCCTTCGAGTTGGCGGCGGAAGAAGACTTCGAGATTTTCGAAGCAAATGAAATATTTGACGACTACGACGAGGATTTCGATGCCGAAACGATCACGAAAACAGCAGATTCTGCATAGAGGAGAAATCTGGATTGTCAACTTCAATTCGCCAATCAGTGCTCAAACTCCCTCGCCGGGCTCCCCGAATTCTAAGTGGCCAACAACGGGTCACGAGATAGCAAAGCCCCGCCCCGCAGTCGTATTGAACGTATCGGCAGCGTGGGAATTAGATTTGCACATTGTTGTCCCATTGCGCAGATGGAGGTCGCGCTTCGAAAAAAACAACTATTTCTGGATAGTGCGCTTGCACAAGGACACGTTGAATAAACTGACAAACGATACAGGCGCAGACACGTTTCAAGTGAAGTCGGTATCAAGAGAGCGATTTCAACATAGGATTGGAGTGGTCACGAATGATCAGCTTCGGCTGCTATTGGCCACTGTTGCATACTGCATCGGTTACTCACCTTGAAGACGGGCGCTCTGACAGAGAACAATGGAAACTTGAGACTTCACGAAATCGCGTGCGGCCATTTTCAATGCGGAGCGCCGCTCGCGCCCATCTTATTCTGCTGCCAAACCATGCGGATTTCGCGGGCCGCTATACAATAGATGATGACCTAAACGCGATTCTGAATCTTCTCACTTGGCAATGAAGGAAGGCCAATGATCCGATTCGACCGATTCACCGAGCGCGCGCAAGACGCCGCGGGCCGCGCCTACGAAATCCTCCATCGTTATGGCCACTCGCAAGTGGACACCGAGCACCTTCTGCTGGCGCTGCTCGAGCAAAGCGACGGCGTTGTGCCGCAGATCCTCGAACGGCTGGCTGTCGACGTGGGCGCGCTGCGCTCGCGCGTGGACGATATCTTGCGAGGGAGCCCGCGTACAGCGACCATTTACGGCCAGGGCGCCAACCAAGTCTTTATCACGCCGCGCCTCAAAAGCACTATTGACCGCGCCAACGAGGAGGCGAACCGGCTCCGCGACGAATATATCAGCACCGAGCACATCTTCCTCGCGCTGCTCAGCGAGCGCAACACCGATGTGGCCAGCACGATGGCTGAATACAATATCACGCGCGACCGCGTCGCCGATGCCGTCAAGGATATCCGCGGTGGCCAGCGCGTCACCGATCCGCAAGCCGAGAGCCGCTACCGCACGCTTGAAAAGTACAGCCGCGATCTGACGCGCATGGCGCAGGAAGGCAAGCTGGATCCAGTCATCGGGCGCGACGGCGAGATTCTGCGGGTGATTCAAGTGCTCAGCCGCCGCACCAAGAACAACCCAGTTCTGATCGGAGACGCCGGCGTTGGCAAGACGGCCATCGTCGAAGGCTTGGCGCAAAAGATCGCATCAAACGATGTGCCCGATCTGCTCTTGGGAAAGCGCGTGCTCAGCCTCGACTTGAGCGGCATGCTGGCCGGCAGCCGATTTCGCGGCGAATTTGAAGAACGTCTCAAGGGCACGATCGAAGAGATACAGCGCTCGGAAGGCGAGATCATTCTCTTCATTGACGAGCTGCATCAGGTGGTCGGCGCCGGGGCGGCGGCGGGCGCGATGGATGCTGGCAACATGATGAAGCCGGCCCTGGCTCGCGGCGAGCTGCAGACGGTCGGCGCCACAACCATAGACGAATACCGACAGCGCATCGAGAAGGACAGCGCGCTGGATCGTCGTTTCGCGCCGATCTTTGTCGATGAGCCCAATGTCGAGGACACGATTGAGATGCTTTACGGCATCCGCGATCGGTACGAAGCGCACCACAACGTCAGCATCGCCGATGACGCGATTGAAGCGGCCGCGCGGCTCTCGGCTCGCTATTTGACCGAGCGCAAATTGCCGGACAAGGCGATTGACCTGCTGGACGAAGCCTCCGCCAAATTGCGTGTGGCGCTCTTCTCGATGCCGCCTTACCTCAAAGGCATGCGCGAAACCATCGATCAGCTGGCGATGGAAGAGCAAGCGGCGGGCTTATCGCGCGATTACGAACGAGCCGCCGATTGCAAGATGCAGCGGATTCAGTTGGAGGAAGAATACGAGCAGGCGCATCACGAATGGCGGCGGGAGAATACGCTGGACGAGCTGGTAACCGCCGACAATGTGGCGCAAGTCGTTGAGCAGTGGACGGGCATCCCGGTACAGAGCATGCTTGAGACGGAATCGGAAAAGCTCTTGCGCATGGAAGAGGTCATCAACGAACGCGTCATCGGGCAGGAGAAGGCGATTGCCGCCCTCGCCGATGCCATTCGCCGCGCGCGCAGCGGCTTGAAAGACCCCAAACGTCCAATCGGTTCCTTCATCTTTCTGGGCTCAAGCGGCGTCGGCAAAACGGAACTGGCAAAGGCGCTGGCTGAATTTATGTTTGAGGATGAAGAAAGTCTCGTCCGCGTCGACATGAGCGAATATCGCGAGAAGCACACGGTCAGCCGGCTCTTCGGCGCGCCGCCCGGCTATGTCGGCTACGAAGCCGGCGGCCAATTGACCGAAGCGATCCGCCGCCGTCCTTACCGCGTCATCCTCTTCGACGAGATCGAGAAGGCGCACCCGGATGTCTGGAGCGTACTGCTTCAAGTGCTCGAAGATGGCCGCATGACTGACGGCCAGGGGCATACGGTTGACTTCCGCAATACGGTGCTAATCATGACCAGCAACCTCGGCACCGAGTTCGCTCGGCATGGCGGCGCGCTGGGTTTCTTGCCGCCTGATGATGAAGCGGTCGCTGATCACCGCAAGATCGAGAAGGCGATGCGCGATACCTTCCGCCCGGAATTCCTGAATCGCATTGATGAAATCATCATTTTTGAGCCTCTCACGCTGGCGGCGGTCGAGCTTATGGTTGATCTTCAGTTGCGCGAGCTGGCCCAGCGCATGGATGAGCACGGCTTGGCCATACATCTGACGGAGCCGGCGCGCCACTGGCTGGCGAGGCAGGGCTACGATTCGCAGTTTGGCGCGCGCCCGCTGCGCCGCGCCATTCAACGGCATATCGAGAATCCCTTGAGCATTCACCTCTTGCAGGGCGAATTCGGCGCCGGCGATCTGATCGTCATAAGCGAAGTCGACGACCAGCTCGAATTCTCGCGTCACCGCGATCAAGCCAGCGATTTCGCCGATTCAGCCGCGCAACAGCCAGCCGCTGGCGAACCTTTCGAAGAGATCTATCCTGTTCGCGAGTATTACGACGCCGAGTACGAGGACGATGACTTCGCCGACTTCCTGTCCCAGACGGACGATGACGACGAATTTGATCCCTTTCCGGCGCAGCCCAAACGCGGGTCCAAAGGTGTCGACCGATTTGACTAGAACCGGCCTCGAAGGCGCGAGCGCAACCTAGGCGCGTCGGCTAAGCCGTAAAGGCCCCGATCGATGGCGTCGCATCCCAAAACCAGCGCAAAGCAGTCCATCGCGTTCAAGGGAGTGTCTATTGTTGAGGATTTAAGCTGCCTACGATCTTGTTAAAAAATCTCTGCGCCTTCTGTGTTCTACCTATTTTGGAGCCTGTAGGGACGAGCCTTGGCTCGCCCGTCTCACTCGACGCAGAGACATATCCACCTAGTTAGCCACTCCCGCTTTCAATTTGTCATTTGACTATCGTAGCGCAATGGCTATAATGGTTTCGCGCAATTTGAGGTTGAAACGGAAATCGACATGAGTGTAGAGGAACGCGGCAAAGACGAGGAACTGACTGCGGAATCTTCGTCCGCCGAGTTGAAGCCAGCAAAAGAGGCTGAGCCAGTTGAAGCGGTCGACGAGGCCGCCAGCAGTGAATCAACGGACGAAGAGCCGGAAACGGTCGAGGCAAGCGCTGCCGTCGACGGCCTGAGCGCGGTCGAAGAAGCAGCGGACGCGGCAATGGAAAGCGAGTCTTCCGCCGAAGACGAGAGCCCAATCGCTGGCGAGCCGATGCAATCGACACAGGCGGCGATTGAAGACGCGGATGCTGAAGACTCTGCTGCCGGCGATGGCTCTGTGGCGCCCGCGGCTGAGGCCAGCGAAGCGGCGGCAGAATCCACCATTGAGGCAGATGAAGCCGCCCAAGAATCGGACGCGCCGCAGCCTGCCGCTGAATCGAAGAAAGCGGAACGACAGCCACCCGCTGAAGAAGAATCGAGATTCAGGCGCGGGCAGATTTGTCGCGGCGTCATCAGCAGCACCAAGCCAACGGCGGTGCAGATTGACCTCGGCGACGGCGATCAAGGGATCGTGCCGGGCCGCGAATTGGAATTGATGACGCGCAAAATGCTGGAATCGCTGGTGGTCGGCGCCGAAGTCGATGTGTACGTCGTCAACCCGCGCAATCATCGCGGCGAAACGATTCTGTCAATTAATCACGCCCTGGAAGAGCTGGACTGGCGCAATGCCGAAGATTACGCCAAGTCGAAAGCGGTGTATGAAGCGTCAATCGGCGGTTACAACAAAGGCGGGCTGATCGTGCGCTTCGGGCGGTTGCGCGGCTTCGTGCCGCAGAGCCAGTTGGCGGAAGACCGGGCGCGAAGCATGTCGGGCGAAACGCCGGAAGAGCGCTACGGGCCCATGGTCAATCAGCCGATCGGCGTCAAGGTGATGGAAGTCGAGCGCCACCGCAATCGGTTGATCCTGTCCGAACGCGCCGCTTTGCGCGATGTTCGGCAAGCGCGCAAGGAAGCGCTCATCGCCGAGTTGAAGGTTGGCGATATCCGGCAAGGGGTGGTCGTCAGCCTGGAAAACTTCGGCGCCTTTGTCGATATCGGCGGCGGCGAAGGGCTGGTGCATCTCTCGGAGTTGGCTTGGGGGCATATCACGCATCCGCGCCAGGCGGTCAAGGTGGGCGACGAAGTTGAGGTCGAAGTCATCAGCATCAATCCCGAGGCGAAACGCATCGGGCTGAGCCGGCGGCGCATCTTGCGCGACCCCTGGGACGAAGTCGCGACCGCCCTCCGACGCGGCCAACTGGTGCGCGGCCGCATCACCAAGCTGACAAAATTTGGCGCCTTTGCCCGCCTGACCGACTACGACGCCATCGAGGGGCTGATTCATATTTCCGAGCTGTCGGGCGCGCGCGTCACTCATCCGCGCGAGGTTGTCAATCGCGGCGATGAGTTGGTATTGCGCATCGTAAAAATCGACATCAAAGACCGGCGCTTGGGCTTGAGTTTGAAATCAGTCAATTCGACTGAATACCTCGATTTGGATTGGGAGATGGCGATTCAGGAATCGGACCGGCTGCGCGGCGAATCGGCGCCGGACGATGCTCCGGAGGCATCCGCCGAGGCTGAAAGCGACGGCTAACGCGCAAGCAGCGCAGAGTATGATGTTGGGAGCATCCGCGCCGATGTCCTTAATCGCCTGCCGTTGCTCGGTTATTTCTGAATTGTTCTGTCCGTTCCTAACATAGAGTTTGCCATAGAGTTGTGGACAGCGGTCGCGAGAAATCGAACTTGACTAACAAAATGGAACGATTTACGCAGCGGGCTCGCCGCGTGTTGGGCCTGGCGCAGGAAGCGGCAATATCGTTGCAAAGCGCCTCAATAGATACCGAACACCTGCTCTTAGGTCTTATGAGCGAAGAGGATTCTATCGCGGCGCGAATCCTTAGCGCGGCGGGAATCGACGGCTCGCAGGTTGAAGACTTGGCACGAGCCGAAAGCAAGGCGAAACCGGCGCTCGCAGGCCAAATCGATCTGTCTGCCGACTCCAAGGCAACGCTCGAGCTGGCGGTCGACGAGGCGCGGCGCCAGGGACACAACTACATCGGCAGCGAGCACCTGCTGCTGGGCTTGCTGCGATTGGAAGACGGCGCTGCGCTCAATATCTTGCGCAAACTCGATGTCAGTCCTGATCAGATTCGGCGGCAATACACGACCCTCATGCGAGAGCAGCCGGCGGCCACAGCGCGAAGTGAAGCGCCTGGACCTTCTCGCCGTGTATTCTCGAGCAACATCGAGTACTTTCTCCTGCGGTCGACAAGCCGATCCTCAGGTCAAATCAGCCACCTGCCAGTGGAGCTCTCCATCGAGGTCAAGGATGCGCTGGAAGAAGCGCTGAAGGAAATCGCGCATACCGGCTTCCTACGGCTGGAAGAGAGGCATCTGCTTCTCGGTCTGCTTCAGAATCGCGAGGGCGCTGTCAGGCGCATCCTCCTTGACACGGGCATTGACCCCGACGAAATCATTCATAAGCTGCGCCGCCCCATCGACGGCTAATTCTGCGAATTCTATGTCCGCCGGGGTATTCTAAGACTGCTTTTAACCCGACGCTGTGGATCAATGCGGCTGACTCTCCGTTGAAAATACAGGGCGCATCCGCTAATATATGCGCAGCGGTTGGAGCGCGACGCCCAGGCGGATATAAGTCCCGAAGAATCGAGAAGACGTATCACGATGGGAAACAACTACTGGTATAATTGCAACTAGGCTACGCTTACGGAAGGGTTGCCAGATCTCGGGCTGCTGAAGTTGGAGGGATAAACCGTGCCAAATAAAATGGAACGCTTCACGCAGCGAGCGCGGCGTGTGCTGAGCCTGGCGCAAGAAGAAGCGGAACACCTGCAGCATTATCAGATTGGAACGGAGCACCTGCTTCTTGGCTTGATGCGCGAAGAAGGCGGGGTTGCCGGGCGCGTCCTGCGCGATTTGGGACTGGACGCGCGCCGCGTGGAAGAGCTTGTGTCGCGCTTGTCCACAGCCGATGAGCGCACATCGAACACGCAACTGGATTTGTCGCCGGGCACCAAGAAAGTGCTCGAACTGGCGGTAGACGAAGCGCGCCGCATGGGCCACCACTACATCGGGACCGAGCATCTGTTGCTGGGCTTGGTCCGCCAGCAGGAAGGCATCGCGCTGGATGTGCTGCGGCGGCTGGGCGTAAGCCCGGAGGAAGTGCGGAGACAGACCAGCAAAGTGCTGCAGGAAAGCCCGGTGCAGTCGGCGCAGAAGACGCATGACCGCCCGCAGAGCAGGCAGTCGCGCAAAGACAGCACGCCACTCGTTGACCAATTGGCGACCGACCTGACGAGCCTGGCGGAAAGCGGCAAGCTCGACCCGGTTGTCGGGCGCGAAATGGAGATCGAACGGGTTATTCAAGTCTTGAGCCGCCGGCGCAAGAACAATCCGGCGCTCATCGGCGAACCTGGCGTCGGCAAGACCGCGATCGTCGAGGGTTTGGCGCAGCGCATTGTCGAGGGCGACACGCCGAAGCCCCTGCTTCGCAAGCGCGTGCTGCAGCTGGATGTCGGCTCCCTGGTCGCAGGCACGATGTACCGCGGGCAATTCGAAGAACGCCTCAAGCGCGTAATCGAAGAACTCAAAGCCTCGGATACCATTCTGTTCATCGACGAAGTGCACATGCTAGTGGGCGCGGGCTCGGCTGGCAGCAGCGTCGACGCCGCCAATATTCTCAAGCCGGCTTTGGCGCGCGGCGAGCTCCAATGTATCGGCGCCACAACGCTGGACGAATATCGCAAGCATATCGAAAGCGACGCCGCCCTTGAGCGCCGCTTCCAACAGATTCAGGTGGCGGAACCTACGATTGAAGAAACGATTGAGATTCTGCAGGGCATCAAATTTCCTTATCAAGATCATCATAATGTCGAAATCACGGATGACGCCATCGAAACCGCGGCAAACTTGTCCGCTCGCTACATCCCCGACCGATTCCTGCCTGATAAAGCGATCGACCTGATTGACGAGGCGGCTGCGCGCCTGCGGATGTACAAGAGCCCGGACGCCGCTGCCGTGCGCCGGGTGATGGACGAGTTGGAAGAGATTCATGAAGATATCGAATTGGCGGAAGACGCCGGCGAACCGGAAGAAGCCGACTCGCTCCGGCTGCGCCGCGAGTCCTTGGATGCCAAGCTGAGCGATATCCGCCTCAATTGGAATGAAGAGACCGGGCAGCCGCGTCTGATTGGCGACGATATCTCCGAGGTGGCGGCGATGTGGACGGGCATTCCGGTCACGCGCATCGCCAACGAAGAGAGCGAGCGCCTCATGGAGATGGAAGACAAGCTGCATGAGCGCATCATCGGGCAGCACGAAGCCATCGTCTCCATTAGTAAAGCCGTGCGCCGCGCGCGCGCCGGCTTGAAAGATCCGCGCCGCCCGATAGGTTCCTTCATGTTATTGGGTCCCACCGGCGTCGGCAAAACCGAATTGACAAAAGCCCTGGCCGAGTTCCTCTTCGGCAGCGAGGACGCCTTGATCCAGCTTGATATGAGTGAATTCATGGAGCGGCACTCGGTCGCGCGATTGGTTGGCGCGCCGCCCGGCTATGTCGGTTACGAGGACGCGGGCCAGTTGACCGAAGCGGTGCGCCGCCGTCCCTATAGCATCATCGTTTTTGACGAGGTGGAAAAAGCGCATCCGGAAGCATTCAATATGCTGCTGCAAGTCATGGAAGAAGGCACCTTGACCGACGCGCGCGGCCGCCGCGTCGACTTCCGCAACGCCATGATCGTGATGACCAGCAACGTCGGCGCCGAGTTGATCAAACCCAATTCCGGCTTGGGCTTCAATACGCATTTCGACGAGGGCAAGCTCGACGAAGAACAATATCAAGACATGAGCCGCAACGTGACTGACAAGCTCCAGCGGATGTTCCGGCCCGAATTCCTTAATCGCGTAGACGCAACGATTATCTTCCGCTCGTTAACGCGCGACGAGATCCGACAGATTGTCGATCTCGAATTGGACAAGGTGCGCGAACGCCTGCTGGAACACGCCATCACGCTGGAGGCGTCGGACGGCGGCATTGATTGGCTTTCGGATAATGGCTACAATCCCGAGTTTGGCGCCCGGCCCCTGCGCCGCCTCATCCAAAATGAAGTCGAGGATCGCCTCTCCGACGGCATTCTTTCCGGCGAGTTTGGATTGGCCAGCGTCGTGCGCATTGATGTCGATGATGATGGCGGCTTACGCATGTACACCGTTGAAGAAGAAGTAGTCGCTGACGAGCTTGAGGCGCGCGTCTGAGACGAGAGCGCCGATCCCCCTAATTCGCAAATCCCTCATGGAACTAGCGCGCAAACTGGCGCTGGCGGGGGTTGTACTGCTTTCGCTGCTGCCAATGTCGCTCTTCGCCTTCCTCGGGCTGCACACGCGGCCAATGAGCGACGACTATTGTTATATTCACACATCGGCTGAGATGCCCTTGCTGGAATTCGTACTCTACTGGCGCGACCGCTGGGACGGCAGTTATTCAGACTATGCGCTGCGAGACATGCTCGGTCCGCTGGGCTTCGAGGTCGCGGCGCTCTTTCCGGCGATTCTAATTGGTGGCTGGTTCCTTGTTACGGCGATGTTAGTCGCGAGAGGCTTGCAACTGCTAAACATCATCGAGCGGCAGCGGCGAGCCATCGCTATTGCGCTATCGGCTTTGCTGGTCGCGGCCATCTGCAGCGGCTTGTACGGCAAAAACGCGCTCTACTGGTACGCAGCCAGCGTGCGCTACAGCGTATCCGCCGTCACGCTTACTCTTTTCATGCTGGTCCTGTTGCGCGTGGATGCCCAAGCGTCATCAAGGCGGCATTTAGCGCTGCCGGCTCTCGCGGCTGCGGCGCTGTGCTTTGTCGGCGCTGGCTTCGCGGAGACCGTCGCGATCGCTCAATTCGTTTGCTTGTCATGGCTTATGGGCGCGCTCTGGCTGACCCGATCTCGCAGCGGGGGCAATCGACTGGCAGTAGCGGGCGCGGGCTGGCTGGCGACAATCGCTGGCATGCTGGTGATCGTCACGGCGCCTGGCGTGGCTCATCGCGTGGCTTGGGAGCGAGCCAGGAGCCCTGAGCTCTTGCGCCGCGCCCCCGAGCAGCTTTTGGCGCAGACCGTACAGACCTGGTTTGACCGCGTTAGCGATCCTGAACTGTTGGCGAGTTTTGCCTTACTCTTGGCGGCGGGAATGTTCTTGGCTCTCTCCCTGGTCAAAAGAGCGGCGCCCGACAGCGGCGACTCAGTCCGGCTTCAGCGCAATCCGCTGCGCTTCGGACTGCTGGCGCAACTCTTGTTGCTGCCTATGATTTGGCAGCATCAGAGCGCGGATGCGAGCCTGCTCGGTCGATTCAGCGCCGCTTATTTCCTGGTCATTCTTGGCAATGCCGCGCTTATCGCGAGCCTGGCGCTGTGCCTGTGGCGGCGCGAGCGCATCAATGGCCTCTTGCGTGAGCGGGGGATTCTGGCGCCGGCGGCCGCGCTGGGCATCATTCTATTGCTCTTCGCGCTGACGCAATTTCGCAGCGTCCATTGGCGCGCGCAGGCCTATCTGTGGATCAGCTGCTATAGCCTGCTGCTAGCGCTGGCATGGCTTCTTCTAGCTCAACTGCCGGCAGCCAAGGTTCGCGGATTCACCATCGGCATGGGCTGCTTGATCTTGGCGAACTGGACGGCGATCGCTGCGGTCGCATTTGCCGGGCACTACTTTACGCCGACGGATACGGCGCGGACTTTCACATTTGCCGCGCATCTGACCCTCTGGCAAGGCTTGGCTTGGGGCCTGTTTCTGGGCTACGCAATCGCCAGTGGCCACTTGGCGGCAAGCGCGCGCGTCCGCTGGTGGCTGCAAGGCGTCGTACTGGTGGTTGTACTGGCGCTCAGCGCCCGCATCGTTGCGGATCAGGTCGCGCTGCTGCCGAAGTTTCAGCAATACGCCAGCGAATTTGACGCGCGCCACGCCAGCATTATCGAGCAGCGCGCTGCCGGAATCAGACAGATTGCTGTGGCGCCGCTTTCCTTCAATCTGGAGCGTTATCTGAAAGTCGCGCGCCTGCAGAGCAATGACTGCCCGTTGCTGTTTTATGATATAGATGACATTGAAGTCCAGGCGCCCTAAGCTTTCGCGCCTTTGTGCTGCGCTCGTAACCGTAGAGACAGAGCCGCCGCGCTGATTGTGAGCTGATGGAGATTTCTCAGCACGCTTCTGTGAGAGAGCCGCGCGGCGCGCATAGAGTTGTCGCGCTGCTCGGCATGTTTTTGGCTTTGCTGCCCTTGGCGCTTTTCATCTATTTGGGCAGCCACAGCCGGTTGTGGTTCGATGACTTTTGCCATTTGACCGCGGGATTGGAGTACGGACACTGGGGAAGCGTTCTGTTTTGGCGAAACTCGCATAACGGCAGTTTCAGCTGGTATTTCCTACATGGGTTGACCGCGCCGCTAGATGAGCTGGCGCCGAGCGCCTTCGTTGTCATTATCATCGCAGCCTGGCTATTCGGTCTCGTCTGGCTGGTCGACGCCGGTCGCCGTCTCGCGGGCTTGCAAAGGCCGACGCGGGCGCAAATCATCGTACTTGGAGTCACGCTGGTGGCGTTTTCAGTAGAACCAAAAAAGTAATGCAAATTTCACTAGAGCAACGATTTGTAGGGGCGACAGGCGGGCTGTGTCTACGCGCCCTACCATGTCGCCCAAAACCACAAGTTGCAGCGGCAGCGGGCGACCAGATTGGCCGCCCCTACTAGGCCCGCTTCTTTCGCATGACTAAACTTGGAACTACTTCTATTGTTGCGCTGCTGGAGAAACGGTATCGGGCATAAGAAGCCCAATGCGAGCGCGCGCTTACTCGCGTGTTCTGTAGTGGTTCTTTCGGCGCTGCAAACGCCATGGCACAGACTGGCAAAGGAAACGGAAGAGGACTGCCCATCGACAGTCCTCAGAAAGCGTTACGTTTTCTGGCCGACAGGGCGAGGCTACATCATGCCGCCCATGCCGTCCATGCCGCCAGCGGGCATCGGCGGGGGCGCTTCTTCCGGCACGTCCGTAATCAGCGCTTCGGTCGTCAGAATCATGGCCGCGATCGAGGCGGAGTTTTCAATCGCGCCACGCGTGACTTTGGCGGGATCGGGGATGCCGGCGTCGATCATGTCGCCATATTCGCCGTTCATGACGTTGAAGCCGACGCGGTGATTGTCGCCTTCTTGCTGGGCGCGGCGCACGTTTTGGATGATGACCGCGCCATCTTCGCCGGCGTTCGCGGCGATCTTGCGCATCGGCATCTCCAGCGCGCGGCGCATGATGCGGACGCCGGTATTCTCGTCGCCGATTTCCATGCTCACGTCATCCAGCGAAGCCATCGCGTTGATCAAGGCGACGCCGCCGCCGGGCACGATGCCCTCTTCGACCGCGGCGCGCGTCGCGCTCAAGGCGTCTTCCACCCGGTGCTTCTTCTCTTTCAACTCGGTCTCGGTCGCCGCGCCAACGCGGATGACGGCGACGCCGCCGCTCAGTTTCGCCAGGCGTTCCTGCAGCTTTTCCCGATCATAGTCGCTGGTGCTGGCGTCAATCTCACGGCGGATCTCTTCAATGCGCCCGGCGATCGCGCCCTCTTCACCGGCGCCGTCTACGATCACCGTGTCGTCCTTGGTGCTGACGACTTTGGCCGCTCGACCCAAGTCTTGAACGGAGACGCTGTCCAGCTTGCGACCCGTCTCTTCGCTGATGACGGTGCCGCCGGTCAGAACGGCGATATCGCGCAACATGGCTTTGCGCCGGTCGCCGAAGCCAGGCGCCTTGACTCCCAGCACGTTGATGGCGCCGCGCAGCTTGTTGACGACCAGGGTCGCCAGCGCCTCGCCGTCGACATCCTCGGCGATGATGACCAGCTCGCGTTTGCCGATCTGATGCAGCTTCTCCAGGATCGGAATGATGTCCTGCGCCGCGCTGACCTTCTTGTCGTGGATCAGAATGTAGGGTTCCTCAATGCTGGATTCCATCGACTCGCTGTTGCTGACGAAATAGGGGCTGATGTAACCGCGGTCGAATTGCATGCCTTCGACGTATTCGGTTTCGAATTCCAAGCCCCGGCTCTCCTCAACGGTGACGACGCCGTCCTTGCCGACCTTGTCCATCACTTCGGCAATCAGGTCGCCGATTTCCTTGTCTTGCGCCGAAACGCTGGCGACATTGGCGATCTCGTCGCGCGTCTCGATCGGCGTAGACTGATCCAAGATGTTGCGAGCCACGACATCGGCCGCGTGGATGATGCCGCGCTTCAGCAGCATCGGGTTGGCGCCGGCCGCCACATTTTTCAAGCCCTCGCTGACGATGGCTTGCGCCAGAACTGTCGCCGTAGTCGTGCCGTCGCCGGCGATATCGTTGGTTTTGGTGGCCGCTTCCTTGAGCAACTGAGCGCCCATGTTTTCGTAGGGATCTTCCAGTTCGATCTCTTTGGCGACGGTGACGCCATCATGCGTCACGGTCGGCGCGCCGAA
>JAPOYS010000162.1 GCA_026706455.1 Chloroflexota bacterium | reverse complement strand
TCGATGATGTGCGCGAGCTGCGCGACAAGATCGCCTTCGCGCCGGGCGAGGGCAGCTACAAGGTCTACATCATTGACGAGGTGCATCGCTTCAGCGGCAACGCTTTTGACGCGCTTCTGAAGACCCTGGAAGAGCCGCCCAGCCACGCGATCTTCGTCCTCGCAACCACCGAAATCGACAAGGTGCCACCCACAATCAAGAGCCGCTGCCTGCAGTTTGAATTCCGCCGCGTCGCCTTAAGCGAGCTGCTTGAACGCCTTAACTTCATAGTTGAGAGGGAAGCGCTCGCCATTGAGGCAGCCGCCCTGGAATTGATCGCACGCGCCGGCGCCGGCAGCGTCCGCGACAGCATCAGCCTGCTCGATCAAATCGCCGCCGATCCGGCCGAAACGGTCACCCTGGCAATGACGCAGCGACTGTTGGGCACGGCGCATTCGCTGCAGGTTGGCGAGTTGGTGGACGCGCTGGCTGATGACGATATCGCGCGCGGCATCCACTTGATCAATCTGGCGATTGATGCTGGCAGCGATCCGCGGCAGTTCGGCGGGCAAATCGTCAACTACTTGCGCAATGTGATGTTGGCGCAGACGGCCAGCGCCGATCTTGTGGAAGCGTCGCCGGACGAGCGGGCCGCCTTCGAGGAACTGGCTGGGCGGCTGGGGCGCGCGCGCTTGCTCAGGGCGATCCGCGCTTTCAACGCCGCCGTCAACAATTACACCGGCGGCTGGCAGCCTCAACTGTCCCTGGAGTTGGCGCTGATCGAAACCCTGCAAGCGGATGAAGCGCCGGTCGCGCAGGCGCCTGCTCAAGCGCCGCCGCCGACTGCGCGTCCGCAATCCCGTTCGGAAGCGGCGAGAAGCGCTGCGCCAGCGAACGATATCGCGGACTATGAGCGCGCCGCCGCCAGCCCAGCCGGCGAGCCGCCCGTCTTCTCGGCTTCTAAAATCCATGAACGCTGGTCGGAGCTATTGGCGCAGGTCTATCGCTATAACAGAAACTTGCCGGCGCTGCTGGAGCATGCTCACGTCAGGCAAATAAACGGGAATCGACTGATCCTGGGTGTGCAAACCGAATTGTTCCGCGAGAAAATCGCCGCGCATGACCGGGCAAAGTATATTGAGCAGGCGATCTTCGACCTGCACGCCGTCAAGCTGCGGATCGAAGTGCGCGTCTTCGACTCCATGGTCGCGCCGGAAGCGGCGACCGAAAACGAGTCGCCAGCCGTCGACGACCCCTTAATCGCGGCCGGCAAGGAGCTGGGCGGCGTCATTGATGAGTGAGCGCCCGCGTGATATCGCCTGGCGGCTGCTCGTCGCGCTCGTCCAAGACATCCTGAATCCGCTGCTCTTGATTTCGCTGGCGCTGTTTTGCGGCGCGGGTTACATCTTGACCTTGTCGGCGCCAGTCGATATTGACGCTTGGGTCGCGTTGCTGTGCTGTAGTCTGCTGCTGCCAATCATCCCGTTGCTTTTGCGCGCCAGGCATCGCTGGCGACAAACTTCAGCGACGACAGGCGGGTGGACTTGGCCTTGCTTCCTTCCCATTCTGCCGATCTTGATCTTGCTTCCGATTTTTGGCGTGGAACTTTCCAGCCCTATCTTGCAGATCCTGCATCATGGCGACATTCATGTGGCATACATACATCAGTTGATGTATTCAGTTGCGCCGCCGCAAAATATCTTCCTGCCTGGCTACCCGGCGAATTCCTATTGGCTTTATCATGCTGTTCTGGCGGCTATCGTACAAGCGACTTCGCTGAGCCCGCCATACGTTGCGTCAGTCTTGAGCATCGTGGCGATCGTAAGCAGCCTGCTTTGGATCGCGCAGACCTTAATCGCCTTCAAGATTGCAGCCCCGTCGACCCTTTGTCTTGGGCTTTTGACACTTGTCGTTTACTGCTCAATGAATCTGCACGGTCCTTTAGCCGTGACCGCAGAGATAATTGAAGGCGCTGACACTCCAATTCACGTAAGGCAAATGTTGCTGGCAGGCGGTTCCAACTCACCGCCCTTGCACAGTACGCTGGGCAAAGTGATGAATTTCACTAGCATGCCGCTGGCGATCCTTGCGTTTTGCGCGTCTCTTTATGTAGGAGCGCGGATTTCGCAGAATGGCATGTCGCGCTTCGGGGTGATCATCTTCACCGCAAGTGTAACCGTGGGGCTCGCCGTACAGCCGATTGCGGCGCTGTATATCCTGGCCGCGCTATTTGGCGGGCTTGCCTTGACCCTTCTCGCCTTTTCGCAAGGGTTTACTGGCGAATTCACGACACTGCTCTTACATTGGCGCAGGCAACCGACAGCGCGCAAATGCGCCTATGTTCTTTTGTTGATTGGCTGCGCAAGTCTGGCAGCCCCGCTACTGCATTATGTTGTGAATTTCGCGACAAGCCATGCTGCTGGCCCGGGGATTGATCTGCTCAGCGTGAATAATTCTTTGATGATATTCTCCTCGATCATACTCTTTCTGCCATTGTTCGTTGTGCAAAATCTGTTTCTTGTAGGGGAAAAACGGCGAGACCATTGCTTCATTCAGCTTGCATTCTTCCTGGGATTTCTACTGACCGCGATATTGGACCTGCCTGACAAAAACCAGTATAAAGGCGTCTTTTTCCTGGCAATACTGGTGGCGACATCCGGGCTGCTCGTATTGCGGCGGATGCAAAACGCCAGCTTGATGCGCTGGCGCGCCATTGCCAGGTTGCTGATGATCGGTATGTTGGCGCTGCTGCTGTTGAAAATTATCATAGTAACGCGCCATTACGACGGGCTGGCGGAGGACAACGCTTTTCAGTATAGTGGCGTTCACATCAATTACTTTGACGTGCCGCTTTGGATCGGCCTTCGGGATGCCTTGTATTGGATTCGAGTTAATGCGGAGCATGATTCGGCGGTGATTCTCCCTTTATCATCGCATAAGTACACCCACATGATCCACGAAAGGACAACCTATGTTAGAAAGACCCAGGTTTGGTATACGTCTGGCATTCCTGCCTATAACAAGCGCGTCGCGAATGTAGCCATGTTCTACGATCCCGGCGTCCAGGCGGAACAATATGAACAATTATTGCAGGATATGGTCAGGGCGCTTCCTGGTCGGCCGCTTTACGCTGTCGTCCGGGAAAGCTATGTGGACGCAGAGACAATGGCGCGCCGCGGCGCTCGTCGCGTCTTCCAACATTCCGGGGGAGGTGCGCATGTTTATCTGCTAAATCCGGCTTCACTGGAATGACTCTCGCGTTGTTCATTTGGCGAAAATTCAATATATTTGGATTGTAGGCGCAGGTCAATCAGTCTCAGGAGATTACGTATGGCCAAGCGACGCGGGAGTCGACGCAGCTCATCGGGATTGCCAGGCGGCGCCAACCCGATGGCGATGCTGCAAAAGATGCAACAGGACATGGCTGAAGCGCAAGAAAGTCTCGAGCGCGAAACCACTGAAGTGACGGTCGGCGGCGGCGCGATCAAGGTCGTCATCACGGGCCATCAACGAATTCAATCGGTGGAGATCAATCCCGATGTCATCGACATGGATGATGAAGAATGGCTGACCGATTTGCAGGATCTGCTGGTAGCGGCGGTCAATCAGTCCATCGAGCAAAGCCAGGCGATGGCGGCTGAACGCATGGAAGCGATTACCGGCGGCTTGGGCGATATACCCGGTTTGGGAGGCTTGCTTGGCTGATCGCTTCGCACGCGCCGTCTGGCCGAACTGGGGCTCGCGCGTCATGACGGCTGCTGGGCGCAAATGATGAGCAGCGCGATCCCGGAACCGGTGACAAAGCTGGCGGAGGCCTTCTCGCGCTTGCCGGGACTTGGACCCAAAACCGCGTCCCGCTTGACCTATTTCCTTTTGCGCGCGCCGGACGACTACTCGCTGAGCCTGGCGGCCGCTCTGTCAAATCTGAAAGCGCAGACCCGTTTCTGCAGCGTCTGCTTCAACATCACGGTCGCCGACCCTTGCGCCATCTGCAATTCGAGCGAACGCGCCGCCGATACGATCGCAGTCGTTGAAGAACCCTTGGACCTGATGGCGCTCGAGCGGACCGGCATCTACCGGGGCCAGTATCACGTGCTTCATGGCGCCATATCGCCAGTCAGCGGCATCGGGCCCGATGATCTCAAGATTCGCGAGTTGGTCGCCCGCGTGGAGGCTGGCGCGGCGCGCGAAGTGATCATCGCCACCAATCCCGGCATGGAAGGCGATGCCACCGCGATGTATCTGCAGCGTGAGCTGGCTGAGACCGGCGTTAAGGTGACGCGGCTGGCGCGCGGCCTGCCCACCGGCGGCGACTTGGAGTACGTGGATTCGGTCACCTTGATGCGCGCTTTGGAGGGCCGCAGCGAGCTAGGTTGAGCAGCCCGGCGGCGCAATTGATGATTTTGCATCTTGACAGTTTTTGCTTGTGCTGTTACTGTTTGTAGAGTAAGGGT
>JAPOYS010000071.1 GCA_026706455.1 Chloroflexota bacterium | reverse complement strand
CGAAAACAGTTGTACCCTCCGGGGTACCGTGGGTTCGAATCCCACCCTCTCCGCAAGACCTGAGCTGGCGGGATTCGAGATGCGAGCGGCGCCCGCGGGCGCAACCCCTTACTGACCCATCTCCATCATCATCGACAACGGCATAATCATCATGTCCTCCGGCAGTGAGACTTCGACCGGCTCATTGTAGCCGCCAAAATCGATGCGCATGTCCAGGCTGATGTTGACGGCGCCGAGGGCATCGGGCTCGGGATTGGGCAGGTCCGTCATTGCCAGCTCGACGCGATGAGTTAAGAAATCGGCCAAGCCGACGTATTCAAAGACATGCAGCGTGGCGGACGGGGCGTTGGCGGCCGCTTCAGCCTTTGCCAAGCCCGTCATGTCAAAGATCGCCGTTAGCGCGTCAGCATCCAGGGCAGTCTGGAATACAGCCGTTGAGACGCCGTTCACTTCACTGTCCGGCAGACGGGTGATGGTCATGGATTGCGCCAGCGCGCTTTCGCTGATATCAGCTGGCGACGCTTGCAAGCTCTCGGGAATCGCTCCCTCCGACTCCAGGGCTTCAGCCAAACCGGCGAACGAGATGCCGAGCGAGCCCATGCTCATCTCGCTGCCGGCCGACTCGCCCGAAAGCGCCGTGAAATCCAGCGCGATGACGCCGTCTTTCAGCAACAGATCGAGCGGAAATTCTTCCAGCTCGCCCTCGGCGTCGATAGCAATCATGAGCGAAATCTCGCCCGTCAAACCGCTTAAAGCTGTCTCGATCAATCCGGCCATGGCTGTCGCATTGAGCGCCGCTTGCGCTTCCATCGCTTCGAGCTGGCTCATCAACTCGCGATCGAATGCCAATCGACCCGCGCCATTCATGGACAGGCTAAGGCTTTCGCTCGGGGCCTCCGCCTCAACACTTATGTTCGCCGACAATGAGAACGCCAACGAGTAAAGCGCGTCCATGGCCGCTTGATGGCTGAGCCTTATGTCGCAGTCAGCCGCAGACAGGTCTCCACATAGCATGGCTTCGTCCGTCGTATCGGCGAGCGCGCCCGAGGCTGGCAACAGCAAAATGATAAAGGCGATCAATATCGCGCAATTCTTGAGCATCGTGTCTCCCCTTGGGTCTCTAGTCTACCCTCCAATTATAACGCAGAAGTCGCTATTCTCTCCCCCCAAACATTAGGGCAGCCGAAGTGAGCGTGGGCGCGCCAGCTGACACTAAACTCATGCGACAAGTCTGCTATACTCGCTGCGCAAGCGTGTGAGAGGCGGCCGCCGCATTTATGAAGACGATCACGGTATACGGCAGTTCCCAAGTTGAACCGCATGACGCCGTTTATCAGGACGCGCTGCGCATCGGAGCGGGGCTCGCGCGCGCTGGCTTGACCGTCATGAGCGGCGGCTACCTCGGCGTCATGGAAGCCGTCAGCAAAGGCGCGCGCCAAGCTGGCGGTCCTGTCATTGGCGTCACAACCGATCAGATTGGATTGCAATTCAATGTCCAGCCCAACCGCTATCTGGACGAGATCGTCAACTACGCCGACTTGCGCGACCGCCTGCTGCACATGGTGGAGAATGCCGACGGCTATTTGGCTATGCCCGGCGGCATCGGCACCTTGCACGAGATCGCGGAGACCTGGGAATTGATGCGAGTCGGCGGCGTACCGCGCCGTCCCTTCGTCTGCTACGGTCCCATGTGGGCGGAAGTCATCGCGCTCATGGAGACGAGCCCCTACCTGAGCGACGGCTATCATGGCATGATCAGGATTGCGCGACAGCCAGAGGATGTGCTGGACATCTTATGCGGATGACGGCTGGTTGGCTGAGGGAAGCGCGCTCGCAAGCCCAACTGGGCGGAACCGAGTAAAATGTGGCGCAGGCGCCAGAAGCAAATGGCAAAGAAATCAGGAGCCGCGGGGTGTTGAAGCGCAGAGCCATACTCGTACTTGGCGCATGGATGCTCGCGGTCGCGGGAATATCTGCGCTGGCGCAGGAGGGGCTGGCCGGCGAAGAGACGCCGCCGCCGCTGCAGGTATGGCTGCCGGCTCCGCTGATATCCGATGAATCGGGCGCCGCCTTTCAACTGCTCAGCGAGCACACCGCCGCCTTCTCTCGGAATAACGAAGTCGAGGTGGAATATCGAATCAAAGATGTCGGCAAGGTCGGCGGCATCATGTCCACCATCCGAGCGGGCCAGGATATCGCGCCGGCCGCCCTGCCCGATGTCACCTTGATTCGCCGGCGTGACTTTACGCCCACTCAGGCGCGCCAATACCTGCAGTCTATGGAGACGCTGTTTTCCTCGTCGCTGATCAATGACTTGGGCGAGAGCCTGGATTTCGGGCAGATACCGCTGGAAGCGAACAGCGCGCTTTACGGGCTGCCTTATCTGTTTGACCTGCTATTGGCTGTGCATTCCCAGCGCCCGCCGACAAGCGACTATCGCCTCACATTTGAAGATGTCCTGGCTAACGACGCCGACTTCGTATTTCCAGCCGCTCGAACCAACGGCTTGAACCAGACCTTTTATCTGCAGTATCTGTCCGCTGGCGGGTTGAGGCCCAGCGATGGCTCCATGGGCATCGACGAAACGGCGCTGGAGACAGTGCTCAGTTTCTACGACGAGCTGGTGCGGCGCGGCAAGGTTGCGCCGGAAGTCCTCACTTTCCAGTCCCCGACTGCCTATTTAACCGATTTCATCAATCGAGCGGAGCGCGCGCAACTGGCTGTGTTTAGCGCCAGCGAATACCTGGCCATGCTGGATCAGCAGAATCCGTCGCTGCGGGCGGCCAGCGTTCCGACAGCGAACGGCGGGGGCCAATCGATTCGGGACGGCTGGCTTTGGGTGATCGTCACGCCCGAGCTCAGCCGCCAGAACTTGACGGCGCGCTACCTGGAGTGGATGATGGAGAGCGAATTCCACGCCAGGTTCGCCCGCGCGCTGTATCACTTGCCGTCGCAGCCGGCGCTGCTGGACGCCAGCTTGCCGGCCGCCGTCGACCGCCAGTTCTTCGCCGAGCTGCTGGGCAAGGCCACCTTGCCGCTGCCGGAGAACGAGGGCGGCACCGCGCCCCGCTTGATACAGGAAGCGCTTATCAATGTGTTGCACGGCGACGCCACAGCCGCGCAGGCGACGCGACAAGCGCTCAGCCAGTTTTCCGAGCGCTAAGGCAATAGAGCCCTTTGGAAAAATCGATGGGTCTTGTAGATTTTCCCGCCCAGGCTGAGGCTGATCTTTACAAGCGGGTTGGTCTCCAGAATCCAGCCAGAATCCAGGTAATCGTAGCGTGATGGCAGCAGCGCCTTCATGGCCGCGAGCAGCATCGCCAATTCGACGCCTTTGTTTCGATGCTCCTTTTTGACGCCCATCAGCGGCATGCGCAGGCCGCGGATCGAGCGCCGAATCTTCCAGTGCCAGACGACCTGCGCCATCGTGATGACTTCCGGCAAGCCCGGACGCGGATAAGCGCGGCGCAGCGCCTCATTGAAGTTTGGAATCGTCAGCGCGAAGCCGACCGACTCGCCGGCGATTTCGGCGAAGAACGCCAGATCCGGCTCGACCAACATGCCTAGGTCGTGGACGAGCGCCGCCAGTTCTTCATCATTCATCGGAATGAAGCCCCAGTTTTTCTCCCAAGCGGCGTTATAAATCTCGCGGAAGCGCTCGAATTCCGCCTTCTTGTCGCGAGCGTTCATGCGGCGCACGACGATGCCGCTGCGATCCGACGCGCGCTTCACAAGCCGTTCCAGGCGCGCGCGCGTATCGCTGGCTTCGATGGTCGCGCGGTCCTGATAAATGCAATGCAGATCCATCGCCTTGTCGAAGCCGGCGCCTTCCAACAGGGCTGCGTAATAGGGCGGATTGTAGGGCATCATGATCACCGGCTGGTTGAAGTTTTCCACCAGCAAGCCGCATTCTTCGTTTGTCGTGAAATTGGCTGGACCGCGTATCGCCTCGGCCCCGCGCGCCGCGACCCACTCAGCGGCGGCGCCCAATAAATCAGCGGCGACTGTTGGGTCGTCGATTGTTTCAAATAGCCCGAAGAAGCCGATGTTTTCGCTGTGGTAGCGATTATGCTCGTGATTGATAAAGGCGGCGACAGTACCGACTATCTCTCCCGAACGCCAAGCGGCGAAATATTCGCCGTCCATATATTTCCAGGCGGGGTGCTTGGCTTTGTCCAGCAACTGCCGGCGCATCGAAAGCAGCGGCGGAACCCAATTGGCGTCATCAGCGTAGTGGCGCCAGGGGAAGCGGAAGAAGTCTTCAAAGTCTTGGCGGCTGGCAAGCGGTCGGATTTCCAGCATGAGTACGCCTCCGTCAGACGCAACGCGCTCGCGCGAAGCTGAAGACGATCGGAAAACTGTCTTGACAGCAAAACCTGTCGCCGATAGTATACCAGCATATATTCCGTAGTAGCTCAATTGGCAGAGCGGGCGGCTGTTAACCGCTAGGTTC
>JAPOYS010000008.1:3038-4453 GCA_026706455.1 Chloroflexota bacterium | reverse complement strand
ACACAGCCCGCCTGTCGCCCCTACAAATCGTTGCTTTAGTGAAATTTGCATTACGTTATTGGTTCTACTGAGATTTCTTTTCTGACCGCAGGACCAAACTGCGCCTATCATGATTACCACACTCATTCAGGTGGCAGCGAAACAGTTGCGCCTATTTGAATGTTATAATGAGAGGCGAAATGTGGAAAGGCAAGCGGCGGCGATTGTCGAGGAAGGACGAAATGGTCGTAAAGGAGATGAAGCGCCCGCAAAGCCTGGCGATGACGGAAGAGCACGACATGCTGCTAGCGGCTGTGCGCGACTTCGCCCAGCGCGAGATCGTCCCGATTGCCGCCGAATACGATGAATCAGGCGACTTCCCGCTTGAGACGGTGCGCAAGATGGGCGCGCTGGGCTTGATGGGCATTGAAGTGCCGGAAGAATACGGCGGCGCGGGCCTGGATACCTTGGCGCATGTGCTGACCATGATCGAGATCGCCAAAGCCGACGCCAGCCACAGCACGATCCTCAGCGTCAACAACTCGCTCTATTGCAACGGCATCCTCTGGTTCGGCACGGGGGCGCAGAAGCGCGAATGGATTAGGCCAGTGGCCAGCGGCGTCGAGATCGGCGCCTACAGCTTGACCGAGCCGATGTCGGGCAGCGACGCCGGCAACATGGCCAGCCGCGCCGTCTTGAACGAAGCCCGCAGCCATTACATCATCAACGGGCGCAAAAGCTGGGTGACCAGCGCGCCCTTCGCCGACCGCATCGTGCTCTTCACAAGGACATCCCCCGATGACGGGCGCCGCGGCATCACTTGTTTTCTCATTGACACGAGCCAGCCGGGATTCAGCCGCGGCAAGACCGAGCCCAAGCTGGGCATCCGCGCCAGCGCCACCAGCGAAATCATATTTGACAACTATGCCTGTCCGGTTGAGAACGTGCTGGGCGGCGTCGGTCAGGGATTCAAGATCGCGATGACCGTGCTGGACGCCGGGCGAATCGGCATCGCCGCCCAGGCGCTGGGCATCGCGGAAGCGGCTTATGAAGCGGCGCTGCATTACGCGCGCGAACGTCATGCCTTTGGCGCGCCAATCGGCAGCTACCAGATGATCCAGCAGAAGATCGCCGATATGAAGACCCGGATTGAGGCGGGACGGGCGCTGATCTACCAGGCGATCAGCGCCAAAGAGCGCGCTATGGCGGCGGGGACGCGCTACACGACCGAAGCCAGCATGGCCAAGCTCTTCTGCAGCGAGGCGGCCGCCTATGTCACCGACGAGGCGCTGCAGATCCACGGCGGCATGGGTTACAGCAAGGAGATGCCCATCGAGCGATATTATCGCGATGCGCGCATCACCCGCATTTACGAAGGCACGAGCGAGATCCAGCGCATGGTGATCGCGCGAAACGAATTGGGGTTGCGATGAGAG
>JAPOYS010000008.1:0-2993 GCA_026706455.1 Chloroflexota bacterium | reverse complement strand
GCGAGATCCAGCGCATGGTGATCGCGCGAAACGAATTGGGGTTGCGATGAGAGCGGCAGTATTGACGGGTCACGGCGGCGCTGAAGTCGTCGACTACCAGGAAGATTTGCTGGCGCCCGAGCCGGGCGCGGGCGAGGCGCGCGTCAAGGTGGAAGCGGCGGCGCTCAATCGGCTGGATTTGTGGGTGCGCGCCGGCTGGAAAGGGCTGAAGCTGGACTTCCCGCATGTCATCTGCGCGGATGGCGCCGGCGTCGTCGACGCCGTCGGCGAGGGCCTGACCGCTTTCGCGCCCGGCGACCGCGTCTGCATCGACCCGACCATTGTGCGCCCGGATGATCCGGCTTTGTACAGCGGACTGGAGAATCAGACGCGAATCGCTATTCTGGGCGAGCATCATAGCGGCACGGCGGCTGAGTATATCGTTCTGCCCCAACGCAACCTGCTGAAGATGCCGGCCGATTTCGATTTCGGCGAGGCGGCGGCGGCGGGCCTGGTCGGCGTAACCGCCTGGCATTCGCTGATCACGCGCGGGGGCTTGAAAGCGGGCGAGTCGGTATTGATCGTGGGCGCGGGCGGCGGCGTCAATAGCATCAGCATCCAGATCGCCAAGCTGGCCGGCGCGACCGTCTACGTCATCGGCAGCAGCGCCGAGAAGTGCAAGCAGGCGGAAGCCATCGGCGCCGACGTGACGATCAATCGTGAGGAAGAGCCGCAGTGGTCGCGCGCGCTCTACAAATTGACGAATCGACGCGGCGTCGATGTGGTGGTGGATAACGTTGGCGCGGCTACGCTGGGGCAAAGCACGCGCGCCTGCCGCATTGGCGGGCGGATCCTGATTGTGGGCGGCACCAGCGGCTACGGCTTCGAGCTGAATGTGGCGCAGCTTTTCACGCGGCATATCACGCTGATCGGCAGCACGATGGGACCGCATCGCGATTATGTCGCCTTCATGGAGCAGGTCTTCGCTGGGTGCCTCAAGGCGGTCATCGGCGTGCGTCTGCCTTTGCGCGAGGCGCGGCGGGCGCAAGATATTCTGGAGAACAATGAGGTGTTCGGGAAGGTGGTGCTGGAGGTTTAGCCCGCCATCCTGCTTGAAACAACAATGCAACCGTGTTACTATTTGGTTGATTCTATTTGAGCAAGATACTGAATAGCAAGTGTGCCACATGGAGATACAGTGGGCCGTCGTTCTTCCGCCAATGAGTGTAATCGTTACCGTTCTTCTCATGTGGTGGAGACTGGACAACAAAATCGAAGGTGTGCGTAAGGCTTCTGAGGATGCTCATAAATCGATACGTGATGATCTCTGCGACCTCAAAGTCGTGACGGCCACTATCAAGACAGATGTCGAATGGCTCAAGAAAAACCGGAGTCCAGGCCAAGACTAACTTGTGTCGGTTCACTTGCCTCGCCCCTTGTTAAGCCTCGTAAATACGGGGCTTTTGCTTTAGTAGAATTTAGGATTGGACAGATGGCGGCCATTCGACGTGTTATATCAATTCCATCTAGTGGTTATCGACAGATCGAGCTGATACGCCTGTTGACGAAATCCAAGTTTTGGCTGACAGCAGATGCCATTTGACGGACAGGAGGTCTACCAACTGGCGCGCGAATTGGGACTGCCGGACTTGACTGAAGTCGCGCTGGGCGCCGGCGTCATGAGCGTGCTCGAAGTATCGGCCTATTATGGCGGGCGGCGCCTTCGGCATTCGGTTGCGCGCGTCATCGAATATCAGTTGGGCGAAGTTGAACTGCGCGTCGCCTATGAGGGCCTGCGCCTGCGGGATTCGCTGCGCGCCTGGGTCGACATGGAGCGCATGGAAAAACTGAACGCCGTCCTGCTCGCTACGCGCTTCGCGCAGTTGAGCCACCAGCCGGGTCTGTCCTATGCGGAGCGCAGCTTGTGGCTCATCCAGCGGGCGGCTGGCGTCCATCGGCACGGCCTCATGCTGGCGGCCGACCGGCCCGAACCGCCCTACTCCACGATTGCCAACGCCATCGACGACTACCTGCCGGAAGCTATCCGCGAAGTTCCCCTGAGGTCAATGCGATGAAAGACGACGAGCGGCAAGAAGTCGAGGTCAAACTGCATACGCCCGATCTTTCGAAGATACGAGACGCGCTGGAAGCGGCGGGCGCGACGCTCACGAAGCCACGCGTCTTCGAGCGCAACCTGCGCTACGACAGCGCCGACGGCTCGCTGAAGACGGCGGGAGTCGTGCTGCGCCTGCGGCAGGATGAAGCGGCGAAGCTCACGTACAAAGCCGACTCCAGCGTCGAGAGCGGCATCGTCAGCCGCTTTGAAGCCGAGGTGGAAGTCAGCGACTTTGAAACGATGGATGTCATTCTGCGCCGACTGGGTTATAAGGTGGCGCTGATCTATGAGAAATATCGGACGACATACGAATTGGACGGCGCCGAGATCGTGCTGGACGAGTTGCCTTACGGGAATTTCACCGAGATTGAGGGCGACGCGGCGACCATCGAGCGGGTGGTGGAGAGGCTGGGCTTGGGCGGCTGCCGCCGGATGCCGGGGAGTTACGTCGATATTTTTGCGGATGTGAAGGCGCGCTTGGGGTTGGACGTAAGGGATTGTACGTTTGAAGCTTTCGAGGATGTGGAGGTGGTAGAACTATTTTAACCACCGAGGACACCGAGGCTGAATTGATGGCGGACAAGAAACAAAGTCATCAACATTGAAATTAATATGGGCGACCCAAGGGTCGCCCCTACGGCCGGCATTGGCAGGTTGTTCAGCCGCGTTCTAGCTCTGTGTCCGCTGCGCGCTCTGTGGTAAGATTCGCCGACTGAACCCCAGACCTGGCCGAAAGCGCATGGAGAAGGCGCATGTCCATCAGCCCCAAGATTGAGCAGCTGCGCGCCAAACGCCGCGAAAGCCAGGCTGGCGGCGGCGACGCCCGCATCCAGCGGCAGCACAACAAGGGCAAGAAGACCGCGCGCGAACGGCTGGATATCCTGCTTGATCCGGGCAC
>JAPOYS010000145.1 GCA_026706455.1 Chloroflexota bacterium | reverse complement strand
CGATATGACCGGGGACGTCGTCGAGACAGTTAAAGCTGGATACGAACGCAAACTTGAGCAATCCCGTGCACTTTAGGATAGTTGATACCAATGTACCTCTAACGGCGGCTGGCTATAACGACTCTGCGACAGAAGACTGTCGAATCAAGTGTCTCGAGTTTCTGGAACGAGTCTTCTCTGGCGAGATAGCTGTGGTAATTGATGGCATGAACGAAGCGCTGAGTGAACTGGCGCGCAATGTGCCTTCGCAAGAGCGGGCGGACAACATTGCCGGAAGATTTCTCATTCACCTTTTCAACAACATAGGCAACCCAGCTACAGTGCGCGTTGTCGAATTGAAAAAAACGCCATCTGGCAAATATGACGATTATCCAGACAATGAAGGCTCTTGGAAGACTAACGAGCCTCGCTGCAGGACGTTCGACGAAGACGACAAGAAATGGGTGGCGCTTGCCGCAAAGTTCAAAAGAGAGACCGGCACAGATGCTCCGATTGCCAATGCCGGCGACCGCTGCTGGATAGCATTTGAGTTGATGCTAAGTTTTTCGGGAGTATCACTTGAGTTCCTTTGCCCGGATTACTCCAACACCAACTGATGCGCGGGCGTGAAGAACTGCCGATAGGTCAGCCAAGCCGCGATCAACCCCGTAAACGTCGCCGCGCCCACCAACATGTACATCACGATGATCTGCAGCTGCACCGCCTCCAGCGGGCTCGCCCCCGCCAGGATCATGCCCGTCATCGCGCCCGGCAGCTTGATCAAGCCGACCGTCTTGGTCGTGTCGACGATCGGCGTCATCGCGCTGACGATCGTGCGCTGGAACTGCGTCAGCGAGGCTTGGCGGCTGGTCGCGCCCAGCGCCAGCTTGCTCTCGATCATGTCGCGCTGGTCGTAGAAGTCGTTGCTCAAGCGCGTGATGACCAGCGTGGCTGTTGTCATTGAGGTGCCGACGATCATGCCGCCGATGGGGATGATGTCTTTAGGCACGAACTGAAAGACGCCCAGCGCCACCAAGAGCGCGATGGTTAAGCCCGAGCCGATGCCGATAGCCAGCCAGGCGATCAGCGCGCCGTTTGGCGTCTTCTTGGCGCGCGCCCCGCTGGTGCGGCCGCCAATCGTGATCATGACCAGCAAGATGGCGATGGTGAAGAGCGGGACATCCATCTCGAAGACGAGCTCCAGTACGTAACCGATGGCGATGAGCTGGACGAAGCTGCGAATTGCCGCGATGGCCAGGTCTGTCTCCAGGTCGGAATGCTGCCAGCGGGAGATGGCGGCGGCGATGAAGACGAAGGCGATTGACATCAGCACGCGTTCGATGCCGGCGAGACCGGCGAAAAGTTCGGGCATGGCGCTACCCCCTCATGTCCGGGTTACGAAGCTTGCGAGCTCTATTCTAGCGCATCCCAGCGCGTTGCCTGTCGTTTGGGAACAATGTAGGGGCGTCCTATCAGGTCGCCCGCGATATCATGCAAATTGTAGGGACGTTTCGTGAAACGCCCGCCACCGTAAAAGCGCGCGGGCAGTTGTAGGGGCGCCTCGGCGAGTCGCCCATTAACGCGCAGTTAAGAATGACGCCGCTACCAATTCAGCGCGCGATTCTTGAAAGGGACCAGCGCCATGATCACTGCGTGCCTGTAATAGGCTTCGCGGTCGACCACATCGTCAGTGAGCAAGCCGATAGCGCCATTGGCTTGTTTGGAATTGTCGCGCCCGAAGACGCGGTCATCCGCGTGCCCCAACTCCAAACCCGCGCGCACCAGCTCCGCCACTTCCCGCGGCAGATAGAAGACAGCCGTCTGCCCCAAGCCGACAAGGCCAGCGCTGCCCAGCACATGCACGCGGGCGAAGCAAGTCATGCCGAGGGCTGTGTCTTCGATGCCGCCCTCGATGCCGATCCAGAAGTCGGCTGCGGGCCGCGCGGCGCGGGCGTTCTCGGCGCGGTTGCGCGCCCCGGTCATCGTTTCACGCAGCGACAGTGGCTGATCCGGCACGCCTGATGGCACGGATACGCCCGCCGCCTCGAAGTGTTGCGCGGGAAACATCTGCTGGAAAGCAGTTAGCGCCGCTTTGAGCTTGACCGGATTCTCTGATGCAACCGTGATTCTGTGCATATTGCGGGCTCTATAATCTGAAATCCTTCATGCGAAAGAGTGATTGACAGCGCACGCTAGAGCGGGCGAGCCGCCGGCTCGCCCCTACAACGTATTCTATAGTTTGGCAATTTCATTTGCTGTCGGCAATTGGCTATTCGCACATGGATATTCTTCTAGTGTCCTTTGCTGCAAATCTAGCAGAAGCGGCCCCGCGCTCAAGGGCTGTTGTCAGACTGGCGGGCGCTGGTACACTGTAGTTGCAAGAGTTGACGAAGGAGCCGTATGTTGGGCGACAGATCCAAGATGATTATTATCAGCAAAGCCGAGGCGACCGATTTGGTTGCTCTCTCCGATTTCATCAAGCCCTTCGTCGATAGCGGCGAGATCCTGCCGCGAACCTTCGACGAACTCGAGTATTTGCTGGAGACTTTCTTCATCGCCCGCCTTGACGGACGGATCGTCGGCTGCGCCGCGCTGGAAATCTACAATCAGAAGCTCTGCGAAATCCGCAGCCTGGCGGTCGACCCCGGCGCGCAGGGGCTGGGCATTGGCAAGCGCCTGGTTTCCGCTTGCGTCGAGCTGGCGACGCGCGAGGGCGTCTACGAGATCATGGCCATCAGCTCGGCCGAGAGTTTCTTCAAATCCTGCGGATTCGATTTCACGCTGCCCAACCTGAAGCGGGCTTTCTTCTTGCAAACGCGCGACAGCATGTAGCCTCGCCCACATGAAGATTGATGCGCTAACGCTGTTCCCCGATATGTTCGATGCCGTCATGTCCGAGAGCATGATGTGGAAGGCGCGCGAAAAGGGACTGCTCGATTTCCGCGTCCACGACATTCGCGATTACGCCGAGGACAAACATCGCAAGGTCGATGACAGCCCCTATGGCGGCGGCGGCGGCATGCTCCTCAAGCCGGATGTACTCGTTCGCGCGATCGAAGCGGTCAAGGCGGAAGGCGATGCGCTCGTGATTCTGCTCTCGCCGCAGGGCCGTGTCCTGACGCATCAGCTGGCGGACGAGCTTGCGCAGCGGTCCCGCTTGCTGCTCGTCTGCGGGCGCTACGAGGGCGTCGATGAGCGCGCCATCGAGCTGGCGATCGACGATGAAATCAGCATCGGCGACTATGTGCTGACCGGCGGCGAGCTGGCGGCGCTGGTCTTGATCGACGCGGTCGTGCGCTTGATCCCCGGCGTGCTGGGCGCGGAAGGGGCGCAGCACCGCGACAGCCACGCCGATGGCTTGCTCGAGGGACCGCATTATACGCGTCCACCGGATTATCGCGGCTTGGGCGTGCCCGCCGTCTTGACCAGCGGGCATCACGCCGAAGTCGATCGCTGGCGGCGACAGCAGGCGCTGAAGCGAACCTGGGAGCGCCGACCCGAACTGCTGGCGGCCGCCGCGCTCAGCGAAGAGGACCGCGTCTATCTTGAACAACTGAAGGCTGAATCCAGCGATTAGGGCTGCAAACCTTCTTTATCCCCTTCGGCGAAGGCGAGCGCGCGTTTGTCGCCCGTTTCGGGGTCCAGCATGGCGGCGACTGAGTCTTCGCGGATGACGCGTCCGCCATCGAGCAGCAGCACGCGGCTGCCGACGCGCCGCGCCTGCTCGATCGCATGCGATACCCAGATCATCGTCAAGTTCGTCCGCTCGCGCAGCCGCAGCAGCGACTCTTCCACATGATTGGTCGCGATGGGATCGAGGGATGAAGTCGGCTCATCCAGCAAGAGCAACGACGGATTCAGCGCCAAGGCGCGGGCGATGGCGAGGCGCTGCTCCTGCCCGCCGGAGAGCTCGGCCGCCGGCTTGTCAAGGAGTTCGCCTTCCAGCGAGACCTGCGCCATCAGATCGAGGATCGACTCGCGCGAGAGCGCCCCGCCCCGCAAGCGCGCGCCATAAGCGATGTTCTCGGCGACACTGCCTTCGAAAGCGGCTGTCTTCTGAAACATCATGCCGACCTGGCGCCGCAGCTCAGTCACCGGCATGTCATAGATAGAGCGCCCGTCAAGCTGGATGGATCCAGATTCGATCTCGTTGAGCCGATTGAGGCAGCGCAGCAGCGAGCTTTTGCCGCTCCCGCTCGGTCCGATGACGACCAGCAATTCGCCTTCGGCGACATCCAGCGATATATCGCGCAGGACGGTCGCGCCGCCGCGCTTGAGGCTGAGGTTGCGTATTGAGAGTTTGGGCATCGGCGGCTCCGTGAGTGAGAAACGAGCGACTGCTCAATTGTAACGCGCAAGGCGTCCCGCCACACCAGGGTCTGTAAGGCTTGTCCGCTACTGGGAGGTTGACGCACAATTCTACCCCCATCCCCCGGCCCCTTCCCCCACAAGGAGGGAAGGGGAGCTAGAAACTCCGAAATCTGCGAAAAA
>JAPOYS010000109.1 GCA_026706455.1 Chloroflexota bacterium | reverse complement strand
CCAATTGATTAAAAGTCAACTGCGCTGCCATTGCGCCACGCGCCCAAACAGCCCCATATTATAATGTCGGCGCGCGCCCTCTTCAAGCGGCAGCTCGCCGGGAAGCCCGCTTTCCGCCTGTGCAAACCGCCCCATTTATTGCGCCCAGTTAAATTGTCCGAATCTGAATGTCCATATATACTGAATGATGATTTGCTGGCGCTAGCTTTAATTCGCAATTCGGGGGATTTATGGCGGAATTAGCACCCCTTGAAGCCGCTGTCACATCAGCGACGGACCTGCCGCTGCGCCGTCTCGGGCGCCCGGTCGGGCGAGACGAGTTGCTGCGGGCGCTGCTGCTGCGCTTGCGCCAAAGCCAGCAGTTGATTTTACATGGCGCGGCCGGCGCCGGCAAGACCACCCTGGCCGCCACCATCGCCAGTGTCTACCTGCAACAGCACGACCGGCCCGTCTTGTGGCTGAACGTTGATGATCCCCCTCTGGTCGAGCTAGTGGTTCGCATCGCCCGCGCTTACGGCGATACCGACTCCAGTAATGATGAGAACCCACTGACGCGGATGGCCGCAGTCAAAACACTGCTCAGCGAGCGCAAGCCGCTCCTGGCGCTCGATGGTCAGATCGACTCGCAGGTTCTCGCGGCTTTCGTCAGACGCTGCGCCGCCGATATCCCCTTGGTCGTCACCAGCCCGGCGCCGCTGCCGGAAGGCGATTGGCGCAATCAGCCGGTTGGCAATCTGGCGGAAAGCGATGCCGTGCGCCTCTTCAAGCAAAAAGCCGGCATCAAAGACAATTCACAGGATGTCGCCATTCAGGTTATCGCGGCGCAACTCAAGCAAGCCGCCTTTCCCTTGGCTTTGAGCGCGCGCAGCATGATCATCGCGCGGCAATCGCCGACCAACTTCAGCGATACCTTGGCGGCCGCTCTCGAAAGCCACGACGACCAGCCGGCGCTGGCCGCCTTGAGCATCAGCTTCGACGGCTTGAACGAGCGCCTGCGCGATCTCCTGCTCTTCCTCTGCGCGACCCTGCGTGGCGAGGCTTCGGTCGCCTTTCTTAATTTGCTCAGCGGTATCGCCGCCGAGTCCATCGACATGTCGATGACGATCCTGTCGCGGCTCTTTCTCGTGGAGCGTTTCCAGCGCCTGGGCGAAGCCTGTTACCGCTTGCACCCGCTGGCGCATGAGTTTCTCAAGGATTGGGCGCTTGAGCGGGATCGCTTTGACGGCTTGCGCGCCGATATCGTGGATGCGACGCGCGACTATCTGGATGTGCGCGCGAAGACCGACGACGCTATCATGCGCCTCGTCATTGAAATGGAGGGCTTGATCGCCACAGCCGCTTGGGCGGCGCAGAACGAAAACCAGGAGCTGGCAGCCGATATACTCGAGACCCTAACCCCGCTCGCTGGACAACTCGCCGCTGAAGGTTATCAGTACGAATTGACGCGCTTGCGCGCCATTCGAGACGGAGAAGAGCTCGCCTTTGAACTTCCGCCGGAAGAAGAACCGGCTCTGGCGCCTGACCCGGAATCGATTGGCGAGGCGGTGGCGCAGTCGGAACCCGTAGTTGAGGATGTTCTGATCTTGCTAGAAGAAGACGATGATGATGAACCGCCCTTGCTTGACGATGAAGAAGAAACTCTTGTCCGCGCGGCTGATGACGAAGAGCCGGCGCCAGCGATCGCCATTGACGACTCGACCTACATCGCCATCGACGACAAAGACCTTCAGTCGGTTAATATCGACCAACTGCGCACCGCGCTGAATGTCGCCAGCCAAAACAATGAGACCTCGCGCCAACTGCAGATTCTAAAGGCGATCGCGCGCATGCAGATAAATCAGGGGCGCGAGAAGGAAGCGATTGCCACCTACGGCGGTGTCTTGGAGATCTACGAAAACAGCGAAGACAAAGACGGCGTGCTGGAGACGCTGGACATGCTCGCTGGTCTGCTCGTAGCCAATCAGAGTACGCCGGCCGCTATCGAGCAGGTCAAGCTGCGGACCGCGCTTTCTTTCGCTCGCCAGCATGAAGATACGCCGCGCGTGCTGCAAATCCTGGAAGCGGTTGGCAAAGTGCAGATTGACCAGAATCGCGCGGACGAGGCGGTCGCCACTTACAACGAGGTCCTGGCGATCCATGAAAATGACGAGAACAAAGCCGGCATTCTGCAGTCGCTGGATATGCTCGCCGGGCTGCTTGTCCGCAGTGACTCAGCCGTATCGGCTTTGGCGCACGTGCAGCGGGGATTGCATCTTGCCGATGAACTCGACGATGGCGAAGCGGAGATGTTCCTGCAGATCACGCGCGGCGATGCCCACAAGGAACTGGGCGAAGCGTCGATCGCGGTCGAAGCCTACGAAGCCGCCTTGCGCAATGCGCGCCATCGCGACGATATGCAAAACGAAGCCTTGATTCTGTATAAATTGGGCTTGGCTTACCTCGACGCAGGCGAATCGCGCCGCGCAATTGAGATGCTGGAAGACGCCAATGACCGCTTCAAACGTCAGGGCAAACGCGACATGGAAGGCGAAGTTCTGCGGGGCTTGGGCGAAGTGAACGTCGCGCTGGAGCGCTGGAGCGAAGCGGTAAACTTCCATAGCTCGGCGCTCTACATCGCTCGCGAGACGGGCGATCGCGCGCTGGAGGCGCAGCAACTCCGGCACTTGGGTCAGATACTCATCAAAGCGGATAAACTGCCCGAAGCGCTGACCCGCTTGCGCCAGGCTTTGCACGTCGCCTACGAGGAGCAAAACAGAGACGACATCGTTGGCATAATCGCGGACCTCGTCAGTCTGATGATGCGCAACCTGTTCCTGTCTTCAATCGCAGAGCTGCTGATCAACGATGGACTGGCTTATGACGCGGAGAATCGTGAGTTGCTGCTGCTGAAAAAAGAAGTGGGCGCCGCCAAGGAGCGCGCGGCCGGCCGCGGGATCGCCCTGGCGGTGGTCGCCGGCAGCGCCCGCGATTACGCCGCCAACGCCTACAACTACAGCTAGCCGCCGGAGCAAAAAATGTAGGGGCGACTCTGTGAGCCGCCCGCCGGCCCGCGACATCTGTAGGGGCGAGACTTGTCTCGCCCGCCCGCAAAATTTAGTGGCGGCCCTTGTCTCGCCCACAAATCTTAGGCCATTTCTCTACCTCAATCCGCAAAATCAAAAAGGGCGGCTCCACTCAGCCGCCCCTGACCTAAACATTGAGCCGCCCAAAGGCTAGTTCTGCCGCATCTGACAATGATCGGGCAAATGCTCGAAGACATCGCTCAGCGCCGTGTGATGATCAAGGTGCTCGCCGATGAGGTCGAAGGGCGAGGCTTGGCGCGCTTCGTCGAATACGATCATCCAAGTGTCGTCGCTGTCCTTCACCCAGCGGCCGCCATAATTGTGCCGTATCGACTCGCCCAGGAATGCGCCCAACTTTTCGCGCAGCACAGATTTGTCGCCGTCGTCCAGTTTCGCGCGGTGCGCGTCGATATAGTGATCCAGCCACGAAATCGAATCGACCGAGTAATCGAGCAGAACATCTTCCTTCTCGCTCAATACTTCAATGACCAATTCCGCGTCCGCCTGCAATTCAGTGGATTCGGCAACCGTATACAACGCACACACTCCTTCATTACTTGTTTTGATTCGCGCGAGAACCCCTCGCGCACGCTAACAGAGACGACCTCGCGCGCCGCCTTCTTACCCGTTCCTCTATTCTGGCTTCAAATTGCCGCCAAGAAAACCAATCGCGGAGATTCAATTGCCTGAGCGGGTAACGGGATTCGAACCCGTGACCTTTTCCTTGGCAAGGAAACGTTCTACCGCTGAACTATACCCGCAGCGCAATGCGCAGTATAACCGCGGGCGCCTCACTGCGCAAGGTTGACTTGGCGCGCGCGCCGCTTATCAAGAATTGCCTGCGCTCGGCGACCAATTTGCGGCGCTTCCCAGGTCTCTTGTTGACCGCTTCACCTATAATTGAACTTGTCGCCACGGACTCAATTCCAAGCGCCCATGATCCCCAGCCCGCAATACAAATTCCTCTTCAACCCCTATCAGAAAGACCTCATCCTGTCCATTGACGGCGGCGGCATGCGCGGCGTCGTCGCTCTCGCGCTCCTCTGCTGGCTGGAAGAGCAGACGGGCAAACCGGCTTACGAACTCTTCAAGCTGGTCGGCGGCACCAGCACGGGCGCCCTGATCTGCGCCGGACTGGGGCTGGGCATGAGCGCCCGCGAAATTATGGACGAAGTCTATAAGTCGCGCCTGCCCGAAGCCTTCAATCGCGCCAAGCGCCTGAGCTGGCTGCGCTTTCTGCTGAATGGCCTGCGCCACCTTTATCCCTACGGACCCTTTCTAAAGGCGCTCGGTCCGCTGGGGGAAGGGAAACGCGTCGGCGATATCGAAAAGCCCGTCATCCTGTTGACGACCAAAGACCTGCGCACCAGCTCCACCTATTACATCATCAGCGCGGGACCGGGCGCGCCGCTCTTCGCCCA
>JAPOYS010000085.1 GCA_026706455.1 Chloroflexota bacterium | reverse complement strand
TGCTGCTTTTCGTCGGCTGGGAGATCATGGGCGTCTGCTCCTATATGCTCATCGGCTTCTGGTTCGAGAAAGAAAGCGCCTACAAAGCAGCTATTAAAGCCTTCACGACCACGCGCGTCGCCGATGTCGTGATGCTGCTCGGCATCGCTTATCTGTACAGCATCACCGGCACGCTCAGCTTCCGCGAAATCATGTACAATCCGGAGACGCTCGACCTGCTGGCGACGACCGCGCCCATCATATTCGGCGGCTGGACGGTCAGCGCGGCCAGCATCATCGGCATCTTTCTCATCATCGGCACGGTCGGCAAGTCGGCCCAATTCCCGCTGCATGTCTGGCTGCCCGACGCCATGGAGGGTCCCACGCCGGTCAGCGCGATGATCCACGCGGCGGCGATGGTCTCAGCCGGCATCTTCTCCTTGATTCGCCTCTACCCGCTCTTCGCCGCTGGCGGCGATCCGCATCACGGCATTCTCACCGAGCCACTGGCATTCATGGCTGTGGTCGGCGCATTTACCGCATTGCTGGCGGCGACGATGGCGGTGGCCCAGAACGATGTCAAAGCGGTGCTGGCTTATTCCACGATCTCGCAGCTGGGCTTTATGATGGCGGCGCTGGGCATCGGCGCTTATATCGCGGCCGCCTTCCATCTGATAACGCACGCTTTCTTTAAGGCGCTGCTCTTCATGGCGGCTGGCTCGGTCATCCACGGCATGGAGCACGGCGAGCATCACGTCCACGAGCATAGTCACAGCGGTCACGATGAACACGACCACCATTTCGACCCGCAAGACATGCGCAATATGGGTGGCTTGCGCAAGACGATGCCGGTCACCTTCTGGACTTTTCTCATCGGCGGCTTGTCGCTTTCGGGCTTGCCGATCATCACGGCTGGTTTCTGGTCGAAGGACGAAATCCTGGCTGACGCCTGGCTCGTGCTGGACAAATACGGCAGCGGCGCGCACGGTCTCGTCTTCATTTTGCTGGCGCTGGCCGCCTTCATGACCGCCTTCTATACCATGCGGCAAATCTCGCTGACCTTCGGCGGCGAGCCGCGCAGCGAAGTGGCGAAACACGCCAGCCTGGGGCAGGGCGTCGTCAGCTTCACGATGACGCTGCCGCTAATCATTCTGGCCGTTTTCGCGATAGGCGCCGGTTTCGTCGGCGTGCCGACGGACTTCCCAATTTTGGGTCCGATCTTCTCGCCGGATTACAACGCCTTTCATCATCTCGTAATCGAAGCGCTGCCGCTGCCCGCTGCAACAGCCGCCTATGCCTCGCTGCCGGATTATCACCCGCACGCGCCGCCATTCAACATTGTGCCGGTCGCGACTTCGTTCATCGTGGCGCTGCTGGGTCTGTGGTTGGGTTACCTGGTCTATTGGCGCAAGCCGCTCAAAGCCGGGCAGCCAGACCCGATGGAGAACTTCCTCGGTCCGCTGCATCCCATTTTGCAGAATCGCTATTATCTGGATGACCTCTATATCGCCGTTTTCGTCAAGCCATCGCAGTGGCTGGCGGCGCAGGTCATCGCCTTCCTCGATCGCGGCCTCATAGACGCGCTATTGCATATCATCGCGCGGATATTCACCTGGCTGGGCGATCTGATTAAGGTTCTGAATCTGTGGCTGATCGACGGCGTCGGCGATGGCATACCAATCGCCATCTTCAACTTTGGCGGCTGGCTGCGGCGCATGCAGAGCGGGCGCGTCCAGCAGTATCTGCTCTTGGTCCTGGCGGCGGCGGTCGTGATCGGCATCGTGCTCGTGCTGTCGTCGGGCGCGGCGCTGCCGTTGTAGGGAGACGCATTCATGGTTGACGTTTTCGGGATAGACGCGCTCTCGGTACTGATCTTTGGTCCCGCGCTCAGCGCTTTTGCCGTCGCCGCGCTCGCCCCCTTCGGCACGAGCAAATCGCTGGGGCGCTGGCTGGCGCTGATCCTGTCGCTCTTGTTCGCGCTGCTGTCCATCATAGTCTTCGCCGATTATCAGGCGGCTGGCTTGGCCATCGGCGACGATCAATACATAGTCGCGCAGGATGTCGCCTGGTTTGAAGCCCTGGGCGCGCGCTGGACGCTCGGCATCGACGGCATCAGCGCCGTCATGATCCTGCTCACCGGCATCCTGACGCCGCTGGCGATCCTGGCTAGTTGGAATATTGAAGACCGCTCAAATATGCACCTGGCGCTGCTGCTCTTCTTCGAGACGGGCAGCATGGGCGTCTTCGCAGCCATGGATTTGATGGTCTTCTTCCTCTTCTACGAATTGACCCTGGTGCCGATGTACTTCCTAATCAATCAATGGGGCAGCTTGCCCAAAGTCGGCGTCAAATTCAGCGGCCGTTTCTACGCCTCGACCAAGTTCATGATCTATTCATTTGGCGGCACGCTCGGCATGCTGCTGGCGACCCAGCTGATCGGCTGGTCAGCCGGCACCTACAGCATGGCGGCGCTGACCGAAACCTGGCCCCTCTTCCGGCAAGGCGAGGCGCTGCTCGGCATTGACGTCAGCGCGGTGAAGGCCCTGGCTTTCGCCGGCTTCTTCGTCGCCTTCTGCATCAAAGTGCCGATTTGGCCCTTCCACACCTGGCTGCCCGATGCCCACGGCGAAGCGCCGACGGCTGGCTCAATGCTGCTGGCCGGCATCATGCTGAAGCTGGGCGCCTACGGTTTCATCCGCCTGGTCATCCCGCTCTTCCCCGATGTTTGGCTGACCGAAGTCGTCATCATCGGCGTCAATGTGGCGACGCTCTTCGCGATTCTGTCCGTCGTCGGCATCGTGCTCGGCGCTTTCGCCGCCTTCGGGCAGAACGACTTCAAGCGGCTAGTCGCCTATAGCTCGGTCAATCACATGGGTTTCGTCGGCATTGGAATCGCCGTCTTCGCCCAGACCTACGCCCAACTTTGGAGCGGCGCGGCGCCCAACGCCGATATTCAATCAGCCATCCTGGCGGGCAACGGCACGGTGCTGCAGATGTTCAATCACGGGCTCAGCTCGGCCGGCATGTTTTTGCTCGCCGGCGCGCTTTATCACAAGACGCACACGCGCGACCTGAGCGACTACGGCGGGCTCTGGGTGAAAGCGCCGATCTACGGCGGCATTCTGCTCTTCACCAGTTTCGCCAGTTTGGGGCTGCCGGGCTTGAATGGCTTCGTCAGCGAATTCCTGATCGTGCGCGCTTCCTGGCCCGTCTTCACCGCCCTCACCGCCATCGCCATGATCGGCTTGCTCTTCACGGGGGCTTACATATTGAAGGGCATCCGCGCCGTCTTGCACGGTCCATTTAACTTGCGCTGGCGCGACTATGATCTGGAGTTGACGCCGGCCGAATTGCTGGGCATGGCGCCGCTGCTGGTGCTGATATTGCTGACCGGCGTCTATCCCAACTGGATCCTGCCAATGATCAACACGACGGTCTCGACCATTTTCGCTCGTATGGCGAGCTAGGACTGCCCCTATGGAAGCGACGGGATTCTCAATCCTCACGGCGATCATTTTCATCCCAATCGTCGCCGGCGTGGTCATCCTCTTCCTGGATCGGAAGAATCGCGATCTGGTGCGCGGCGTCGGCGTGACGGCGTCGGCGGCTGTGCTGGCGCTCTCTCTCGCCGTCTTCTTCGGCTACGACAACTACGTCAAGGCCGACGGCGGCTTGATCGACCGGCAGAACGCGCTTATGGCTGGCGGCGTCGAGCGCAGCGGCGCGGCCATGTTCGCGGACGCGCTCGCCTTCGAGCAGCGCATCGTCTGGGTCGAGTCGCTCGGCATCGCCTATCACGTCGGCGTTGACGGCGTCTCGGCGCCGATGGTTTTGCTAACCGGCATGGTCGCTGTCGCCGGCGTCTTGATCTCCTGGAATATCGAAGACCGCCTGCGGGAATTCATGGCTTTCTTCATGTTCCTGGTGGCGGGCGTCTACGGCGTTTTCATCGCCGTCGATTTATTCATGCTCTTCTTCTTTTACGAGCTGGCGATCTTCCCCATGTACCTGCTCATCGCCGGCTGGGGCTGGGTCAAGCTGCGCGAGTACGCGGCCATGAAGCTGACGCTGTATATCCTGGTCGGCTCGGTCTTCGCGCTGGTCGGCGCGGTCGCGATGTATTTCGCGGCTGGCGCGTTTTTCGCCGGCGGCGGCAAGGACGTATTTGACGCGGCAATCGCCAGCGGTCTGCTGCCAGCCGACAGCGGACCCTACAGTTGGAGCATCGTCCAGCTGACGCTCGCGGCCGAGAACGGCGCATTTGGCATCAACATCCTCGGCATAGAAGGCTTGAACTTCGCCAAATTCTGGTTCCCCTTCATGTTCATGGGCTTCGGCGTGCTGGCCGGCGTCTTCCCCTTCCACAATTGGTCGCCCGATGGCCACGTGGCCGCGCCCACCGCCGTCTCGATGATTCACGCCGGCGTCCTGATGAAGGTCGGCGCATTCGCCGCGCTGCGCTCTGGCGTGCAGTTGCTGCCCGAGGGCGCCGATATTCATCTGCCCTGGATGGTCTTCTTGACGCTCATCAACGTCGTTTACGGC
>JAPOYS010000097.1:17222-37100 GCA_026706455.1 Chloroflexota bacterium | reverse complement strand
AGAGAAAATCATTCCATATCCAACTGAATTGCGTCACAAACAGAAAAAGAGCGGCTGGTTTCGCCATTGGTAGCACAATCCGCAAATAGGTTTGAAAGGACGAAGCCCCATCCAATGATGCCGCTTCAATCACTTCCCGCTGCATACCGATGAAGTAGTTGCGGAAGACAAACAGGCAGAAGGGCACAGCGATGGCCGAGTAGAACAGCAGCATTCCTATACGGGTATCGTAAAGACCAACTGACTGGTACAACCCGAACAAGGGCATCAGATACATCTGAAAGGGGAAGATGGTGCCGCTGTAGATGATCACAAACCAGAAGAAAGCGAAGCGGATTTTCAGCATGGCAATAGAATAGGCCGCGGATGACGCGACGATGACGGCTGTCACAGAACCGACGAACGCGTATAGGAGACTGCTGGCGATCCCGTTGCCGATGCCTGACAATTCGGAGGCGGACGCAATGTTGTCGAAGATCATGGCCGCATTCTCTGGGAGAGCCAGGACTCCGCTTTGCGATTGCTCAATCGGGGTTTTCATACTGCTCAGCGCCACGATAGCCAGTGGCAAAACCCAGACAAATGCGAACATGCATAGCAGCCCCAACGCGAGGTATCGGTGAAGCGAGCGCTTTCGTATTGACAGTCCGTGTATCATTGGGCGCTTCGCTTCAAGGTCGCTCGCAAATACGAGATTGAAAATACCAGCACAATCGCGGACAGTATCACGGCCACTGCCCCGGCGTAACCCATTCTCCACATGATAAAAGCCTGGCGATACATCGTTACAGCCAGAGTTTCGGATGAGCGTCCGGGTCCGCCTTGGGTCATCACCCAGACCAGATCAAAGGTCATAAAGCTTTGAATGACCGACATGATGACGACGATCGCCGTGATCGGCCGAAGCAAGGGTAGTTTCATGCGCCAGAATAGCAAGCGCTCGCCGGCGCCGTCTATCTTGGCGGCTTCAATGATTTCCGCCGGTATTGTCTGCAAGCCAACGAGAAACAGCACCATACTGGGTCCAAGCGCGCGCCAGGAGGAAGCGACGATCATCGCCAGCGTATTGGTCGGCGCCCAAACCATCCAGGGGCGCGTCAAGGCGTCAAAGCCGACTGAGCGCAGCGCTTCATTCAGGACGCCATTGTTCGTGTAAACATAGCTCCATATAGCGGCGACCACGGTCGTCGACAAAATCGCGGGCAGATAGATTAGCGTTTTCAAGATCCGCTGCCCGGGGATACGCTCCAAAACCACCGCCAGCAGCAGGCCGCCGCCGACCGGCAGCAGCAAGCTCCCGCCGGTCCAGACCATCGTGTTTGTGAACGATCTTGTGAAAGTCGGATCGCGGATCGCGTCAATGTAGTTTTGCAAGCCGACAAAACGGGGCGGCGTGATTAGATCCCAGTCGGTAAAGCTGATAGCAAGGGTATGCGCAACCGAATACAGCAGTAGCCCGCCCACGAGCAAAAGCGCGGGCAGGAGATACAGATAAGGCTCAGCCTTGCGATACAGCGCCTGCGCGCGTGTGGGCGCTTCCAATGGCGCCCGATTCAGCGGCGCGGTTGGCGCCTCATTAGGAAGCGGCTCAGTGCTCACTTGGTTTTGTAACGCGCAACGCGCCCACTACGATTGAGAATGAATGGAGAGACGCTTGACGCGTCTCCCCGAATTCAGATTCTATTCGCCGCCAGCGCTTGCCCAGTAATCCCGGGCTATCTGCTCCGCGCCGTCCATAGTCGTCTGCAAGCTGGCCGGATCCAAGACAAACTGACCGAGCAAATCAACCACCTGCTCGACAATTTGAGGCGGCGTAGCTTCCCAGTAGCGCGTATAAAGCTCGTAATCGCCATTGGCGACCGCGTTCGCCAAATCAACAAGATGTCCCGGGCGCGTCTCTTCGGGCGCCAGCAGATTCGGCGAGTTTATATCGCTTGTTTCCGCCCAGATCGTTTGCCCTTCTACACTCATGAAGTAGTCCGCAAACTCGAGCGCGACATCGCGCTGCGGCGAATTTTCGGCAATCAGCAGTGGACGTCCCTCAATGACCAAGCTGCGATGCCCCGCTTCTGTGATTCCTGGCATGACGAAAACGCCGTAGTCGTCACCGACTGTGAAACCGGCGCGCTCGAGGGCGGCGGTAAACCAGTCGCCAATCAGGAACATGCCAAAGCTGCCGTTGACAAATTCTTCCGCTGCGCCGTCCAGTTCGGCGAAATCGCCCGGCTGCGAGAAGTAGCCCGCATCCAGCAGCTCGCGCCACTGCTCCATAATGGCAACCACCTGGGGATCGTTGTAAGCCGTCTCGCCCGTCATCAAGCTTTGATACAGGGTGGGATCAGCGCGCACCATCATTTCTTCAAACCAAATAAAGCTACACCACCGACACCCAACCACGTCCAGACCAAAGGGGGTTACGCCATTGCTCTTGAGCGTTTCCGCAAGCGCCATTAGTTCGTCCCATGTGGTCGGGACTTCAAGTCCATATTCAGCAAAGATGTGCTTGTTGTAAAAGACGACCCAGTAGTTAATCATCTTCGGCAGACCATAGGCGCGCCCATCAAAGCCAAACGAACCCATCATGCTTGCTGGGTATTCGCCCAGGTCAATGTGCCGTTGCCAAATGTCGGTGACATCCGCAAGCAGGCCCGCGTCTACCAGGTCTTTCATCCGATAGCCAAACCACCAGTCAAAGAGCGGGAAAGCGTCGTCTGTGGACAGCGCGCCGCGCACCGCCGCCTGGTAAGAGTCCGTCGACGAGAAAATCACGGTGTTGATGCCGATGCCCGTTGCATCAAGCGACGCCTCGCCGAGGGCGTCTTGACCCGCCTCGTGCCAAGCCGCGTCATTCGCCCAGTCGAGCACAATGGGTTCATCCTGCGCCGATATGCTGCCTCCCAGCAACAAAGCCGGAATGAGCAGCATTGCCAGCAGTTGCAGCAAAAGCACACTATTATTTTTGTTCATTTCAGCATCTCCTTAGATAAAATAAAACTCTGAATCGGACAAACTTGACTCGAAGCGTCATAGGCATTTCTCCTTGGGTGAAAGATTTAATCTGCTGGTTGCGTAGACATTGGCCGCCGACTCTGAGCCATCAGGAAGGGATTTATGGTGTGGCGGCGGCCTGCCTCAACTGCCGTGCATCGACCGCATCCGCGCCAGCATCTTCTCGCGCGCCTCCGGCGAGCCATCGCAGTTCGTGCCGAAGAGATGATCAAGCGGAATCGTGGGCTCGCCGTAGTTGCACTCGAAGAAGCGATGATGCAGCGAATGCCAATAATTGCCGTAAGAGATCTTCATCTTGTCTTTGACGACAATTTCTTCGAAGCCGCCATGACCCGTAATCGAGCCGAAGGTCACCTGCTGGCCCTGGAAGATCATATTGATCGGATGCGCGCCGATGACCCAATGGATCAGCATGCTCGCGTACATCACGATATGTTCAATCGGGTGCTGCGACAAGCCCGACCAGGGTCCAACTTCGATATTCCGGTGATGCACATGATGCACGGCTCGGTATAGAAACTTCACATGCAGCAGGCGGTGGCCCCAGTAAAAGTAGAAGTTGTACCAAAGCGGCGACAGGAAGAGGATCAAGGCGAAGGCGATTGGCTGCTCGCGCGGGTCAAGATAGGGGATGAAGCCGTTGGCGTAGGCATAGTGCATCAGTACTTCAAAGCCCGTCCAAACCGTGCCCGCGCTGGCAATACTCCAGAACATGTTGTCGCGCACTTGATCGTTCCAGAGGAATTTCCGACTCTTGCCCATCCAGTTCAGCGACAACTTATATTGATAGCCCTGCGTCTTCAGGGTCCACATGCTCACATGGAGTATTGATGCGTAGGCGATCAACATGATCTGGTTGCGCAGGAAGATTTCGAGCATCCAGCCGGCGCGGAATTCCTTCATCCGCGACATCTCCGGCGTCAGGTACGCCCATGTCAAAAACGCCACGATCATGAAGAGAATATTGTAGGGCCACAAGTACTCTTTCAACCAAAGCGCGGCTGCGCGCGGCTTCGGCGGCCAGGAGAACCATGGGTTGGGCGCGCCGACGTCGCCCTCGGGCCTCCAATATCCGCGCTCGTCACGCGGCATGCCATCAACAAGGCCGTCTCTTTCAACGCTTATATTGGTCATGTGTAGCCACCATCAAATTTCACTATATTGCGCAGGCCCAAAGTATAGCCAACTATGCCGTGAATTGGCAACAGAGGGGGCAAGGCCGCATGAGCTGCGTTCGGGATGGCAGTAGGCTTGGGGCGCCGCGAGGTGAATTATCCGTCCGGAGCTACCGGCGCGACGTGGAGATCAATGCCCATATCGAGCAGCGTTTGCCGGTCGCTATCCGCAATGCCTTCGTCCGTCACCAGCGATTGAATCTCCCGTGTCCCCAGAACCTGCACCATAGCGCTGTAACCGATTTTGCTTGAGTCGATTACAACGACGGTCGCGTCAGCCGAGCGCGTCATCGACTTTTTGACCGCGGTATCGAGCATCTGTGAATCGGCCAAGCCCGCTTGGATGGTGAAGCCGACGCCGGAGATGAAAGCTTTGCGCGCGAAGAAATCCTCGAAAAAGCGCTCGGCGACCGGCCCCACAAAGGTCTGCGCCGTGGAGCTTAGCAAGCCGCCTGTGCTGAATATCGCGCTCTCCGGCAGATAGCGATAAAGCGCGTCGATCGTGCGGATGCTGTTGCTGGCGACCGTAAGATTTGCGATGTTCTTGAGGTAGGGGATCAGGGCGCGGACGGTTGTGCCCGAATCGAGAAAAAGCACATCGTCCTCGTCGACAAAGTTGGCGGCGATATACTGGCCGATCGCCCGTTTCTCAGCCGCGCGAATCGTCGCTCGTTCGATGTGATGCGTTTCGTACTGCTGAAATGTATCGCCATTATAGACGGCGCCACCATGCGACATGGTTATATGACTGGCGTCTTGCAAGGTTTTCAGATCCCGCCGGATCGTCATGGTCGAAACGTGAAAGCGCTCGGCCATGTCAATAATGGTGTCGCTGCCAACTTGGGACAGGTGATTGAGGATGGCGCGGCGCCTGGCTTCTGGCAACATGTCTGACCCTTAACTTCCCGCTACTTGTAGAGTTTCCGGCCGAGTGTTCCGTCCTGAAAAGTGGTTGCTTTCGGGACTTCGCGCTGAGAATCTCCGCCAATTTAGGCGCGCTCGATTTCGACCGGCCAACCCCTGACTTTAATGGTGAGCTTTCTCAAGCGGGGCTAGCCCGCAAGCGATCTCGAGACTGCAACGCTGATCAGAATTGGATGGACCAAACTTGTTTGATTCCGACATAATTTGCGAATGCAGGTTAATCTTGAAATCTTACAGAAGTATTTCGAGCGCGCAAAACCTCGACCCCGGGGCTGAACGAGGGTTGGCGCTTGCCGGCCTGAAACTGGGCTCGCTATGACGGGCTAGTCGACGCGAAAGCGGGCGATGGTCGCTTCGTCGAGGCTGATGCCCAAGCCCTGACCGGCCTGCGGTCTGAGCGCGCCCTCTTCAAAATGAATCGATTCGCGCATCACCGAATGGCGCAAGGGGTTGAACAACTGATTGTATTCGTAAATGAGAAAATTGGGCATGGCCGCGCAGGCGGCGACCGCGGCGACAATGCCGATGCCAGCGCCGACGCCGTGCGGCGCCACCGTGACGTTCTCCAGCGCCGCCAAATCGGCGATCTTTGTCAAGCCCGTGAAGCCGCCGCAGCGCGTGATATTTGGCATGATGACGTCGGCCGCCTCCGCCTTGAGCAGATCGCGAAACTGGAACCAGGTCCCGAGCCATTCGCCCGACGCCACCGGCAGATCGACGCGCCGCCGGACGCGCGCCAGGTCCTCCGGAAACTCCGGATGCAGCGGCTCCTCCAGCCAATAAACGTCCAGCTTAACCAGGTCCCGCGCCAGCTTGATGGACTCGGCGGCCGTATAAGCGCCATTGGCGTCAACCAGCAGCTTGATGTCCGAGCCGATGGTTGCGCGCGCCGCTTCGACATGCGCGATGTCCGTGCTGATGCCGCGTCCGATCTTGAGCTTGACCGCGCGAAAGCCAGCCCGCAGAAACTCGCGCGCCTTCTCGGCCGAAGCCTCAGGCGTCGCCAGATAGGGTATCGGGCTGGCGTAGCAAGCGACCCTTTCGCGCATGGCGCCGCCCAGCAGGTTCGTCAAGGAATCGCCGTAAATCTTCCCGCGCAGATCCCACAGCGCCATATCAACGCCGCTGAGGCCCATGGGGGCGAAGCGCAAGACCTCGTTCATCATCGTCCAGAGCGCGAAATAATGGCGCGGGTCGGCGCCGAGCAGCAGGGGCGCCAGCACCTCGTTGATATGCGCCGCTGTTCCGCGCGGACCCGGGCGCCCCATCGCCTCGCCGATGCCGACCAAGCCGGCGTCGGTCTCGATGCGGACGATCACCGCGCCTTGACCCAGCAGCGGGTTATCGCGCATGCTGAAAGCCGGCTGCGACTGCTCGGGCGGCACGACATCCAGCGCGTCGGCGAAAGCGGCGAAGAGCGGGATGGCTTCGACACGGGTAATCTTCATCAGCAATACTGCCAGTTCAAACTTACCGCTTTCGTTGTGTTTGTGTGAGCGCTATTGTCGCTGCCGCCGCGCGGCTGATTGTCCAGGATTATCCCAAGACTGGATTCAAGCGCGTCGCCGCCAGATCTCCCGGCTTCGTTCCCGGCAGCCAGTGATCGCGATCGTTGACGCGGCTTTGGTTGTCCAACTCGCTCACGCGCGTGCCATCGGCGTAGTAGATGACCGTCATCGCCGGGCGCATCCGCCCCGAGAGATTCGGCGGCGCCGAGTGCAGCGTCCAGCCGCTGTGGAAGGTGGCCGCCCCCGCTTTCATCACAGCAGCTTGCTGCAGCCGGAAACCTTTCCGCTCGACGAAGTCTTTCAACTGCGCTTCGGATTCATCGGAGATGGGGATATCACCGAGATAACCCTCGACATGAGAGCCGGAGGCGAAGCGCAGCGTGCCCATATCGGCGTCAATATCAGCCAGCGTCATCCACATCGTGATCGTCTTGTCCGTCGCCAGGGGCCAATAATGCTGATCTTGATGCCAGGGCGTAAGGCCGCCGCCCGCTTCTTTGAACAGCGCCTGATCGTGATAGAGGCGCACGCGCTCGACGCCCATCAGCCGCGCGGCGATGCGGGCGAAGCGCTTCGCCTGCGCATATTCGGCGACCTTGGCGTTGTGCCGCCAGAGGTTGGTCGTCTGCAGGAAAGCCTTGCCGTAGGTGTCGCGGTCTTTGAGGGCGCGCGTCTCTTTGTTGCGCTGGGCGACCGTCTGCTCGATGGCGGCTTTGTAGGGCGGGATGGCGGCTCCGTCCAGCACGTTCTCCAGCAGAATATGCCCTTCGCGCTGGTATTGCGCGACCTGCGCGTCTGTTAGCGGGTAGTCGGCATTCAGAGTCATTCTCGTCTCGCTATTGATGAGGTCTCTTTTGGACGCGCCTGCCAGATATTATCTTCAACAACGTCGATACGTGTAGGGGCGACATACCATGTCGCCCAAAACCACGAGTCGCAGCGGCAGCGGGCGACCAGGTTGGTCGCCCCTACAAACGACTTCCCAGCGGCGAATACTAATGATCGTGCTCGACATCCACGTGCGGCACCAGCACCATGAAACCGGCGCTGTCGCCCATCATCGATTTGACGCGATTGTCGTCAATGCGCTCTCCATAGATTTCGGGCGCGTTGGCTGCGCAGAGCGTGCCGAACTTGGGCTGGGCGTAGGGCAGGTGGGTCGAGCCGCGCGCCAGAATATGCCGGTGATTTGCAGCGCCGGTGGCGTCAGCGCCTTCATAATGCGCGCGGTTGCCGCCGTGGTCCCAGGCGATGCGTGAACGGGCGTTGCAATAATGGCTCACAAATGCGCGCCGCGGCCGGTCGGAGTCGTTGCGATGCGAGCGATGAAAGACGTGCCCGCCGAAAAAGACCACATCGCCCGGCTCGGCATAAATGGGAATCTCGCGGTCATATTGGAGGGCGACCTGCGCCAGCGTGTTGATCTCGACATCCGGATGGCTGACGCTCTTGACCGCTTCAATATCGCTCAGGATGGTATCGCCCTGCTGGGTCACGCCATCGCAGTCGGGATAGATCGGCTCGTGCTGCGAGCCCGGCGTCATCCAGAGGCAGCCGTTCTCCTCGTCAGCCGGGTCGATGGCCATCCAGGCGCCGATCAGCGTATCCGGCTGCGTGGGGATATAGTACGAGTCTTGGTGGAAACCCTGCCCGCCTTGCCCCGGCTGCTTGAAGAAGAGCATCGTCTGCAAGCCGAGCACATCGGGCCCGATCAGCGCCTCGAGCACATCAACGATGCGCGGATGCAGCAGGAAACGCTCGGCGATCTCGCAGGTTCGGTGCGGCATGTGGATGCGGTCATAGAAATGGCGGCGCTCGGTCTCGGTCGCGTGTGCCGGCGGCGTTGGAATGCCCGGCATCGTAGGTCTTCCCGCCATCATGGCATCGGTGAAATCCGCCCACTCGCGCGCTTCTTCCGGCGCCACCAAGCCGCGGACGACCAGATAGCCGTCGCGGCGGAAAGCTTTGTATTCTTCGACCCGCACCTGATACGGTTCATGCGTTCTTATGGGCGCCTCTGCCAAAACCATGTTACAAACCTCAATACTCTCTTTCATCCATAAGAGTATCGCTTTCTCGCCAGAATTCAATGACTTGCCCGTGGAATTCAGCGAGCAGAAGAGGCTATGGACGCAATCTTCAGACCGGTCGACAGCGTAGGCGTGACTTATCAAGTCGCCCGTCTCCCATTTCATTGGCGTTTTCGGACGACCAGATTGGTCGCCCCTACGACTGCTCTGGTTCGACAAAGGGTGTTCTGCCGCGCATGTCCGATTCGTCGACTTCTCTCGACTATCGTAAGTGTATGACGACGGGTCGATAAATGGCTATAATCAGGAAAGCAATTGGGACGCTTGCCATTCAGGAGGCAACATGGAAGAGCGAAGATTCGGCAGCACCGACTTAACCTGTTCTGCAATCGGATTCGGCACTTGGGAATTGAGCACGACGCAATACGGCGAAATTGATGTGGACGCGGCCGTGCGCGCCGTGCACATGGCCATCGACCACGGCATCACCCTCTTCGACACGGCGGAGACCTACGGGCCGTTCACCTCCGAAAAGCTGCTGGCCCGCGGGCTGGGGGAGCGCCGCAAGGACATCGTTCTTGTGACCAAAGTCGGTTTCGTCTTCCACGATGACCCGGCCATTGTAGGCAATGCCGCTCTTGCCGGACGCGACGCCTCAGCGGCCTACATCACTGAACGGACGGAGGGCTGCCTCAGGCGGCTCAACACCGATTACATCGACCTCTTGCTGATCCACTGGCCGGATCTGAAAACAGCGCATGAAGAGACCATTGGCGCGCTGGAAGCGATGAAAGCGGCCGGCAAGATCCGCCATTACGGCGTCTCCAACTACGATGTGCCGATGATGGAAGGCTGTCAAAAGCACGGGGGCTTGACCGCCAACCAGGTCGGTTACAACATGTTTGACCGGCGCGTCGAAGGGGCGGTCTTGCCCTATTGCCGTGAGCAGGGCATCGGCTTCATGGCTTACGGCAGCCTGGCTTTCGGCTTGCTGACCGGCGCTTTGACCCCCGACACCGAGTTCGGCGAGAATGACTGGCGCGGAGGAGGCATGGCTTTTGGCTTGCCTTTGTTCCAGCGCGAGAACTTCCTCAAGGAACTTCGCGTCACCGAGCGGCTCAAGGAAATCGCGGTGCGTCATGACAAGTCGGTGGCGCAGTTGGCGCTCGCCTGGGTGCTGAGCAATCCAGCGGTGACCGTTGGCTTGGTGGGCATGCGAAACGAACGCGAACTCGAAGAAAATATCGCCGCCATCGACTGGCGCTTGAGCGAGGCCGATCGCGCCGATATTGATCAGGTCTTCGCGGAAGTAGGCGTGCCGACCCATGCGGACGCCGAGCAAATTACGGACATCGACAGAGGGCGCGAGTCACATGCGAAGTAGGGCGGCAAGGCTGTAGCGGGCGTCAGCCTTCATGCAACCCAGCCGGCGCCAGCTCGCCGATGGAACGCTCCAGTTCGCTGGCAGCGCGCTTGGGCAGGGCTTCGTCGGGCGGCGGCTCCGGATTGGCGCTCGCTGGCAGGGGCGTATCATACTGATAATCCGGTTCCGATTTCTGTCGATCCCAGATCATGCGCATTTCTCTCCAGGCGCCCACAAGACTGCGCGGCGCCGGCATATCGTCTTTGATCTCTTCATAGAGCTTGCCCAAGTTATAGCAGGGCACGCCAGCGTACATGTGGTGCTCAATATGCCAGTTCATCCGCCAGTACAAAAATGAAATCAAGGGATTGATCTTAATCGAGCGCGTGTTCTTGCGGAAGTCGCGGCTGTAATCGCGCAAGCCGCAATGCTGCGTCAAGCCGACGAAGTAAGACAGCCAGTTGGCGATGAAGGCGGGCACAGTGAGCAAGAGCGGCAGCACCCACCAGCCGCTGACGATCGCCGCGATCAAGACGCCGCCGTGGAAAGCCAGCAGAATCCGCGACCACCAGATCGAGCGCTGATGCTGATCCGGCTGATCCTTATGCAGCGCCTTCAGCCATTCGTTGATGGGCGCTCGCTCATCGGCTGGCACGCGCCCGAAGGCGCCCAGCGCCGTGATGATAATGGTCGAGATCAAGCCGCCTTTGCTGAAAACGCGGCCCCGCTGCGTCAACAGGTTAATGGCGAAGATCTGCAGCATGAATGTCGACGCCAGCGACGGCTCCAGCGGCAGCAGGTTCTCGCGATCGCCCTCCACATGCAGCGTGTATCGATGATGGTAGGTGTGGCTGCTGGCGTAATCGAAGGGATCCCACCAGCCGATCAGACTGAAGAGGTAGAGGAAGACCTTGTTCAACCACTTGGTTTTGAAGACGGTGCCATGCCCGAGTTCATGGGGCGCGATGCCGGTGAAGAAGCTGGCCACCGTGCCGTGGCAGAAGAGCGCGACGAGAAAGCCCAGCCAGAGTTCGTTCCACCAAAAGCCGAAGACGAAGGCGCCCGTGAGCAGGAAGAGCGCGAAATGCCCGCCGGCTTGCAGCCAGGCTTGCGCGTCGCTGCGGCGCGAAAGCTCGCGCAGCCGGCCCGGCTTCATGGGGCAACGATACCAATCGACGCGCAGCGTCTTCCTCACTTCGGAAAGGGGTTGGTAGGTCATGTCGCTTCCTCGCTTCGGCGCTCTCCTTGCGGCGCCGCCCATTTTTTCGTCTCTTTGCAATTGTGACGAACTTGATGTTAGAATACAAATGATCGTAAGCTATTCTCGTCAGAGAGGAAAGAACGATGAAATCCAGATTATGTCTTACGCTATTGGTCATGTTTGTCATGAGTTTGCTGGCGGGCGCGGCGATCGCCCAAGATTCCGTCGGCATCACCGTCCGCTGCAAAGCCAGCCCGCCGGAAGAAGACTGGCGCTGCAACAGCTTCGCCGTTGTTGAAGAGCAAGTCGAAGCTGACCTGGGCATCGATATTGACCTGAATCTGATTCAGGACAATGCGGGCTGGGGCGACTACAAGAACGAATTTGTTCTGGCGTCGGAAGCCGGTGAAGCGCCGGATATCATCCTGTCCGGGCATGAAGACATTGGCGCCTGGGCGCCGGCCGGCTTCATCATCCCGCTGGATGACGTGATCCCCTTGCACAGCGAATTTGACGATATCGTGCCCTCGCTTTGGGATTCGCACGGCTATGCGGGCCAGATTTGGGGCATCCCGCAAGACGCCGAAGCGCGGCCGATCTTCTACAGCAAGCTGCTGCTGCGCGACTTGGGCTGGAGCGAAGAAGACATTGAGTCGCTGCCCGACCGCGTAGTCGCCGGCGAATGGACCTTCGCCGACATGCTGGCGACAGCCGAAGCCGCCATTGACGAAGGCGTCGTTGACGCTGGCAATGGCTGGTGGCACCGACCGAGCAACGGTCCCGACTTCCTCTATTACTACTATGGTCATGGCGGCGAAGTCCTCAATATGGAAGGCAACCTGGTCGTCGACCGCGACGCCTTGGTCGCGACCTACGAGCTGCTGGGCGGGGCTGTATCGTCCGGCGTGCTGCGCTCCGATGTCATCGGCCTCGACTGGAATGAAGTCTGGCATCCGACGGTGGCGCAAGCTGATACCGTGCTCTTCGCCGCCGGCGGCACCTGGAACTGGCCCAACTGGTCGATCAACTATGTGGCCGACAAGGGCGGCGACGAGTTCCTGTTCGAGAATATCGGCTTGACGCTGATTCCGGCGATGGCGACCGGCAATGCCATCACCCTGACGCATCCGCTGACCTACATGATCAGCAGCGGCAGCGAGAATCCGGATGTCGCTCTGGCGCTGATCGCCGCGATCACCACGCCCGAGCACAACAACAAGCACGCCATCGACAGCTTCCATCTGGGCATTCTCAACGCGCAGTTGGAATCGGAAGCCTACGCCAACAACCGTCTGCTGAGCAGCGCGCATTACATGCTCGATCACACGACGGCGCTGCCCAACCATCCGGGTTGGAACGCCTGGTCGAACGCCTACTTCCTCGGCATCCAAGCCGTGGAAACGGGCGAAGCTGACGCGGCCGGCGCGGCTGACATCGCCATCGCGCAAATGCAGAACGAATTGGGCGACGGCATCACGGTACGCTAAAGCCATACAACCTGTAAGGGCGAGCCGCCGGGTCGCGTAGACACTGACCGCCGCTCGCCCCTACAACGTTCGTCCAACGAGATGGTCTGTAGGGGCGCCCTATTAGGCCGCCCGCAGGCCAAACCCAGCTAATGTCCGAGCCAAACAGCAAAGCAAAATCATCAGCCGCTCTTGTACAGAGCCGACGAAACGCCTTGCGCTCCTATTTGGGCGCCTATGGTTTTATGGCGCCGGCCGGCGTCCTCGTCATTATCTTCTTCTTGATCCCGGTCGCCATCGTCCTCTACCTCAGCGTCACCAACCTGGCCAGCTCCAACTTCACCTCCGACCTGGCAAGGATGGAATTCATCGGCTTGAAGAATTACGAAACGCTGCTGAACGATCAGTTCGCGCGCAAGATCTTTTTCAATACGATTTTCTATGTGCTGGTCACGCTCTCCATCTTTAATGTCTCGCTGGCGTTGGTGGTGTCGCTGCTGACGACGCATATCGACCGCAGCGCCGGCTTCGTCTTTCGCGCTTTGTGGATTCTGCCGCGCATCACTTCCCCGGTCGTCTACATCCTGATCTGGAAGCGGATGATGGCGGAAGCGCCCTTTGGCATCCTCAATCAATTCAACGAGCTCTTGGGGCAGCCGACTTACAATTACGTCTCGACCAATCCCTGGGTCTTCGTTGTCGTGGTCAACGGCTTCATCGGCGTATCTTTCGGCATGATCATCTTCACCTCGGCGATCGAGTCGATACCCAAAGACTTGTTGAACGCGTCGCTGGTCGATGGCTCATCGCGCATGCAGCGCATCCGCTTCGTGATATTGCCGCTGATTCGCTGGCCTTTGCTCTTTGTGGTCACCTACCAAACCCTTTCCTTATTGACATCCTTTGAAGAGATTCTATTGCTGACGGACGGGGGTCCGGGCCTCTATCGCACTGAGGTCTGGTCTTTGACCGCTTTTCATCGCGCGCTTTCCAATTATTTCGGCAATGCCCAATGGGGCTATGGCTCGGCTTTTGCCGTCCTGCTGGTTTTGATTGGCGTTGTGCTCGCGGTGATCTATATGCGCGTCTTCCGCTTTGACGAGTTGATTGCTGAGCCGCGCGTGGAGGCGCTATGACGGCGCGCGCGAGCCTGTTCGACGCGGGCAAACTCAAGGTGGACGAGTCGCCGTCCAGCCTGGCGCAGGATCTGTTGAACGCCCTGCGCCTGGGCTTAATCGGCATCCTGGTCATGTTGGTCGCCGCCTTCTTTTTCAGCGGCGTCGTCGGTCCGCTCTTTGCGCTGGGCAATGTCGAAGAGACGGTGATGGATGTCTTGACCCGTCTCGCTTTGCTGGCGCTGCCCTTCATCGCCTACATCGCCGCCGCCAGCGTCGCCCGCCCATATACATATACGGATACTGCGCGCGCGCTCGGGCTGGCTTTGACGACAACGCTAATCTTGTTCGCCGCCATATCGGCTGGACATTATGTCTTCAATTATGGCGTTTTCGCGCCGCGTCCCTCGCTGCAGATGACGCTGAGCCAAACCGACGCCGGCCTTCGCGTGGACGCCATCGTCGCTGGCGGCGCGGCCGACATCGCTGAAATCCAGGTCGGCGATGTCATCACAGCGATTCGGCGCGACTCCGTAGACCTGACCGCCTTCAACAGGCGGCTGAGCCAATCAGAGGCGGACGCGCCGCTTCGGCTGCGCTTCACCCGCGGCGCTGAGGAACTGCAGGAGACTGCGCGCGTCGTCTTGGTTTCCGACAAGCAGTTGAGCGTCTTGCTCCCCGGTCTCGCTCTGGGTCTGGTCTTCACCGCCATCATCGTATTCTTGCCCGGCCACTGGGCGCCGTATATCGCGCTGGTCGGCTTGCTGTCGCCGCTGATGGTCGGTTATTTCTGGGTGATTGTCGCCACCTTCTCCTACCGCACGGAGGGGCTTGTGCCGCTGGACAGCAGCGATAATATCGGCGGCTTCACCTTGAAAAACTGGGAGTCGATCTTCGCCGGCAATATCTCGGGCTTGGAGTTCAATATATGGCCCATTTTGATGACCACGCTGACGATCGCCTTGGTCATGACTTTTGTTGTTCTGTTGGTGTCGTCGATGGCTGGCTACGCGCTTTCGCGCATGCACTTTCCCGGGCGCCGCTTTTTCTTGTCTTTCACCTTGATCCTGCACGGCTTCCCCGCAATTACTTTGTTGATTCCGATCTTTTTTGTGCTGCTGCGCTTGGGCGAGCTGCCGGTAATCGGCGAGTTGTTCGGCTTCAACAGCATCGGCGGCATCGCGCTCGTGATGGTCGCCTTTCAGCTGCCGCTCGGCGTCTGGCTGATGAAGGGATTTTTCGATAACATCCCCTGGGATATGGAGCGCTCGGCGCTCATCGACGGGGCGTCGCGCTTCCGCACCTATTGGGAGATTCTGCTGCCGCAGATTCGGCCCGGTCTGCTGGCGCTGGGCATTTTCGCTTTCATCGGCGGCTGGAACGCCTATATCATCCCAGCCACCTATTCGATTGGATCCGGCGTCAGCAATTTGCCGGTGTTCTTGAATGAACTAATCGACGAGACCGCCCCGGTCGATTGGAATCAGGTGGCGGCTGTCGGGCTCTTCCAGTTGATCCCAATCTTCATCTTCTTCATCTTCGCCCAGGAATACCTGCTGAATATCTATGCCGGCGGCACGAAGGGCAGTTCGTAAGGCAGTTCGCCGGGGAGCGCCGCGCCATGGAAATTAGAATTGACAACCTGACCAAGAAATTCGGCGATGTCGTCGGCGTTGAGGACTTGACGCTTCATATAGACGATGGCGAGTTTGTCGCCTTCCTGGGTCCCTCCGGTTGCGGCAAGACGACCACGCTGTTGACCCTGGCCGGCATCTACAAACCAACGGAGGGCTTCATCCGCTTCGGCGACCGGGTGATTAACACCGTGCAGCCGAAGGACCGCAACATCGGCATGGTCTTCCAGAGCTACGCCCTCTATCCGCACATGACCATCTTTCAGAATATCGCCTATCCGCTAAAGCTGAAAAAAGTTCCGAAGAACGCGCAGAACGAACAGGTGAGGCAGGTGGCCAACGTCATGGGCATCGGCGACCTGCTCGATCGGCGCCCGGGACAGCTTTCCGGCGGGCAGCAGCAGCGCGTCGCCTTGGGGCGCGCCCTGGTGAAAGAGCCGGATGTGCTGCTCTTCGATGAACCCCTGTCCAATCTGGACGCCCGCCTGCGCTTGACCATGCGCGGCGAGATCAAGCACTTGCAGAAGAATCTGGGCATCACCTCGATTTATGTGACGCATGATCAAGTGGAAGCGATGACGATGGCCGATCGCATCGCCGTGATGAACCGCGGGCACTTGCAGGCATTTGATGCGCCGGACGAACTCTACGACCGGCCCAAAACCCGCTTTGTCGCCGGCTTCGTCGGCAATCCGCCGATGAACTTTGTCGATGTGGAAGTCTCGCGGTCAAACGGGCGATTCATCGCCGAAACCGATTCGATCCGTCTGGCCCTTGGCGCCGAGCGAGGAAGCGCGCCCGCCGGGCATGACGGGGCAGTCGTCATGGGGATAAGGCCCGAAGACATTCAAATCGACGCCGACGGCGATGTGCGCGGCGAGATCTTTGTGGTCGAGCCCTTAGGCCGCGAAGACCTGATCGATGTGCGCATCGGCAGCCACAGTTTCATCTTGCTCGCCGATACCGAGCGGCAGCACCAAGCCGGCGAGCGCGTATCGCTGAAATTCGATATGTCGCAGGCGCAATTCTTCGATCCTCGAACCGAGCGGTCTCTGCTTTGGAAACAATGACGCTCGGCCGACTAGCTGAGCAGTTGGCGAGCCTGCAGCGCCTCCCGCAGTCAGAGCCGGATTACACGCTCGCGCGGCGCTACGCCCCGATCATTCGCTTTGACCAGCGCGAACCCTTCTACCCATCGGCGGTCGGCTACACGGTCTTCCGCGAAGACAGCCCATCGTCCTCCTTTCCGCGTCAAATCCAACTGGCGGACGATATTGCCTTTGTCATTGAATACGCCATCTGGTGGGACTGGGACATCCAGCATCTCTACGAGTTGGAGCATATCTGGGTAAGCATCGACCGCGACGGAAATCTCGCAGACGCCGAAGCCAGCTGGCACGGCCGCTACCACCAAATGCGCGATGAGAGCGGATTGTTGCCGCTGCAAGATGGCAGGCTGGCAATCTGTTCAGAGCCGGGCAAACATGCTTTCGCGCCATCGCCGCAGCAGCTGCTGCGCAGAGAGGCGCAGACGCGCGCCAGCTGTGGCGCTCGCGCGGGCTTGATGGGGGTTCATGTCACGCCTTTGTTCGAGGGCCTCATTCGGGATGAAACGCCGCTGAACAACCGCTTGGCGCATACTTATCTCGAGCGCCTGCGCTTTGAGCCGACTTTCGACTTTTCGATTGACTTTGATTTGCGGCAAGCTGCCTTCGTCCCCTGGCGCCATCTCTTCCAGTGGATACCGCAGCGGGTGACCGCCTGGCTGGATCATCTGGGCGCGACCATCCCGCCCGAGCGGCGGCGCGTCCTGCGCATCGCTCATCGCGGCGCGTCAGCCTACGCGGCCGAGAACTCCGCCGAAGCCATGCGCGCGGCCGCGGAACTCGGCGCTGATTATGTCGAAATCGACATCCGCGCGACCGCCGACCACTGCCCGGTCGTGATCCATGACGGGGGGCTCCAGCGTACGCACGCCGTCGCCGGCCATGTGTCGGACTATTCGTTGGACGAGCTGCGCCGCTTGACCGCGACCGGCGACCCGATCCTCAGCTTTGACCAGGCGGTTCAGCTCTGCCGCGAGCTCGGGTTGGGGCTGTATCTGGATATCAAGCGCCTCACATCCAAGTCGGCGCGCGCGCTATTCGAATCGCTGGCGGCGCGTCAATATTGGAAGTACGCCATCTTTGGTTCGTTCCGCCCTGATTATCTCGCCCATATCAAGGCGGCCTGTCCCGAAGCCCGGACCTCGATTCTCTTTGGCGCGGTCGACCTTGATCCGGTCAAGCTGGCGCAGTCTGTCGGCGCCGATTTCGTCCACCCGTGCTGGGAAAATCGGGCAGCGCAGCCGCACAAGCTCTTGACCCCGGAATGGATCGCTAGCGTGCGCGCCGCGGATCTCGGCATCGTCTGCTGGCATGAAGAACGCCCGGCCGAAATCGCGGCGCTGATGGCGCTGGGCGTCGACGCCATTTGCTCGGATAAACCCGAGCTGCTTATGCGCGCCTGAGCGTCTGCGAGCGACACTATGACGGACAACACGCTATTCCCCACCAGCGTAATCGGCAGCTTGCCGCGCCCGAAATGGGTTATCGACCTGCTGCTGCAACATCAAGCCGGCGCCCTGAGCGACGCCGCCCTGGACGCAAGCCTGGACAAAGCGATTGCCTTCGCGATTGGCATGCAAGAAGGGGCCGGCGTCGACATCATTTCTGATGGCGAATGGCGGCGCATCGGTTATTTTGAAGTCTTCGCCCAGATGGTGCATGGCTTTGAACAGGCGGAATATCAGACGCAGGCGCTGGCGCCGGACGCGCTTCCCGATACCGGCATGGCGCCGCCCCAGCAATGGACGCTCCAGGAGTTCAAGCAGGCGCTGGTGGTCGAGCGCATGACCTACTCGCGTCCGATTGCCGCTCAGGGCGCGGCTTTTCTGCGGGCGAACACCGCGCGCCAGACCAAGGTCGCCTTGCCCTCGCCGCACATGATTGGCGGGCGCTTGTGGCATCCGCAATATTCCAGCGACGCCTACCCGACTCGCCGCGCTTTCATCGAAGCGGTCATCCCGATTCTGCGGGCGGAAGTCATCGCCTTGCGCGCCGCCGGCGTCGATGTCGTGCAATTTGATGATCCCTGGCTCTGCTTCTTCGTTGACCCCGCGCATCGCGCCCGCTTTGACGATCCGGAGGCTGAGATCGCGCTTGCGATTGACGATTTGAATCGCGTCCTGGAGGGCCTGGACGGCATCCAAACAGCGCTCCATGTTTGCCGCGGCAACCGCGCCCGCACCGTCTACGCGAATGGCGACTACGAGCCAATTATGCCCCATCTGCTGCGCGCCGAGGTCGACCAACTCGCCATGGAATTCGCCGTTTCGCAAGCTGGCGATGTCGCCATCTTTGCGCAATTCCCCACCGACAAGGCGATCGGCTTGGGCGTGGTTGACGTGCGCGGTGAAATCGCCGAGGCGCCGCCGCTCATCGTCGAGCGGGTCGAGAAAGCGCTGCGCTATCTCCAGCCCGAACAGATCACGCTCAATCCCGATTGCGGTTTCGCGCCGACCAGCACCAACCCGATCACGCTGGAAGAAGCCTACCAGAAGCTGCAGGCCATGTCGCAAGCGGCCGAGATCCTGCGCGAGCGTTATGCCTGAAGATCCCTCGCCAACTCCCCGTCAAACCATGACGAATTTCAGGTAGGTCGCCCGTCGTACCGCGGAAATGTTAGGGCGAGCCACTGTCTCGCCCCTACGAACTGGTGGCTCGCTCGCCAATGCCGACCCCAACAATACTAAATGTAGGGGAGACATATCATGTCGCCCGCCGCCGCGCGCCCTTTCCATTCGACAGCCGCCGCGCCATGTGTTAGATTCCCCTTGCGGCAAACGGGAGCTTGAAAACGCATGGAACGCTCTAAACGATTCGACCTGCTGGCGCAGCGGGACATCAACAAAGAAACATACGTCGAGCCCTGGCCCGAAGCCGGCTTGATCGTCGCCGACAGCCCCTACGATCCGCAGCCGAGTCTCCGCATTGAGGACGGCCGCGTGCTCGAAATGGACGGCTTGGGACGCAGCGACTTTGACGCGCTCGACATCTTCATCGCCGCGCAGGCGCTGGACCTCGAGATCGCCGAAGATGCGATGGCGCTGCCCTCGCAGGAATACGCGCGCATGCTGGCTGACATCAATGTGCCGCGCGCCGAGATCGCCGGCTTGATCGCGGGCTGCACGCCAGCCAAGCTGACCGACATCATCCGCCACATGAACGTGCTGGAGATGATGATGGGGCTGGCCAAGATGCGCATACGGCGCAGGCCCGCCAATCAAGCCCACGTCACCAACTGGCGCGAGCATCCGGCGCTGCTGGCGGCTGACGCGGCTGAAGCGGCGCTGCGCGGCTTCGCCGAGGTGGAGACCACCGTTCGCGTCGCCCGCTTCGCCCCCTTCAACGCT
>JAPOYS010000097.1:0-17212 GCA_026706455.1 Chloroflexota bacterium | reverse complement strand
CGTGCTGACGCAATGCTCGGTGGAGGAAGCGCTGGGCTTGCGCCTGGCGATGAAGGGGTTGACCAGTTACGCCGAGACGCTCTCGGTTTATGGTACGGAGAAGACCTTCGTCGATGGCGATGACAGTCCCTGGTCGAAGGCTTTCCTGGCGTCGGCTTACGCCTCGCGCGGCGTCAAGATCCGCTTCACCTCCGGCACGGGCTCGGAAGCGCTGATGGGAAGAGCCGAAGGCAAGTCGATGCTCTACCTGGAAGCGCGCTGCCTGCTGGTGGTCAAGGGCGCTGGCAGTCAAGGCGTGCAGAACGGCTCGATCTCCTGCATCGCCCTGCCCGAGGCGCTGCCCGGCGGTGTGCGCGCCGTGCTGGCGGAGAATCTGCTGGCGTCTATGCTCGGCTTGGAAGTGGCGGCTGGCAATGATGCGCTGGCTTCCCATTCGAGCATCCGCAAGACCGCCAAGCTCATGCTGCAATTCATCCCGGGCGCCGATTTCATCTTCAGTGGCTACAGCGCCATCCCCAAACGCGACAATCTCTTCGGCGGCGGCAACTTCGACGCCGAAGATTTTGACGATTACAACGTCTTGCAGCGCGATATGCAGGTGGACGGCGGCGTCCGCCCGATTACGGAAGACGAGGCGCTGGCGATTCGGCGGCGGGGCGCGCGCGCCATTCAGGCGGTTTATCGGGAACTAGGCTTGCCGGCGATCACCGATGCGGAGATTGACGCGGCGGTCGTGGCGCATGGCAGCGATGACATGCCTCCGCGCGATATCGTGCCCGATCTGGAAGCGGCCGACGCCTTCATGGCGAGCGACGCCGATTTCATCGCCGTCATCCGCGCGCTGCAGAAGACCGGCTTCCCCGATGTCGCCGACAATATTCTGGAGATGGGGCGGCAGCGAATCGCGGCTGACTATCTGCAGCCATCAGCCATATTCGACGCCGACTTCAAGGTGCAAAGCGCGATCAACGACGCCAATGACTACACTGGACCGGGCAGCGGCTATCGCCCGGCGGGTCAACGCTGGCGCGAGATGCAGGCGATCCCGCAAGCCAAATCGCCCGCAGGCTTCGTCGATCCGCATATTGGCGAACCCCTGTCGCGGCTGGCCGAGATTGGTCCGGCGGCCAAGGGCAAAGGGCGCGAAGTTGTGCTGGCGCTGGGTCCCGCCTTTGGCGACGCGCTGGCGACGACCATCGGCGGCTTGGGGCATGAGGAAGTGCTGGAAGCGATCTTGACCGGCGTCGCCTCAGAGGGCATCGTGGCGCGCATCGTCCGCGTATATCACTCCTCGGATTGCGCCGCCATCGGTTACGTCGGCGCGCGCTTGAGCGGCAGCGGCATCGGCATCGGCTTGCAATCGCGCGGCACCGCTGTCATCCACCAGAAAGATCTGGCGCCGCTCAACAACCTGGAGCTCTTCCCCCAATCGCCCAGCCTGACGCTGGCGACCTACGAGGAGATCGGGCGCAACGCCGCGCGCTACGCCTTGGGGCTGGCGACTGTGCCGGTCGCTGTCGAGATTGACAACGGCGCGCGCCTGCGCCTCATCGTCAAGACGGCGCTGCTGCATCGGCGCGAAACGGACGCGGTCCGCCCCGAGCGTCCGCCGCAGGAATTGCGCTTCGATTGGGAGCCGGACCTGTGAGTGAATATCCGCTGCGCGACAACGAGACCGAGCGACTCGCAGCCCACAGTGGACGCCTGCTCGCCGAAATTACCCCCAAGGCGATCGCCGGCGGCGAGCTCACGGGTGACGACTTGCGCACGCATGCGGACACGCTGCGCCAACAAGCGGCGATCGCGCGCGACCATGGCTATAGGCAACTGGCGGAAAACCTGCGGCGCGCGGCCGAATTGACGGACCTGCCAAATGACGAGCTGCTCAAGATCTATGAACTGCTGCGCCCGGAGCGCGCTTCTTACGACGAACTCGTTCGCCTGGCGGATTACTTGGAAAATACATACAACGCGGTAGAAAACGCCGCCTTCATAAAGTCAGCCGCGCAAGTCTACCGCGAGCGTAAGCTGCTGCGGCGCTGATGGCGCTGGCAACAGAAACTCGCATTTTTTCTTTACCACCGAGGAAACGAGGCAACACAGAGAACACAGAGGGTGTAGGGGCGATTCTGTGAATCGCCCTCCGACTGATGTGTGTGAGGTGAAATTTTGGGCGACCCAAGGGTCGTCCCTACAACGGATTGATCAGGGAAGTACAAATGACCGACCGACTAATCGAATCTAACGTCAGCGCCTACTCGCGCCCGAGCGATCTCAGGATCACCGATCTGCGCATCGTCAATCTCGAGCCGCTGCCTTTCCGCGTTTCCTTGCTGCGGCTGGACACCAACCAGGGCATCAGCGGCTATGGCGAAGTGCGCGACGGCGCCAGCCCGACCTACGCGCTGCTGCTAAAGTCACGTCTGCTGGGCGAGAACCCCTGCAATATCGACAAACTCTTCCGCAAGATCAAGCAGTTCGGGTTCCACGGAAGGCAGGGCGGCGGCGTCTGCGGCATTGAGATGGCGCTCTTTGACCTGGCCGGCAAAGCCTACGGCCTGCCAGCCTACCAACTGGCTGGCGGCAAATTCCGTGACCGCGCGCTGATCTACAGCGATACCGACACTGTCGCCGAGGGCGCGGCCATGGGCGCGCGTCTCAAGCAGCGCATGGAGGCCGGCTTCAAGTTCCTCAAGATGGACATTGGCATCGGCTTGCTGAAGGGAATCGAGGGCGCGCTTGCGGCGCCGCCGGGCGCTCTCGGACGGCGCAATGTTATGCATCCCTTCACCGGCATCCAGTTGACTGATGTCGGCGTCGAGGTTCTGGTGGAATACGTTCGGCGGGTCCGTGACGTTATCGGCTACGAAATCCCGCTGGCCGCCGACCACTTCGGGCATATCAACGTCGAGTCCTGCATCCGGCTGGGTCAAGCGCTCGATCAGTTCTCGCTGGCTTGGTATGAAGACATGATCCCCTGGCAGCTGACCGAGCAGTGGCGGCAGTTGAAGCAATCCGTGCTCACGCCCGTCTGCACCGGCGAGGACATCTACCTGAAAGAGGGCTTCCGACCGCTGCTGGAGGCTGGCGCCGTCTCGGTGATCCACCCCGATCTGGCGACATCAGGCGGCATCATGGAGACCAAGAAGATCGGCGATCTGGCGCAGGACTATGGCGTGCCGATGGCCATGCACATGGCTGGCTCGCCCGTTTCCTTCCTGGCGAATGTCCACTGCGCCGCCGCCACCGAAAACTTCTACGTGCTGGAGAACCACTCGGTCGATCTGCCCTGGTGGAACGATCTCATCGACGGCACTGAGAAGCCACTGGTCGTCGATGGCTACGCGCCCGTGCCGGAAGCGCCCGGTCTCGGCTTCGGCGACTTGAACGAAGAGGTGATAAGGGAACACATGGACACGAGCCGAGGTCGCGCTGCTGGTTATTTCGAGCCGAGCGATCACTGGGACGACGAGTGGTCGCTGGATCACCTGTGGAGTTGACATGCAAATCAGCGACATCCACATCACCCCGGTCGCCGCGCCCGATCCGCCGCTGCTGAACGCGGCCGGTCTGCACGCGCCCTACGCCCTGCGCCTCATCGTGGAAATCGTCAGCGACGACGGGCTCTTCGGCTGGGGCGAGATCCCCGGGGGCGAAGCGACGCGCGCCGCGCTGGAACTGGCGGCAAGCCAGCTCATTGGCTTGGATCCCTGGGGACTGCACGCCATTGACGCGGTACTGGAAGCCCTGGCGAAGCCCGACGAGCGCGGCGCGAATCCCTGGGATCAGCGAACTTCGGTGCACGTCCGCAGCGCCATTGAAGCCGCCTGTTATGATCTGATGGGCAGATCCGTCGGGCGTCCGGTCGTTGACCTGCTGGGCGGCGCCGCGCGTGATCGCGTGCCTTTTTCCGCCTATCTCTTCTATAAATATGAAGGCGCGGGCGGCGAGTTCAACTTTGAGCGGGACGAGGCGGCGACTGGCTGGTTCGCGGCGCGGGGGGAGGCGGCACTTGAGCCGGAGGGTGTCGTCGCCCAAGCGCGGGCGATGATCGCGCAGTACGGCTTCCAGTCGATCAAGCTCAAGGGCGGCGTCTTTGAACCGCAGGCGGAGGTTGATGCCATCCTGGCTTTGCGCGAAGCCTTCGGCGCGGATATGCCGCTGCGCCTGGATCCCAATGCTATCTGGCGCGTCGACACCGCCATCGCCGCCGGCAAGCAGCTCGAAGGCGCGCTGGAGTATTTCGAAGACCCGGTGCGCGGCCAAGAAAACATGGCGGCGGTCGCGTGCGCGCTCGATATCCCGCTGGCGACCAATATGTGCACGACTTCCTTCGCTGATCTGCCGGGCAGCGTCGCCCATGAGTCGGAAGCGATCATCCTGTCGGATCATCACTTCTGGGGCGGCTTCCGCGCCACGCTGGGCCTGGCGCGTTTCTGCGCTGCCTTCGGTCGCGGCTTGTCCATGCACTCCAACAGTCATCTGGGCATCTCGCTGGCCGCTATGGTACATTTGGCGGCCGCCGTTCCCAATCTCACCTACGACTGCGACAGTCATTATCCCTGGCAGGACGGTCATGATCTGCTGGTCGAGCCGCTGCCATTTGAAGCCGGCGCTGTCACTGTGCCGCGCTCGCCGGGCTTGGGCATCGAAGTCGATCGCGAGAAGCTGGCGCAATTGCATCAGCGGTACTTGGCTTGCGGCTTGACCGAACGGGACGACGAAGTGGAAATGCAAAAGGTTCAGCCCGGCTGGACCTTCCAGGCGACGCGCTGGTAATCGCATTTGGCGGATTCTGTGGGGGCGCCCACGCAACCAATCATGACGAGGCAAACCATGACGCTCGATACACCCGCACTGCTCGACGGACTCAACTCGGTGATCGGCATCCCGCTGATACCCTTCGCTGGACGCTGCATCGACTTCGCCGGCCACGCCAAGAATGTCGCCTATCTGATGCGCAACAACAGCTTGAGCGAGGGGCGGCCCCGCGTCATCTCCATTGCCGGCACCAGTCTAGTGCACCATGTCGGTTACGACGACCAGGTCAAGCTGCTCGAAATCGCCGGCGAGCGCATGGAAGGGCAGGGCATCTTGATGGCGGCGGTCGTCCCGAATCCGCTGCCGGCCGCCGCCGAGCTAATCAGGCGGTTAGCGGCTTTGGAGCGTCCGCCCGATGTCTACTTGCTCATGCCGCTCAGCGGCACTTACGGGCCGCCGGGCCTCTACGAGACTCTGATGGCATTCGCTGAGGAAAATGCCCGCGAGCATGGGGCGCGCTTCCTCTACTATTATCGCCGTCCGCGCGACCGCGACATGATCATCCGGCTGATTCAGGACTCGCCGCATTTCATCGGCGTCAAGATCGGCACGATTGAAGACGATGTGCCGCCCTTTGCCGAAGCGCTGGCGGAAGACAAGATCGTCATTTGGGGCATCGGCGATCGCTCGACGGCGGCCGCCGAGTTAGGCGCCCAGGGGCATACATCGGGCATCAACATCGTGGTGGCGCGCGCCTCGGACGAGATCAACAACGCGCAGCGCCGGCGCGATTATGAAGCCGCCCGCGAGATCGAGGCGGATATTTCGCCGCTGGAGGACATCCGCTTCATGGAGGAACGCGCCTACAATTATTCGGCGGTCATGGAGGCGATCAACTGCAGCGGCTTTGATGATGTGGCCGGCGGCACGGGCGGACCCTTCAACCCGCGCGTGCCGGCTGAAATCGCCCGCCGGATCCAGTATGTCATGGCCGATATCAAACATTATCACTACTAGAATGGGGCAAGACAGATCAAGTATTTGTCTCTGCGCCTCAGAAGTTCCAAGTTAGTCATGCGAATTCCACTAGCAACGATTTGTAGGGGCGATATACCATGTCGCCCAAAACCACAAGTCGCAGTGGCAGCGGGCGACCAGATTGGTCGCCCCTACAATTTCTAATTATTTTGTGGGAACTACTTCTGTGGCAAATTTAGACATGAGGGAACCACATGAAAATCACCGATGTGCAAGCCTGCGTCATCGGCCGACAGGAACCGGATAGCGGCGGCAGCGTCTGGACCTTTGTCCGCGTCTACACCGACGAGGGCATCGTCGGCACGGGCGAATGCAACTCGGGCGGTCCGGGCTTCAGCGGCTTCGCCACCAAGCAAGCCATCCTCGCGCTGAAGGAACTGCTGCTCGGCGAAGATCCCTTCAACATCAATATGATCTACGAGAAGCTCCGCCGCGCCGGGCGCTATGGCGGGGCGGGCAGCGCGCCCCTGATCTTCGCGCTGACTGGCATCGACAATGCCCTGCATGATATCGTCGGCAAGGCGCTGAGCCTGCCCGTCTACAAACTGCTGGGCGGCAAGTTCCGCGATGATATTCGCCTCTATGCCGATTGCCATTTTGGCGAAGACGACAGCCCGCAATCCTTTGGCGACAAAGCGCTCGCAGCCGTGGCCGAGGGCTATGGCGCGGTCAAATTCGATGTCGATTACACCGGCCATGGCCAGCTGGATGCCTTCAACTGGACGGTCGGCGCGGGGGAGATGACGCATATCATCGGCTTGGTGGAGGGCGTGCGCGAAGCGATCGGCTTCGAAATTGACCTGGCTATCGACTGCCACGGCCACTTCGACCTGCCCTCAGCCATCACCTTGGCGCGCGCGTTGGAACCGCTGCGGCTGCTCTGGCTGGAGGAGCCGGTGCCGGCCGAGAATGTCGACGCCCTGGCTCAGGTGCGCGCCTCGACTTCGACCGTCATCTGCACCGGCGAGAATCAGTACACGCGCTTCGATTTCCTCGAACTGTTCAATAAGCAGGCGGTCGATGTCATCATGCCCGATCTGGCGAAAGCCGGCGGCATCGCCGAAGGCAAGCGCATCGCTGACCTGGCTGACGCGCACTACATCCCGATCGCCCCGCACAACGTCTCATCGCCGCTGGGCATGATGGCCGCTTGCCACGTGCTGACGGCTGTGCCGAACTTCCTCTTCCTCGAGTTCCACGCCCGCTCGATCGCCTGGTGGAGCGATCTCTGCGATGGCGAGAAACCCTTCGTGCGCGATGGCGCCATGACCGTTTCGGAGGCGCCCGGCATCGGCGTCGAACTGAACGACGCCGTCGCCAAGTCGCTGCTCTGGAATGGAGACAGTTACTTCGATTGAACGAAAGCGGCATTTGGCGGGGCTTAATCTAGGCGCTATACTTAGTGTCACCGTGAAAGGTACGCGGAGTTGGGACGAGTTATGGATTGGGCTAATGTGCTGGAAAATGCGTTGCCGGTTTTCACAATCTGCGGCGTCTTTTTCTTGTGGCTGCGCCAGGACAACAAAAGGCTCGAAGACAAGATGGACGGGAAAATCACGCAGCTGCGCAATGACATGACCTCACAGAACGAGCAGTTGCGCAATGACATGACCTCACAGAACGAGCAGTTGCGCAATGACATGACCAGACAGAACGAGCAGCTGCGCAATGACATGACTTCACAGAACGAGCAGTTGCGAAAGGATATGAACACGCGTTTTGATGCGGTCGAAGCTCGTCTGCGCGGCGTCGAAACTGAACAAGCGCGTTTGGTCGGCTTGTTGGAAGGCTTAGCGCTTACGGATCGTCTTCCAGCGCGAGAGGACGCCCTCGATTAGGCAGGATGCTTCTAACGCCAGCTACAGATTGATCAAGCCGCCGCTGTCGCAGGCTTCCATAGCGCCAAAGACGAATTCCATCGTCTTGACATTGTCTTGAGCGGTTGTGACTGTCGTTCCGCCATTCGTCACTGCTTGGCAGAATTCATGCAGCAGATAATCCTGCCCCTCGCGCTCCATCGCAATCAGCGGCAGTTCGCGCGCCTCCTCGTGCACGCTCGCCAGCCCGCGCGCGCCTTCATCGACGCGCAGCAGGCGCTGTACAAATATGCGGTCATCATCGACCAGCAGCGCGCCGCGCTCGCACTCAAAGCGCCAATTCGCGTTCCAGCTCGTCTCAAAGGCTTGCGAGCACCAGGACCCGGCGTAAGTCGCTTGTACGCCGTTGCCAAACTCGATCTGAACGGCCGCGCTGGCGTCGCCGCTGAACCAGCTCCAGGGCGGGTTCCAACTGCGCGCGCTAATCGCAGCCGCGTCGCTGTCGATGAACAGGCGCATGAGATCAAAGTGGTGGATAGACATATCAAGGATGAGCGGATGCGCCATCTCTTCGCGGAAACCGCCGAAATGCGGTCCGCGGTAGAACTCGGCTTGCACCGCGCCCAGCGCGCCCAGTTCGCCGCTTTCGAGCACAGCCTTGATCGTCTGCGTGAGCGGGCGGTAGCGATAATTCTGGGCGACGCTGCAGAGGAGATTCGTTCTTTCCGCTGCGGCGGCGATCGCGCGGGCCTCCTCCAGCGTGTCCGCCAGCGGCTTCTCCGTCAACACCGGGGTGCCCGCTTCCAGCGCGGCGACGCAAATCTCCCGATGAAATTGGGGCGGCGTCACGTTAATCACCGCGTCGGCCTCGAGCTCTTCCAGCGCTGCGGGCAGAGACTTGAAAATCAACGCTCGATCAAGCTGGTAGGCTTCGGCTTGCGCGCGGGCGATGTCTTCATCGATTTCTACGAAGCCGGCATAATCGACCGCGGCCGAGCGCTGTACAGCCCGTAGCCAGGTCTCCCCCATGCCGCCGATGCCGACTTGAATGACTTTCATGCGCTGTCTCTTCTGGAATGCGAGTAAGATTGCCCTAACGTACGCGGCCGCCGTTAAAGCGTTGGAAGATCAGCGAGAGGATGATGATTAAGCCATAGAAGAACTGGGTGAAGAAGCCGGTCAAGCCGGCTGCGATCACGCCGGTCTCGATGAAGGCGACGATCGATGTGCCAATCGCGCCGCCGAAGACCGTGCCAATGCCGCCCCAGGTGGGCGTGCCGCCGACGAAAAGACCGGCCAACACCGGCAGCAGCAAGCCATCGCCAGTGGTGGGCCACCAAACGAAATTGATCATCACCGAAAAGACGCCGGCCAGCGCTGCGCCGATGCCCGTGAAAACGAAGACCAGCGTGCGTGTGCGGTTCACATCGATGCCCATTTCAGCGGCGCTCTCGGGATTATCGCCGACGCAATGCACGCGTACGCCGAAGCTGTGCCGGTTGTAAAGGAAGACTCCCAACGCGGTGAATGCCAGCGCCCAAAGCATTTGATTGGGGATGCCCAAATGATCGACGATCTTGATGGGATCGTCAGTCATCAAACTGTGAATGAAGCTGCCGCGGATTTCCGGAATGGCGATGGAGAAGCCTTCCACGATGATGTTGATCAATCCGCGCAAGAAGAAGTTCATGCCGAGAGTCGCCACCAGCGCCGACAAGCCGATGCGCACGACTAGAATCGCATTCAAGTAGCCTAAAGCCGCGCCTACAATCAGCGCCGTGGCAATGCCCATTAGCGGGTCGCCGCCCTGATCGACGATCGAGGCGAATGCGTAGGAGGCCAAGCCCACGACCGACGGAAATGACAGATCAATCTCGCCGGCGGTGACTACGAAGACCAAGGGCACCACCAGGAACATTGATACCGGCAGCGCGATCATGACCGAGCGGTAGGTCTTGAATTGCGAGAAGACATCCGGATTCGCCAGCGTGAAGCCGATCAACATGACGATCAAGAAGAGCGTCGAAGTGATGGCGCGGCGGTTATTGCGCGACCATTTGATCAATCCGCTCGCTTCGTCGCGCGCTTTCTGCTGTTGTCCGCTTGGTCTTGCGCCGAATCCCATACGCGCCAGCTCCTTAGGCGTCGCCCAGGCCGGCGTCGGCGTGCGCCATTTCAGCGATTTCCTGCATATGTTTCATCAACACTTCGGCCGATTTGATCTCGCCTTTGCCGGCGGTCATGACGACCTTGCCCCGGTCCAGGACCACGAAGCGATCGGCGATGTCGTATACATGATAAATGTTGTGGCCGATAAAAATGATCGACCGGCCCCGATCGCGGACGTTCTGTACGAAGCCGAATACCTTAGCCGTTTCGACCAGCGAGAGCGCGGTTGTCGGCTCGTCCAGCACGATGAGATCGGCATCGAAATAGAGCGCCCGCGCGATTGCCACGCCTTGCCGCTCGCCGCCGGAAAGCGTCGCCACTGGCGAGTCGGGGTCGAAGACTTTCGAGGTGAAACCGATATCGCGCATGAGGCGGTTGGCTTCTTCATACTGCGTCTTGACCTTGATGACGCCGAAGCGGTTCTTAATCTCCCGCCCCATGAAGATATTGCGCGTGATCGTCTGCTGCGGCGCGAGAGCGCGGTCTTGGTACACGGTTTCGATGCCCGACTCGCGTGATCTGGCCGCGTTCCAATTGCGAACTTCCGCGCCACGCACGATGATCTGCCCGCTGTCTGGCTGATGCACGCCCGAGAGAATCTTGATGAGCGTGGACTTGCCGGCGCCATTGTCGCCAATGAGCCCTACCACCTCTCCCGGCTGGACGCCAAAGCTGATGCCATCCACCGCATTGACGTTGCCGAAGGACTTCGTCACATTTTTGAGTTCAATTATGTAGCCGTTTTTCATATATCGCCCCCAGCCCCTTCCCCCAAAATGAGGGAAGGGGAGTTCTTCCAGCTCTTCAGCCTGATTTAAGGCCCTCCCTCTTTATGGGGTCGCGTAGGGTCGCGTAGGGTCGCGTAGACACTGACCCGCCGACACTGACCCGCCGGGGAGGGATTTAGAGTGGGGGCAGCTTAGCGATAGCCGGCGATTGCCAATTCCTCGACCTGCTCATAGTTGCTGACATCAATGAAGCCGGCGCCGGTGTCAGCGTTCAGCGGCGCCAGACCGAACTTGGCTGTCTGGCAGATGCTGAGGATCGGCAGATAGCCCTGCAAGAAGGGCTGCTGATCGGCCGTCAGGTGAATCCAGTCTTCGGCGAAGCCCTGCATGATGAACTCGTTGGTGTCGAAGCCGATCGCCTTGACCTGCCCCGCTTCCAAGCCAGCCGCCTCGAAGTAAGTCTGCGTGTTGCCCAGCGTCTGCCCGCCGGAGAAGACGACCAGCTTGACATCGGGGTTATCGGTGATCGCGGCGACCATCGACGGGATGCCCAAATTGGGGTCAGCCGCCCAGGTCGGCCCCGAATCGACATGCACGATATTCATGCCATTCTCTTCCAGCACTTCCCAAACACCCAGCTCGCGCAATGCGCGTTCCCGCTGCGCCAGATTGGCCAGGACGATGACGGTATCGCCCTCCGCGAGATCGAATTGCCGCAGCGCTTCATAACCCAAAGCGCGGCCCTGCGAGTGCAACTGGGCGCCGACATAACCGCCGCCATAACGCGCGCGCACCTGGTCAACATCGACGTTCTGGTACATCATGATGATGCCGGCTTCGGCCGCCTCGGCCGCCAGCGGCATGATCGCTTCGTTGCCCGGATGGCCCATCATAGCGATGCCATCCGGCGCCTGCGCCACCGCTTCGCGCAGCTGCTGCGTCATCAGCTCGCTATCCCAGCCGGAGAAGACGTACTCGACATTGGCGCCAAGATCGCGCGCCGCCGCCAGCGCGCCGCGATACACGATGCCAGCGAAGGCGTCGCCCTCAGTTCCGCCGGCGAAAAAGCGAATCCTCACGCCCTCGCACCAGTGCGCCCGATCAAGATCGTCTTGGGCAAAAGCTGGCATCAGCAGCGCGCCGAAGATGGCGACAATCATCAGCAAGCTAATGATAGAGTTTCTTTTTGACATGAAATCCTCCTACTTACCTTGAATTTAGTGAAGTCAAAGTTTGGCGCTCAGGCCAACCACCAAAATCGAATCGCGAATCAATTCGAGATGGCTGCGCGCAGTCTAGCAGATTTGTCGCGCTGCTGCTATCGTAATCTCCACGATGTCGCTTCCATCAAACGCGGCGCGTAGCGTTACCCATATCGCCGGCTATATTCTGAACGGACCAGAAGGGCATGTCGCAAATAAGAATCGGAATCGTGGGCTGCGGCTCAGTCTCGCAAATAGTCCACTTGCCCACGCTGCGTCAGTTGAGCGATCTTTTCACGGTCACGGCGCTCTGCGATGTCAGCCAGAAGGTATTGGCTGGCCTGGGCGACGATTGGGGAATCGCGACCCGACTGACCGACTACCGAGAGCTGCTGGCCTTGGACACGGTTGACGCCGTGCTGATCGCCAATCCCGACGTCTATCACGCCGAGATAACGATCGCGGCGCTGCAAGCCGGGGTGCACGTGCTGGTCGAAAAGCCGATGTGCCTTACCCTGGCGGACAACGACGCCATCATCGCAGCTGAAAATGAGACGGGCGGAATTGTACAGGTTGGCACCATGCGCCGTTACGCGCCGGCTTTCATCGAAGGCTGCCGGCTGGTGAAGGAAATGGATGCCATACGCTACGCGCGCGTGCATGATGTCATCGGCAGCAATTCGCTGGTGATCGAGCCGACATCCAGGGTCGTAGCGGCCGATGACATTCCCGCTTCCATTGGAGAATCCATGCGCCAGCGGACGGACGAGCAAGTCCGCGCCGCCATCGGCGAGGCGCCGGCCGCGCTTTCGACGGCTTATCGCATGATGCTCGGCTTAAGCACGCACGATCTGTCAGCCATGCGCGACATGCTGGGGATGCCGGAGCGCGTCTTGCACGCGGCGCAGCATTTCGGCGGCTTGTATCAGACGGCCGCTTTTGACTACGGCGACTTCGTCTGCCAGTTCACGACCGGCGTCGACAAGATCCCGCGCTTCGACACCTACCTGCAAGTCTACGGCGGCGAACGCGTAGTTCGCGTCGACTACGACACGCCCTTCGTGCGCAATCTGCCGATCACGCTTACGGTCACCGAAACTACGGACGGCTGGAACAAGGCGCAGACGGTGACGCATCCTGGCTGGGGCGACGCCTTCACCGAAGAGTGGCGCGCCTTTCATCACAATGTCGTCAGCGGGCGCGAGGCAAAGTCGAGCCCGTCGGACTTCCGCAATGATCTAGTCCTATTCCGCGACATGATTCAACTGATGGACGGCGCCAGCGGCTAGCAACCTATACCTCGAGTCAGATACCCCAGAATGGCAAGGATGGCGCAAGTTGGTTACACTACTGCGCATGATTTTGCCTTTGGGCTTGATCTACAATTCTGTGTATGCGGAGGAAGTTATGTTCAAACGGTTCCTGTTCATTTGCCTGGTGCTGAGCATTGCGCTCACCACATCGACAGCCGTCCTGGCGCAGGATGACATTCTGCTCTACAGCGGCAATCAAGACATCGACAATATCGACCCGGCTTTCGGCGAAAACTACTCCATCAACGCCGCGCTGCGCAGCTTGTATGACGCGCTCTATATCTACCGCGGCGCCGATACCGAGCCGCATCTTGTGGCGAGTCATGAAGTGAATGACGACGCCAGCGTTTGGACCTTTACGCTGCACGATAATGCCGTCTTCCACGATGGCAGCCCGGTCAACGCGGATGCCGTCGTCTACAGCTTCAACCGCGTGCTCGCGATTTCGGGTCACCCAAGTTGGCGCTGGGAATCAATCGCGGATGAGAATACGGCGCAAGCGTTAGACGAATACACGGTGCAGTTCACGCTGACCCAGCCCTACGCGCCCTTCATCGGCACGCTGCCGCAGCTCTTTGTGGTCAACCCGGCAATCGTTGAGGCCAACCTCGGCGACGATATGGGGCAGACCTATCTCAAGGAAAACGCGGCTGGCTCGGGCCCCTTCCGCCAAGGGCGCTGGGAGATCGGCAACCTCTATGAGTTCATCGCTGTTGAGGATTACTGGGCCGGCTGGACGGGCGACGACCACCTGGACGGTTTCATCTGGATCATCCAGCGCGACCACTCGACCAAGCTCAACTCTCTGCTGGCGGGCGAGGTGCATGTATCGGACGCGCCTTCCGGCACGGAGAAAGAGGAAGTCATCGCCTCGCCCGACCATATTTGGGAAGAGCACGGCGGTTTCTTCATCAATACGCTGAAGATGAACAATCAGGGCGAGTACACCAGCGATGTCAACTTGCGCAAAGCGATTGCGCACGCCTTAAATTACGAAGAGATGAAGGCGGCGCAGGATGTGTCGGTTACGCTGATGCCGGGTCCCACGCCGGCCGATTTCGTCGGCGCGGTCGAAGGGCTTGATTACCCCACCTACGATCTAGACAAAGCGCGCGAATACCTGGCGAAGACGCCCTGGCCCGAGGGCGGCATCTCCCTGGATTACGTCTACGTCACCGAGCTCTCGCATGAGATCATCCCGGGTCTGATCCTGCTGGAAGGTCTGGCCGAGATCGGCATTGAGATGAACATGATCCCGATGCTCTGGCCCGATATGGTCGCCAGTTGCGCCACGCCGGAAACGGGCCCGGACATCATCAACATCTACACCTTGCCGCCCTTCGTCGATCCGGACGCCCATCTCTACAATCAGTATCACTCCGACCAGTGGGGCAGCTTCAACTCTTGCAGCTTCTATCAGAACGAGCGCGTGAACGAATTGCTGGACGCGGCGCGCGTCACCGGCGATGCCGACGAGCGCAGCGCGATGTATACCGAGGCGCAAGAGATCATCAACGCCGAACAGCCGTCGGTATGGATGTATACGCTGGATAACAGCATTGCCTTGCATACCTGCGTGAAGGGCTACCGCTACTCGCCGATGTATCCGATCACGGTCTTGTTCCAGGATCTGTGGATGGAGGGGTGCTAGCTGCTGACATTCCGTAAGCCTCCCCTCATGTGAAGTGGGGGGAGGCTTTTCATATGGCAACTGCTGTGTCGAGGCCTTTATCTATACGGAGCGGAAGCGAAAATGCATGACGGAAACGGTCGTACTTGATTTGGATAAGCTGAATCAAGCATTGCCGCGCGTGAGGGCAAGTTTGATAAATTACATTTACGACGCAGCAGTGTTCCTCCTAAATCATCATCGTCATCAGACCGGATTGCGTTGTGAGGTAAGAAACCTTGAGGAAAAGTTGAACTTTGCTACGCTCGTATGGACGCGACCGTATTCGGAAAGCATGATAAACACCTTCGGCGATACCGACTATGCAGTGGAATTTGCCGCTGAAGGTATGGCTTGCCTTACGATTCGGGCGACCACCAAGTATACTGCCATTAAGCGCTCGCAGAGAAATGACGGTGTGGATTTCTGGTTGGCTGAAAGCGATGATCTAAACAGGTTTGCATTCCAGTTTGCTGCAAGAATGGAAAGCAAGGGAATTACTAAAGCAAGGTATCCCAGCGACATCAAGGCCAAAGTAGACGAAGGCATCATCCAGTCCAAGCGTTCAGATGAAACACGGTTGCCTGCATACATCATAGTTACAGATTTCGGAGAGCCCGTTATTGTTAAGGTGCAAAGATGACTACAAAAGCGCGACGTGTCAATCAACTGCATCGAGAAGCAATGGATCTCGCGGATGAGTCATTCGTCGCAAGGCTAGAGAAAGATAAGGAACGATACCTTCATTTCACCCGCCTCGCCCTTGAAAAAGCCGCCGCCGCCGCAGATCTAATGGTGGATGAAGAAGATATCGAACCGACGCGCTCCGTCCTGCATCGCAGTGCAGCAACATTGGCTTGGCGCTGTGAAGAGTACGACCGGGCGAAACGCCTCATTTATCGCGCACTAGCTGGAAATCCGCCGGCTGAAATAGAGTTTGAACTAAATGACCTGCTAGGTGATATCAAACTTGCATTGTCTAGTATTTATCTAAATGAGAAGCATTTGCGACTTACTTTAGAAGGTAATGATATTGCGTTCGGTAGAGCGCCCGCAAAGCTGTTAGTTACGCGAATCCTCAGCATTGAGGATATGCTATATGCAACTGCCAATGTGCCGATTCCGCTTTACTACGATGCCGTAGGCGCTTCGAGCTTTTTCGTTGACTTAACAGTGAGCCGAGAGTCTCAGCAAACCCTTCCAGGTTTCGATAACTTTGATGAATTAGTTGAGCCGTTGATAAAGAGTCTGGATCTCCTCAATCGCGGAAGAATCGACGCTCTCGAAGAAAAAATGGCAAACCCGAGACTATTTGGCGATTTTGTCACAGCGGCTAGAAAGCTCGCGCCCGATGGCGATTCGATTTCATCCGTAAGCTTGCAGGCGTCGATTGCCGGCAGTGTTCAAGCGATAACATTCGAGCGCAACCAAAGCGAGTTGAGCGAGATTCGCATTCCGCGCGTCGCAAAGCAAGAATTTACGATTCACGCTACCGAGAAAACTGTCCGTAGAGTAGGTGTATTGCAGCTCGCAGACGGCCGCGAAGAGAGCGTGTGCGAGTTGAAGACCGAAGGAGACGGAACTTGGGTCATTGAAGTTGGTGATGAGATAATCCATGAAGTGTTAGGAAGCTTCTGGAAGAAACGAGTCGAGGTTGAAGGACAGCGAATGCGAAGAGCGCGGTCCCTAAAACGTATTCATTTGGAGAGTCTCGCAAACATTAGGGAGATTCCGAATGACCCGGTCCAGTCGCCATTAATTTCCTCATGAACATCCGCTTCTACATCTTGCGGCGCATCGCTCTGATCATCCCGACCCTGATCGGACTCAGCGTCTTGACTTTCTCCATCGCCCGCATCGTCCCCGGCGATCCGGTGGGCTTGGCGGCCGGTCCCCGCGCCACCGAAGAAATCAAGGAAGCTTTTCGCCGCGAATTCGGCTTGGACCAACCGCTGCCGATCCAATATATCAACTATATGACGGGTCTTTTCCGCGGCGATTGGGGCGAATCGCTTTACACCCGCCGCGCCGTCATCGGCGACCTGCGGACCTACTGGCCCGCCACGCTCGAGCTAACCACCGCCGCCGTCGTCATCGCCACGCTGCTGGGCGTGCCAGCCGGCGTCATCTCGGCGATGTACCGCAACCGCCTGCCCGATCATGTCGCGCGCGTGCTGTCGCTCTTCTTCGTCAGCTTTCCTTCATTTTGGCTGGCGATGATCTTCCAGACCTGGCTGGGGCGCGATCTCGGGCTCTTCCCCATCAGCAGGCGCTTGCCCATTCTGGTCGCGCCACCGGCAAGCACGACCGGCATGTTCCTCATCGATAGTTTAATCCAACTGGACTTCGACACATTCCTGGTGTCGTTCCGGCACATATTTGTTCCGGCTTTGGTCCTGTCCTTCGGCGCCTTCGCCAGCATCACGCGCATCACCCGCGCCAGCATGGTCGAGGCGCTGGAGAAAGATTTCGTGCGCATGGAGCGCGCCATCGGCATCCCTTACCGCGTCATCAT
>JAPOYS010000094.1 GCA_026706455.1 Chloroflexota bacterium | reverse complement strand
AACTGTGATTGATATACAATGTCATTATATGTCGATCCAGTTTTTCAACATTGTCAGATTGGTCGCCCCTACGAGGCTCGCTTCTTTCGCATGATTAACTTGGCACTGCTTAGTACGTTGCGCGGCGGGCAAGCCAGATAGACTGCCGCATTGCCGAATTGGACGCGGGCAGAACGGCAGCGCGGGCTCGGAGTTTTGATTAGCGTCCGTTGCCGCCATGCAGGCTATTCAGGAATTGCTCGTTCGTATCGTAGAGACGGAAGTTGTGCAGCAATTGTTCAGTCGCGCCGACGATGCCCTCGGGCTGCTCGGCCAGGTGCGACCACATGCGGCGCATGGTGTAGACGCGCTGCAGCACATCGGGACCCAAGAGCAATTCCTCGCGTCGGGTGGAGGACTGTTCGATATCGAAGGCGGGGAAGATGCGCCGTTCCTGCAGCTTGCGGCTCAGGTGCAGCTCCATGTTGCCGGTGCCTTTGAATTCCTCGTAGATCACATCGTCCATCTTGCTGCCGGTATTCACCAGGCAGGTGGCGACGATCGTGAGGCTGCCGCCCTCTTCCACGTTGCGAGCCGCGCCAAACAGACGCTTGGGCGGGTGAATCGCCGACGGGTCGAGGCCGCCGGAAAGCGTACGGCCGCTGGTGGGCACGACGAGATTGTAGGCGCGCGCCAGACGCGTGACGCTGTCCAACATGATCACGACGTGGCGCTTCACCTCCACCAGTCGTTTGGCTCGCTCCAGCGCCATCTCAGCCACGCGGACGTGATGATGCACGGGATCGTCAAATGTGGAGGCGATCACCTCGGCGTCAACCGAGCGATCCATGTCGGTGACTTCTTCCGGGCGTTCGCCGATGAGCGCCATCATCAGGTGAACTTCGGGATAATTGGCGCCTATGGCGTTGGCGACATCCTTGAGCACGGTCGTCTTGCCGGCTTTGGGCGGCGACACGATCAAGCCGCGCTGACCAAAACCGATGGGCGCGATGAGATTCAACATGCGCGTCGACATGATGCGCGGCAAGGTTTCAAGATTGAAGCGCACTTCGGGAAAGATTGGCGTGAGCCGCTCGAAATTGGGACGATGCTTGACTTCATGCGGATTGAGCCCGTTGACGGCGTCGACGCGCAGCAAGCCGTAATAGCGCTCGGTGTCTTTCGGCGGGCGAACTTGGCCAATCACCATATCGCCGGTGCGCAAGCCAAACTTCTTGATCTGCGTCTGGCTGACGTAGATGTCGTTCTTGCCGGGGAGATAACCCTCGGCGCGCAAGAAACCGATGCCGTCATCGACGACCTCCAGGACGCCGCCGCGCAACTGATGTCCGCGCTGCTCGGCATCCTGACGAAGCAGCCCGATGATCAGATCCTGCTTTTTCAAGCGGCTAAACCTGGGCACGTTTTGGCTTCGCGCCATCGTGCGCAGTTCGGGCAGCGTCTTTGCTTCAAGATTGGCGATGTTCATTCCGTTCTTCCTGGAAAACTTGGCCGCGGCCTGGCAGGTAGGTATTGAGCCGCTCGTTTGCAGTTGTTTCCTATTTGGCAATCGGAGGGAAACGCTCCGCTCGCAGCTTACTTGGCAGGTTGCGCGCATTGCCAGGCGAGGCGACTGACAGTCTGCGCGTTTATAGTTTCAGGCAAGCTAGTGGATTTATTCGATACGAACACTACTGTATCATACTATTTCAGCCGCGTCAATTGCCAGCGCTGCCAATGTTCAGCGAGATTATTGTGGGGTGCTGGTTTTCAGTCAGGTACTGACCTGCTTAATTGCGCTTTAACCAAAATTGGTATCAGCGCGGAGGGCGCCGTGATCGGGCGGGCATCAGCTACCGGTAAACGTCGCGGCAGCGCTACCCGGTGGCTTTGCTTTGACTTTGAGATGGGCGGAGGCGCTTTGGCGCGGCGCGCGGACGATCAACGCAAGGAAAGTTCCGGCAACGAAGTGAAGCCCCATCCCAAGACGGGGCTTCTTCTCGCTACAATTGCGACTGATTAGCTGTCAAGCTCGGCGTGCAGCTCGGCCGCATCCGCGTCCAGCTCGGCCAGAGCCTCAGCCGCGGCGGCGTCGCCATTGACAACTTCGGCGATCACGTTGGGAACGAGCCCCCGAACGGCGCTGTAGCTCGGCAAGCCCGGCGACGAATACACGCTGACGGCGCTGTCGGCGAGGATTCCGCTGACCTCGATGAAACGGGCGAAGGGCATGCGCGGCTCGGTGAAATCGGCTTCGCTCACCTCAATATCGTTGCGAATGCTGAAGTAGCCGGTCGCGCCCGACCAAGCCAATTGCGCGTCCTTGCCCGCCAGGTATTTGACGAAGAGCCAGGTGGCCAGTTCGGCTTCCGGCGTGGCTGTCAGGATAGCTTGGCTGGGCACGAAGAGTTGAATTGTGGAGCCAACCCCTTCCGCGCCGGGGAAAGCGGTGACGACCCATTCGTCAGTCATTTCGGCGGTGGCGGCGTCCCAGGTGATGAAGGGAATGCCGGCCGAACTGCCAGCGGCAAAGGGCGTAATGCCGATGGAGAAGTCGCCGGTATTCTGGTAGCGCTCGGCGTAGAGATAGGCGCAATTGTTTTCCAGCATACGCGTGAAGAGCTCCAGCGCGGCGACAACTTCATCCGATCCGAATATGTAGCTGTCCATCTCGCCGTCGAATATCGCGCCACCGTGGGCGGCGACGAAACTTTCGAAGTGCGACGTGCCCGTGTCGAGCGGGTAACCTTGATACAGTTCGCTGGCGCCGGCGGCGCAGGCGATCTCCTCAAACTCGGCCAAGGTCGCGGGAACGCGCCGCTCAAAGCCCAAAGCTTCGACGATATCGAGATTGGTGTAAAAGACATTGAGCGAATTCTGATTGGCCCAGGCGACGCGCATGCCGTAGAAGGGCGGGAAGTCAAGCTGATTGACATCCAGCAGGTCGAAATTCAGGTTCTGCTGTTCCTCAGGCGGGATGCCCCATGCCGGGCTGTTGAGCAAAAGATTGATATCGACCACGACGCCCTCGTTCGCCCAACCGGCGACAGCGTTCGCGTAGCCAGCGACTAGATTGGGCAGCTCGCCGGACAATATCGCCGTATTCATCAGATCCTCGATGGGACCGTAGCTGCCTTGGTGGATCGCTTCGACGGTGATGCCGTACTCATTGCTGCTGTTGAAGTCTTCAATGAGCGCGGCCATCGTCTCGGCTTGTGAACTGTCGTCGGAGTATTGATGCCAGTAGACAACGGTTTGCCCGCTGGGGTCCACGCCTTCGTAATCGACGTCGCCTTGCGCCTGGACCATGGCGCCGCAGAGCGCCGCCAACATAAGCGTAACGATTATCAGTTTCTTCATGGGATTTTTCGCTCCTTCAGTTGAATGAACCGTAGTCCGAAACGGCTGCCACAGTCCCCGTAGGGAATCCAGCCTGATCATGATTATCGCGCGAGCGCGATGGCGGCCTCCATTTTAACCGCGGATGCCCGTCTGGGCGATACCTTCTGTAAATTGCTTTTGCGCCACAAAGTACAGGATCAGAATCGGTATCACCGTGATCACCGAAGCGGCCATCTGCAAGTTCAAATCGCCCGGCGTGTCGGCTGTGACGAAGTTTGACAAGCCGACCGCAATCGGGCGCCACTCGTCGTTGATTGTCACCAGAAGGGGCCACATGAGCGCATTCCAGGAGCCGATGAATCCCAGGGTAACGATGGTCATGATGGGCGCTTTGGACAGCGGCAGCACGACGCTGATCAGGAAGCGCGGATGCCCGGCGCCGTCAATCCGGGCCGCTTCCCATAGATCAAGCGGAATCTGGATGAAAAACTGGCGCAGGAGAAAGATGTTGAACACCGAGGCGAAGAAGGGAATGGTCAGCGCGGGCCAGTTGTTGAACCAGGCGCCGGCGGGACCGAACAAGCTTTCGCTGAGCCGACCTAGCCAGATGACCGTCAATAGATGGGGTATAAGCATGACGATGCCCGGGATCATCATCGTGGACAGGAATAGCGCGAAGAGGAAATCACGCCCGACAAACTTCATGCGGGCGAAGGCGTAGGCCGCCGGGATGCAGACCGTTAGCGAACCGAGCACGGTAATCAACGTGATGCGAACGCTATTCCAGATATAGCCGGAGACCTGCAGGGACTGCAAGACGCCGGTCTGCGGGTCGGTTGCGATTTCGATATCGAAGAAGTTGGCGCGGCGCAAGGCGGTCGCGTAATTCTCCCACAGCAGTTTCTCGGGCAGCAAGCGCGTCAAGTTCACTTCGCTGATCGTCATAAAAGAGGCGCTGATCATCCACAGGAAGGGACCAATGGCGATGAGCACGCCGGCGAAAAGGACGGCGTAAATGCCGATGCGGCTCAGGGAAAGCCCCTTGCGCGGACCTTCAGGCGGCTGCTTGTCCTTGAAGCTGGGGAGCCTGGCTCGTGCGTCGCTAGCCATAAAAGACGCGCCTCCCCATCACGCGGTTTTGGAAGAGCGTCATCAGCAGAATCAGAGCAAACAGAACAAAAGCCATGGATGAGGCGTAACCGTAGCGGTTGCTGTTTTGCAGCTCGTCGAAGATGTAGACGCTGGCGGTATTGACGCGGTTGCCGACCGCGCCGGTGCGCAGGATCCATATTTGGGTGAAGGCTTGGAAGGTGCCGATGATCGCCACGAGCGAGAGAAAGAACACAGTGGGCGAGAGCAGGGGAAGCGTGATATGGCGGAAGACGCGCCAGCCGCCGGCGCCGTCAATCCGCGCCGCTTCGTACAACTCGCCCGGGATATTGCCCAAGCCAGCCAGGAAGATCACGGCGTCGTAACCGATATAGGTCCAGGTCGAGTAAATCATGATCACGATTAGCGCCAGGCTGGGTCCAGCCAGAAAGTCGGGCAAGCCCAGCAAATCGCCAATCGTCGATCGTTCCAGAATCCAACGCTGCGGCTCCAAGCCAACGATGCTGAGCATTCGATTGGCGGGCGCGTGCCGGCCGGCGTCAAAGATGATGCGAAAGACGATCGACGTGGCGACGAAGGGCGTGATATAGGGGATGAAGTAGACCATGCGGAAAAAGGCGCGAAAGCGAATCGGCTGGAAAAGCAGGTAGGCGAGCAGCAGACCGATCGACAGCTGAACGGGCACGGTGCCCATGGCGTACATGATCGTAATCCAGAAGCCGGCCAGCAGGTCGTCATCGGCGGCCGCCAAAGCTGCCGGCGCCTCAGCCATTATCAAGTATCCGCCCACCGCGAGCATGAGCCCGCCGACGATGAGCAGGAAAAATCGACGATTGTCGTAGCTCCCTATGCCGCGCCGGAACACCTGCCAGGCGCCCGCGATCAAGGCGATGCCGGCGCTAATGAAAACAAGCTGCGACCAGATTGGCAGCGACTCGCCCGACGCGCGCGCTGCCGCGATCGCCGCTTCCGTTTCCACAGCGGTAAGTTGGAGCAGGAATGCGCCAGCGCCAACCAGCAGCGTCGTGATCGCGCTGAAGGCGATGACTTGCCCGCTATGCGCGTAGCGAAAGCGCCAGGCGACCAGCGATAGCGCCATGCCGGCGACGATCATTCCGCCGAGCAGTGCATTGCCGGCCGCCCATACCTCGGGACTGGTGAAGCTGTCGCCGAGCTTTTCCATGAAAAGCGCGAGCGTCGTATTTTGGCGGCGCACTTGGCGCGGAATCAGCATGATCACGGGGACCAGCTTGAAGAACCAGTCGATGGCGAGCAGGCTCGCGTAAGCGCAAGCGAGGCCGGCGAGCAAGCTGGCGAATCGCCTGGCGCTGTTGGATCGCCGCAGCGCCTTTAGCAGCCGCTTGCCCATCAAAAATGCTGCAACGAAGGCAATCAGCGCCAGCCAGAAGAAGAGTATATACGCCAAGTTTCCCAGCGCTTTTTCGTAATTGGCCAGCCCAACGTATTGGTCTGGGAAGCGCCGCCAGCGGTGCAGACTGACGAAGAAGGCGAAAGCCACGGGAAAGATGCCGAATAACAGAATCAGCAGACCGGCCGGCGCCAGGAACAGGTATGCCGTCAGGTTTTCCAGCAGCAGCCGGCCCCGGCGGGTGGCTAGCGCGCGATTGACCGCGGATAATGTGGACATCGGCACTCTAGTGATTGTGGATTGACGCTCAAAGTATAGCGTTTGCCAGCGCAACACGAAAGCATTTTCAGCCGCTGCGCCGTATTGGCATGTGTCTGTCATGGTCTTCGTTAGCGCTGAAGTGAAGGCAAGCTTGTTCGCCGCTCGTGCTATAATAAAGAATTGCTGAACAATCAGAGAGGGACGGTCTGGGTGGCGCGAATCTTCGTCCTCGGCGCGCTGGTATATGACATCGTTTTTGACGTGCCCGAATGGGTAGCGCCAAATAAAGCGGTACACGCATCGCAGGTCACGTTGTCGCCCGGCGGCAAGGCGCTGAACCAGGCGACGGCCGCGCGGCGGCTGGGCGCTGAAGATGTCCGTTTGATTGGCTGCGTGGGGGACGACGCTCCCGGGGACGCCATGCTATCGGCTTTGCGCAAAGAAGACGTCAATACTGATCACGTTCGCCAGCTTAGATCCGCTAGTACGAGCATCGCCGGCATTGTCGTCAAGGACAGCCAGCCTGGCTTTATCGGCGCGCCGGATGCCAGCCGCCAAGTTAGTCGCGAACAAATCGATGAGGCGCTCGCTGACTTGCGAAGCGATGATATTCTTCTGGTCGACTTTGAGATCCCGCAGACGGAAGTGCAGTACGCGCTCGAGCTGGGGCGGGGCGCCGGCGCCACAACCGTACTCAATCCGGCGCCATTTTTCACGCGCGACGCCTTCGTCATCGACTACCTGCATCTGGTTGACGTGATCATTCCCAATAGAGCGGAAGCGCAGACTATATTGGATAACGTGACCGACGATGAGGATGTGTTGGCGCGCGAACTATTGCGGCTTGGGGTTGGGACCGTCGTGCTCACGCTGGGCGCGGCTGGCAGCGCCTTGTATCAGAAACATGAGAAGACCGAGCAGCCCGCCTTCAGCCTGGATGTGATTGACGCGACCGGCGCGAGCGATGCCTTCGTCGGCGCCTACTGTTGCGGTCTCTCGCTCGGTTGGCCAGCTGCGCAAACGCTCGCATTCGCGTCGGCGGCAGCGGGCTTGGCTTGTACGCGGCGAGGCACCATGTCGGCGCTGCCATATCTTGATGAAGTGCGGGCTTTGGTCTCGCCCTCTTGAAGCGGTGATCAGGCTGGCGGGAGTTGCGTAACCCGACCTTGCGCGGCGGGTTTAGGACAATACAGAATGAGGAATCCTTTTGCCAAACGCGTGGATTATCAGGCTCTTGATGAGAGAGAATTGGTCGCGCTGGCGAAAGATGATATGGAAGCCTTCGGCGAGCTGTACGAGCGATTCATGCAGAAGATTTACAGCTACATCTATTATCGAACGGGCAACGCGCATGACGCGGAAGACTTGACGGCAAAGGTCTTTTTCCGCGCCTTGTCGCATATTGGCGCTTATGTCGACAAGGGGGCGCCGTTTCAGGCTTGGCTCTATCGCATCGCGCATAATCTGGTCGCAAATTGGCATCGCGATCAGGGACGCCGAAAGATCATTGCCTTGGACGACTATGTCGCGCATTCACTTAAGTCTGACGCGCCGGACCGCCTGACGGAGGAACGGGAGGAGCAAGACCAGCTAATGCAGGCTCTGCGGCGCTTGCCGGATGATCGGCAGCAGTTAATCTTGCTCAAGTTCGTCGAGCAGATGTCTAACGCGGAAATAGGCGAAATCATGGGGCGGACCGAAGGCGCCATCAAATCGCTTTATCATCGCACCCTCCTGGCGCTGCGTGAAGAGATGGAGATCGACCTGACCAGCGACCGCAACCGGCGGCTGGACGGAAGCGAGGGATAATCCAAATATGCCAAGATCCGCGGATGTCCCGATGCAGGAGTTGGTCGACGTCATCACGACAAGCATGCAGAGCGGTGATGGCGTCGAGTCTTTGATCGCGAAGGCCGATGCGCCGCCCGACGAGCTCAATGAATACGTCAACATCATACAGGCGCTGCAAACTTCTCTTGTCCCGCAAGAGCCGAGCGCGGACTTCAGCGATCGCCTGCGCGCCGACTTGCTCGATCGCGATGCCGGGCTGCCAAGTCGCTTTCGGCAGATGCCCGCGCGCGTGCAGGTCGCGGCCGTCTTAGCGATATTCTTCGGTTGCGTGTTGTTCGTGCTGCGCCGTATCTTTGGCTCGGAACCGCCGGGTGAAATCCAGGAAGAGGCGGTCGTCACCCCCCTGTAGGAAGGCGCTTCCCGACATCGCTCGCCTAATGTTGCAGCGCCTATGCCCGCTGCGTCGCGCCGAGATTGAAGCTCGTCGTGACTGCCGGGCATCCCATACTGCAAAGCCAGGCTCACCCGGCAATGAGTCCGCGAAAGCGTGAACATGCCCTCGCAGAAACTAACGCTTGGTCAACTGAATCGCACCTTGCTCGCGCGGCAATTTCTGCTGGAGCGACAAAGCCTCGACTGCGTGACGGCGATCGAAGCCCTGGTCGCCATGCAATCGCAGATTCCGAATCCGCCCTATATCGGTTTGTGGACGCGCCTGCGCGGATTCGACAAGTCGTATCTCAGCGCGGCGCTGGAAACGCGGGCGGTGGCGCGGGCGCCCTGGCTGCGCTCGACCTTGCACTTGGTCAGCGCCGCCGATCATCAGCAATTCCAAGCCATCATTCAGCCGGCGCTCGCGCGGGGCTTGCGCTCGTTCTTCGGGGCGCGCGCGAAGGGGCTGGACATTGCGCGACTCGTCGAAATCGCCAGACCATACCTCGAAGCCGAGCAGCCATCAATCGGCGCCCTGCGCGACAAACTGCAGGAACATGAACCGGATGCGGACAAGCAAGCCATGGCTTATGCCGTGCGCAGCTATCTGCCGCTGATTCAGGTTCCGCCGAGTGGAACCTGGGGCGTGGGAACGCGCGCGACATATACGACGGCGGAGAGTTGGCTGGGCGCAGCTTCGCCGTCGGACTTGAGCTCGCTGTTTCGACGCTATCTTCGAGCTTTCGGACCGGCCGACGTAATGGATTTCCAGACATGGACCGGTATGACGGGCTTGAAATCTCGCTTGAAACCGCAGCTGGAGTCGCTCGTCTGCTATGACACGGCTGACGGTCGGCGGCTCTACGATCTGCCGGATCAGCCGATAATTGACGAAGACGCGGCGGCGCCGATACGCTTCCTGCCCGAATATGACAATATTCTGATTGCGCATAAGGATCGCGGCCGGATCCTGCCGGAAGCGCACCGGAAGAAGGTTTTTGTCTCGGCTGGGCGCGTGCTGGGCACAGTCGTCATTGACGGGTTTGTACGGGCGATATGGAAAGTAGAGCGAGACAAAACGCGGGCGACGCTGCTGGTGACGCTTTTTGGATCGCAGTCGCGCGCCGCCCTCGATTCAATTGAGGCTGAAGGCTTGCGATTGATGGGCTTCATAACGGACGGCGCGTCCGATCTTCGCGTCGAAATCGCGCTGCAGGACTGAGCCACCGCGGCGCGCTCTATGCCCTGAGGCAATTCAATGGTAGCCTGTGCTGCGTGAAGCAATTTGCTTGCGAGGATTGGCGGCGGCCCAAGAGTCATGGCAACTGCGGATAGAATCAGCGCCCTGCGCGGCATGCGCGATGTAATGAGCGCCGAGTATGCGCGGCGCCAGCGCGTTGAGCGTACACTCGAGCGGCATCTGCGCTTGCGCGGTTATGCGCCGGTCGACTTGCCAATCCTGGAAAACACTGAGCTGTATTTGCGGAAATCCGGCGAGGAAATCAGCGCGCGTCTCTTTGAATTCAACTTCAAGAATCGGCGCATCGCTTTGCGCCCGGAGATAACCGCTTCGGTGTTGCGCGCCTATGTTGATCACATGCAGGATGCCCCGTTGCCTTTGCGCATACAATACAGCGGACCGGTCTTTCGTTATGAGAAGCCGCAGCAGAGCCGTTATCGCCAATTCACCATGGCGGGCGCGGAACTATTAGGCGCAAGCGGCGCGCGAGCGGATGCCGAGGTTCTGCAGCTGGCATGCAGCGGTCTGGAAAGCGTTGGCCTCAGCGATTATAAGCTCGTCATCGGCCATGCGACATTGCTGGAAGGCTATTTGCAAAAGCTGGGTCTGCGCAAGCAGCTGCTCAATCACTTGCTGCGCAACATGGAGAATCTGCGCAAGCGGGGCTTGTCGCAAGTCATTGCGTCGCTGCGGATGCTCTTTCCCGAGTTTGAACATGATGTCGAGCCTGAGGCGAAACCGGACCCGGCGGCTGAATCTGGGAGCCAGGAGCTGATCAAAGCGCTGCGCGAGATGAGCGACGGCGAAGCGCGGCGCGCCATATCAGACTTCCTGCATAGCCTGAATATCCGGATTGAAAGCAATCGCGACGAGGACGAAGTCATCGACCGCCTGCTCCATAAGATCCGTGAAGACGAGCAGGCGCCCAAGCTGCGGCTCGCCCTGGCTTATATGGAACGGCTCGGGAAACTGCGCGGTTCGCCGGCTGAAGTCCTGCCCTTGGCGCGCGCGCTGGCGGCTGAATACGATCTCGAACGGAATCCGATCGGCCATCTGGAACAGTCGCTGGCATGCCTGGCTGATTACGGTCCGCTCGCTGGGCAGGTCGAGCTGGACTTCGGCTTGAATCGCGGCTTGCACTACTACACGGGCTTGATTTTTGAAATCCATTGTAGGCCCGCGGTCGGCGAAACGATTCAAGTTTGCGGCGGCGGGCGCTACGACAGTCTAGTCAGCATTTTGGGTGGCGGCGCGCCCACCCCAGCGGCCGGATTCGCCTATGGCGTCGAGCGCGTCGCCGGGCTCCTGTCTTCCGAGGCCGCCGCCTTTGCTGGTCCCGATGTCTATGTGATACCGATCACCGATGCTGACGTGGCGGCGAGCTTGCGCATCGCCGAGGAATTGCGCGCGCGCGATGCGGCGGTGGAAGTGAGCATCGGCGGGCGCAGCCTGCGTCGCCGATTGAAGCAGGCTGATCGCAAGAGCGCCCCGCTGGTGGTCATCATTGGCGAGTCGGAGCGCGAAGGCCAATCGGTCATTCTGCGCGATATGCGTAGCCATGAAGAATGGCAGGTGGCTAATCAGGAGCTGCCGAGCCGGGTCAAGGAGCGAATGCAGGCTGATGAGTAGCGCCAGGACTACGGAGAATCTGATCATAGCGCTGCCGAGCAAAGGTCAACTTGGGGATGCGGCTGATACCTTCTTCGGCCGGGCCGGCTTGCAGATCTACAAGCCGAATCGCAGGCAGTATTCGGCGACGATTCCCAGCCTGCCGCGCTCGGAGGTCGTATATCAGCGGCCCCGCGATATCCTCAGCAAGGTGGAAGAGGGCCGCGCTGATATCGGCGTTACCGGCTTGGATATTGTTTTGGAGCACAGCGAAGATTCTACTGACGTCATGGTGATCGACCGGCTCGGATTCGGCAAATGCGAGTTGCTGCTGGCCGCGCCCGACTCCTGGATTGACGTAACCTCGATCGCCGACGTGGCCGACCTGAGTCTGCGTTATCAGGAGCGCGGCATCCAGCTCCGCATCGCGACGAAATACAGCAACCTGGTCAAGAGTTTTCTGTATCGGCAAGGCATTTCACATTTTCTGCTGGTGCGCGCCGAGGGCGCCATGGAAGCGGCGCCGCGCATGGGCTACGCTGACATGATCGCCGATCTGTCGGAGACGGGCACGACCTTGCGCGAGAATCATCTGCGGCCCGTAGGCGGCGGCACGATCATTGCGTCAGAGGCGGTCTTGATCGGCAGTCGCCGGGCGCTGCGCCGCTCGCCGGCCAAGGTCGAAACCTTGCGTGAATTGCTGGAACTGATCGAAGCGCATCGGCGTGCCCGCCAGTATGTTTCTCTGCGCGCCAATATTGCCGGCGAATCGGTGAGCGATGTGCAGCAGCGCATACTGGCGAATCAAGCGCTGAGCGGCAGCAAGGGTCCGGGCGTTGTCGCCGTCGCCAGCCCGCCGGGTTCGCGACAAAACTGGTTCGAGACAAATCTGCTCGTGCGCTCAGATCTGATCCACAAGACGATGCAGCATCTGCGCGCCCTGGGCGGAACGGACATCATTGTCACAGCCCCGAATTATGTATTTGACGCGAAGTCGGAAACGTATGACCGTTTCGAAAGCCTGCTGCATTCCGGCGGCCGGCTTGAATTGTAGGACAAAGTTATGAGTAAGGTGGGCATCATCAACCCGGGCGCGATGGGCATTTCGATTGCGGCGTCGGCGCGAGCGGCGGGCAACGACGTATATTGGGCGTCGGATGGGCGCAGCGCCACCACGCGTCAACGCGCCGAGCAGCATAGCCTGATTGCCGTCGGATCGCTGGACGAGCTCTGCGCGGTCTGCGAAGTCATCATCTGCGTCTGTCCGCCGCACGCGGCCGATTCCGTGGCGGGGGCGGTGAGTGCGGCCGGGTTCAGCGGACTCTATTGCGATGGCAACGCGATCGCGCCGGCCTTGTCGCAGGCGATTGGCGCGCGGCTCGAAGCGGCCGGCGTCGAATATGTAGACGGCAGCATCATTGGACCGCCGGCTTGGAAAGAGGGCGCGACCCGCTTCTATTTGTCCGGTCCAAAAGCCGCGCGGATTGCCAATTTGTTCGCAGGCGCGGTTACCGAAGCGATAGTCATCGGCGATGAAGCCGGCAAGGCGTCGGCGCTGAAGATGGTCTTCGCGGCGCAGACCAAGGGCTTCACCGCTTTGCTCTCAGCGATTCAAGGCGCGGCGCAGCAGCTTGGCGTGCGCGAAGACCTGGATCGGGAGTGGGCGCGGCGCGATCCAGAAGTTGCGAAACAGCGCGTCAATCAAGTGCGGAATGTCACGGGCAAAGCCTGGCGCTTCGCTGGCGAGATGCAGGAAATCGCCGCTGCCTTTGAGTCGGCTGGCATGCCGCCCGGCTTCTTCGAGGCGGCGCGCGAGGTCTACCAGCGGATGGCGCGCTTCAAAGACGCGGACGAACCGCCTGGGCTGGACGAGGTGCTTGCGGCTTTGACCGGCGGCGAATAACTAAGGCAGCGCCGCAATCAACTCCGGCAAGCCGGCGAAGACGCAATCCGGCTGCACATCGCTCAAGCGCAGACTCTCCTCAGTCTCAACGCCCGTCAACACGAGCGCTGTCTTGATGCCGAGAGCTTTCGCGCCGGCGATGTCGGTGCCGATGCGGTCGCCGATCATCAGCGTCTCCTGCGGTCGCGAGTCAAGTTGCCGCAGCGCCGCTTCAAACATGCCGCGCTCAGGTTTGCCGATGATGGTCGCCGGCTGCCCCGAGGCCGATTCGATTAATGCGATGATGCTGCCAGCGCCGGGCGCCAGTCCCTCCGGCGACGGAAAGGACGAATCCGGATTCGTGCCGATGAAGCGCGCGCCCGCTCGAATCAGCAGGGTGGCTTTACGTACCTTGTCATAGGTGAGATCGAAGTCGACGCCGCAGACGACCAATTCCGCCTTTGACTCGACGAGCTCAAATCCGGCGCTAGCAAGCAGCCGCTTCAAGCCAGCGCCGCCGACGACGTATATGCGCGCGCCAGTTGGAAACTGCGACTGTAAGAAACTGACGGTCGCTGTGCCGCTGGTCACGATATGCTGAGGGCGGAGTCCGTTCACGCCCATGCCCGCGAGTTTGCTGATATAATCCTGCGGCCTACGGCTGCTGTTGTTGGTGGCGAGGACGAAGTCAAGCTCGCGCTCAAACAGCAGCTTGAAGAACTGGTCCATGCCCGGCAGCGCCTGCGAACCGCGCCACAGCACGCCATCCATATCGGAGATGACAGCTTTGATATGCTCTAACAATCAATGAGCCTTTCTCGCCCGGCAAAGGCTTTTCATTTTAGCGCAACAGTTCGAGAGCGACAGGCTGCCTCTGGAGCAAGACTACTTGAGTCGGTCGAGCGCGCTCTGCTCAAGCGCGTACAGTTGCTGGCGTTCCTGCGCTTCCAGCAGGCTGGTCAGACGCGGATAACCCTGTTCGTATTCACGCGACCATTCGATCGCGAAGTCGCCCTGGCGGATGTCCTCCAGGCTCGCTTCCATCAAACCTTCCAGCTTCAAATCCTTAAAGCGCCCCAATCGACTGAAAATGCCATATTGCCCGGTCAATGACGACAGCCGCAAAGCGTGCAGCAAGCCCATCTGCGAGGCGCGCGAAAGATAATCCCTGAATTCGCCGCTGATGATTAGATCCAGCACAACCGCTTCCGGCGGGTAACCCAAGTCCAGCAAAACTTGCGCCGCGGTCGTCATCACGTGGTGGAAGGCGGGCAGGATGGCTTGCTGCACGAAAAGGTCGAGCTGTGATTCATGCTCCATGGAGATTTCGATCGCGCCGGCCTGCAGGCTGCCCATCGCCTTGGCGAGCGCGAGCAGCGTCTCCAGCGTGCTGCCGGAGGCGTCCTGACCGACCCCGACAAAGCTGTAGAATCCGCTGCCGTCAAGATAGCGAGAGCGCACGGCGGCTCCAATGGTGCGCGGCGCGATCATGCCGACATCGACGAAGGGCGGCGCTTCTACGAAACCGAAGGCGATATTGTATCCGCTGGCGAATATCAGGAGATGGCCGCGCTGAAGATAGGGGGAAATCCGCTCCAGATAGACCTCGGGCACAACTTCGTCCGGCAGGAACAACATTAAGATATGGCAGCGCGGGATGACGTTTTCGATGTCCTGCGGCTCAAAGCCGTCCTCGCGCGCATGATCGCGGGTCTCGTCATGCCGCAGCCCGATCAGCAGGCGGACGTTCGAGTCGCGCAGGTTGTTGGCCGCCGGACGCCCCAGATTGCCGTAGCCGATAATGCCGACGGTTTTGCCGCTCAAGACGTTAAGATTGGCGTCCGCTTCTCGATAAATGGTGGCCATATTCGTTTCTCGCAGAAGGCTGTGGCGCAATCAGTTCAGTTGCTTGCGCCACAATTCAATATCAAAGCCGTTGCGATAAAATCCGCAACTCTCGTAAAGCCGTTGGGAAGCTCGATTGCCCAGTTGGGTGTTGACGGATATCTGGATCACATTCCATTTTCCCGCATCGACGATAAGTCGATGCAACAGCGCAGTGGCGACGCGCCGGCGGCGATATGAGGGATGAACGGCCAGACGCGCCAGGTGACCGACATTGTCCTGTCGCGTGCTGAGTTGATAGCCAACGAGCTCGTCATCAAGGTGGGCTACCGTAAGACTGGCGGCGATCCGGTAAGCCTGCCACAGGTCGGCTTCCGTCAGCTGCCAGGGCGCGTCAAAAGCCAGGCGGTCAATGCGCATGATGTCTTCAAAGTCTGGTGTTTCGGCGCTTCTAATGCCTACCGGGATCTTTGGCATGGGCGGCAGGCGGCGTCCAATGCGACGCATGGTGATGATGTCTTCATCGGCGCGGAATCCCTGCGCGCGCAGGTAGGTTTGCAGCCAATTAGTGACCATAAGCACGACGATGCTGCGAACGCCCCGTTTGCGACATTGGGCTTCGGCGGTCTGGCAAAGCTCGCGCACCACCAGACCCGGCATGCGGCCGTCGCGAATGCCGAGAAGGCAGATCCAGCTCCAGCCGTCGCTTGCTGGCGAGATCCCGATGTAACCGACCAGTTGCTCGCCGTGCCAAGCCAGCAAGACCTGCCCCATTTCGTTATCAAGCCAGCGGCTTGTTGCGTGCCAATCCAGATGTTTGTGCGTCCACTGACTGCCACAGGCGACGGCGAGCATGGCGCTCCGATGCCGGCGCTCGTAGGCGGTGATTCTAAGCCGTGGCGCCGGCATCAGGATTGACTATTCAAGCGGTCTATGTAGCTGCGAACGCCGTCAAGGGCGTATACATCGCAGAGCCGCTGATCCAACAGCCGAGTGGCAATACGCGGCGCCGCTTCTTCCAGACGCTCAATCGTTTCCGATACGGTGAATACCGTGGGCGATTTCGCTAGATAACGCGCGTCGATAATCTGGAAGAGTTTCTCCTTCGCCCAAGGCGTAGCGCTGGCCAAGCTCAAGTCATCGAGAATAAGGAAGGGCGTATTCTGGATATCATGAAATCGTTTGTCAAAGCGGGCGCTTGATTGCGGGTCAAAAGCCACGCGCAGAAAATCCAGCAGGTCCGTGATTGTATAGAAAAGAACTTCTTTTCCGCTTTCATGCAGGCAATTTGCAATGGAGGCCGCCAAGTGCGTCTTGCCGCTGCCATAGTCGCCGAGAATGCACAGCCAGTTCCCAGGCTCGCTTGCCCAATTTTCCGCCGCCCCCTTCACGCGCCGCAAGCTCGCCGACTCGCCGCGCAGATAACTTGTCGTCGTAAAGCTGTCAAAGTTCATCTCTTTATACAACTGCAAGTTGCTGAAGCCTGCATCTAGCGATCGCGCGCGCGTCGTCCGCCGATAATCGGGCGCGTTTATCCTGACGAGATTGACTACCTGGGGATCCATCATGCGGCTGCTCAGCCAGGGGTCTAATTCATCGAATGGGGTTTGGGTCGTGATTACGGTTGGCAAGCGATGCACGTGCCGATAATTGAGCAGCTGAAAGAGCTTTTCCTTCGCCCAGGGGCTTGGGTTCTCGACGCCCAAATCGTCCAGCACCAGCAGCGAAACATTGCGGACGCGTTCGAAATAGTCGTCATAGGTCGTATCGGTCTGCGAGTGGATGCCGATGCGCAAGAAGTCAAGCAGGTCTGGCGCGGTAACGAATATGACTTGACGCCCGTATTGCTCCAGCCGTTCATTGGCGATGGCGACGGCCAGATGCGTCTTGCCGCAGCCGAAAGCGCCTTCGAAGACGATCCAGCCGCTTGGTTTCGCGGCGTACTCGCGCGCCCGTTGTTTGGCTTTTTGGAGCGATTGGATGACATGCTGGGTATAGCTGCCGCCGCCCATGTCGGTCAAGAAACTAGCGAAGGTCTTATCGCGATAGGCGCTCAACTGCCCGTAGCGCCGCAGCCGCTCCTGTAGGAAATTGTCCTGTTGCACCGGATTATTCGGGCAGCGCTGAAATTTGCCGAACCGCGGATCGCTTAGCGGGACGTCAAAGGTGTATACGCCGGCGCCAGCGCAGATGGGGCAGGGAAGATCGCTATTCTCCGGATCCTTGCAGACAACTTCGCCCGCTGGCGCCTCTTCAGCGTCCGGCTCAGGACTTGATGAAGTCTTTCCGTTTTCCGGCAGTGTACTTCCGGGGCCCTCGATAATGTCTCTCACTGAATTCACGGCTGCGTCCTTCCTGCTGCCATGCCTCAAGAACTTTGCTGATATAGCGCCAACTGCGCGCATTGCGTTCGACAGCGTATCGTATGGCGTCCTCAATCCATTCCCGCGGATAAGAGGCCTGCGCCTCCTTTAACGACTCGGCGATCATCGGTGTCAAGACGCCGATGTTTTCTTCGTATAGGGCGTATATGGACGGACGCGGCGGCAATACTTCAATGTCGTCGTCGGCGGCAGGTCGCCAATCGCCGCGCTGAATCTGTTTATACAGCGCTCGCCCCTTTTCATCGTTCGGGAGATAGAAGCGTTCAACCTTCTCACCGGGAGCAATCGCCGCCTCTAGCAAAGCGCCCCGCGCGACGGCTCTGTTCAAAATGCGCCGCAATGACTCAGGCCAAGCAGAGTCCGCAGCCGCAAGCGCCTTTTGCAGACTCTCGTCAGACTGTAGTTCACTGAATCGCAGGTAGCGGCGCTTGCCTTCTTTTTGACCCAGCGCCGCTAGACAGAATACGGTCAGCTTGAGTTCGGCCAAGTTGTCGATCGCAGGCAAAAGCTCGCTGAAGAAATACGCTGGCAGCGCGACCGGTTCCAAATCGCGGACGACAGGCGCCCCCCTGCGCGCGATCATCAGGCTGTATCCAGATCGCCAATGTCGGCGAGGTTCAAATTGACTTTCTTCACATCCTTAAATCTGGTGAATGACTTTTCGAAGAAGAGTTGCACCGCGCCCGTTGGACCATGACGGTGCTTTGACAGCAGCACATCGGCCTGATTGGGGAATTCCGTTGTATCCGGATTGTAAACTTCGTCGCGATAGAGGAACAGTACGGCATCCGCGTCCTGCTCGATCGTTCCGCTTTCGCGCAGATCGGATAGCTGGGGCCGCTTGTCCTGGCGCTGCTCGACCGCCCGCGACAACTGCGCGGTCGATAGCACGGTGACGTTCAGCTCGCGCGCCAGCTCCTTCAGTGAGCGGCTAATATAGCTAATTTCCTGCACGCGATTATTTTCGTAGGCGCGCCCGGCGGACATCAGCTGCATATAGTCCACCATCACGATATCGAGGCCGTATTCATGCTGAAGGCGGCGGCACTTCGTGCGCATCTCGACGGGCGTGATCGAGGGCGTATCGTCGAGGAATAAAGGCAGGTTGGAGATGCGTCCGATTGCTTCAGTCAGACGGGAATGTTCTCCCGCGGAGATATCGGCGGTGCGCAGCTGCCCGACGCGGATGCCGGTTTCCATGGAGATGAGGCGCTGAATCATTTGTTCGACGCCCATTTCCATAGTGAAAATCGCCACTCGGCGGTCTCGCCGCGCGACATGTAGAGCGACCGACAGCATCCAGCTGGTCTTGCCCATGCCTGGACGGCCCGCAAAGACGACGAGGTCCGATTTCTGAAAGCCGCCCAGCAAGGCGTCCAGGTCACCGAAGCCGGTTGGCATGCCGACCGTTCCAGCGCCCATCTCCAGCAGCTTTTCGATCTCGTCGTAATATTCGCTGGCCGCTTCCCAAATCGGTACGAACTCGCGCTTTATCTGACTGTTGCTGACGTTGAAGAGCGCTTGTTCCGCTTCATTGATAACTTTGTCAATCGGAAGCTCTTCGTCCAGCGCGAATTGGCGGATGTTATCAGCCGCCGCCAGCATCTTGCGCCGCGTCGAGGCGCGCGCAACCAAGTCGCCATAGACTTCAACATGGACGGCGGTCGGCGTATTATTGGCCAGGCTAGTCAAGTAGGCCGGTCCGCCAATTTCATCAAGGACGCTCATGTCCTGCAATTCGCGCGCCAGGGTTAGGTAGTCGATGGCGTCATTGCGCTCCTGCAACCGCATGAAGGCATTCCAGATATGTTCGTGCCGTTTGAGGAAGAAGTCCTCGGCGTTTAGAAGAGAGGCGACGCTGTGAAGGGCTCTGGGTTCGATTAGGATGGCGCCCAGCACAGCCTGTTCAGCCTCCAGGCTCATGGGGAGCTGCAATTGCGGATGCGCCGTTTGAACGTCCATCGCCGGTCTTTCAAGAGGATATCCGACATCGGCCAGTGTTCCCATCGTTGAGAAGCGACTGACCAGGAGGCAAAGAGATTCTAAACCAGACTAGCCCACCGGTTTAAGGCTTACTCTTCGTCCTCGAGATCTTCCAAATTCAGGGTATCGACGAAATCGGTGAAGGCGCTCAATTTGCTTTCGTCGACGCGCTCGCCATTCTCGCTGCGTTCATGCAAGTCGTCGGCCACACCCAGAATCTCTGGCTCTACGTTTCTATCGGGGCGAATGCCGGCGCGGTCCATCACCGATTTGTCCACGTAAATTGGCGCTTGCAAGCGAACGGCTAAGGCGATGGCGTCGCTGGGCCGCGCGTCAATCTCGATCGTTTCGCCGCCCGCGTCAATGTTGATTGACGCAAAGAAGACGTCCTTGCTCAAATTGTTGATATATATGTGGCGCACCGAGCCGCCCATCGCCTGAATCGTGGCTTTCAGCAAATCGTGCGTGAGCGGCCGTTCGCGCACCATTCCCTGCAGCTCGAGTGTGATGGCTTCCGATTCAAATTGTCCGATCCAGATTGGCAAGTAGCGTTCGTCGTCAATATCGCGCAGCACTACCAGTCGATGTTGCGACATCAAACTCACTTGAACACGATCCACAATCATTTCTATCATACGACGGTCGCCTTACTCGAATTCGATTCAGTGGATATTATACACAGATATCATGCCGTCTCAAACATATTTGAGCGCGCTGGCGAATTTGGCGGCCATGCTTCACACAAGATTGTGTGTAGGGGCGACATTTGTGTCGCCCTCAATTGCCAAGACAGGTTTAGGGCGAGCCAAGTCTCGCCCCTACAAATCGTTTGGGCGGGTAACATCCTTCACATTAGACACTGCCAAAGCGTGTTCGCGCAATTGGCGCCTGGCGCTGATTTGATATTGCTGGCTCCTGTCATTCGCATTGCGGATTGGCTACACTGGAACTGGCTTGGAACGGGAGAATTGCATTGCGTCTGCTGATGGCGATAGTCGGCGCGGCGCTGCTGGCGGCCTGCGCAAGCATCCGTCCGGCGATGAGGACGGAGCCTGCGCCCGAATCGGGCTTTCGCTATCTGGAGCTTCTTGTCGATGACGATTTTGCGGGCAGCGAGCCTTGGCGCCAATACATGGATGGCGATGATCTCGTCATGAGCGCGAGAGACGGCGTCTACCAGATAGATTTTGTGGGAAGGCAGTACGTTTGGGCGCAGCGCCAGGGCTGGCATTCAGACATCGTGCTGGAGGCGGACGCGACGCAGGCTTCTGATTTCGACCATAACGCCTTTGGCTTGGCTTGCCGCCTTGACCCGGCTAACAGCGGCCGCGGCTATTTCTTTCTTATCAGCGGCGACGGCTACGCCAGCATACGCTGGAGCAACGGCCGGTCGCTCGAGCCGATAGTCCGCGCGGCGTCGTCCGCCGCCATTCGCAGCGGCAAAGCGTCCAATTCTCTACGCGTCGTCTGCATTGAGGACTACCTCGCGCTTTGGGTCAACGGGCAGTTCGTGGCCGAGGCGCGCGACGGACGCGCCTCCGCTGGCGCGGTCGGTCTGGCTGGCGTAATGAACTATGCGGGGCGCCGGCTTGCCGTTCATTTTGACGATCTCAAAGTTTGGCGCGCCGCCTTGGATGAGCGGGAATAACGAGGGTCCAACGGAAGCGGCGAGCGGGAGTGTCTATTGTTGAAGATATAAGCTGCCTGCGATCTTGTCAAAAATCTCTGCGCCTTCTGTGTTCTCCCTTTTTTGGAGCTTTGTAGGGGCGAGCCTTGGATCGCCCGTCTCACTCGACGCAGAGACATATCCACTTAGTTAGCCACTCTCCTGCGAGCTGCAGGGCGCGGCCGCAACGCAAGGCGGTCGTCTGCGTATACGCGCATGAGGGGAGTAGTGGACCATCAGGATTGACAATGGGACTTGAAGACACGGTGGCGGAAGCCATCGTCATGGCGCTGGATGAACTGGCTGGCAACCCGCAGCGGGCGGTTGTTTCGGCGCTGGATTGCGACTCGGCGGCGCAATGGATCAAGCAGGAGACGACCAAGCTGGCGGTGATCGGCGGCGCCGAGATGGTCGTGCCGGGCTTGCATTCCTTCACCATACCGACTGGCGTCAGCTACCTCTTGCACAAAATGGGCTATATCAGTTGGGGCATTGGCGCGCTAAAGGGCGCATATATTGTTGAAACAGAAGCCTATTCCGACTTGCGCAATATCCTTGCGCTCTGGGCGAATGAATCGGACTTCAACGCAAATGTCATTGAGCATTTGGGGATTTCGCTTGAGGCACTGCGCTGGGCGCTGACGGCTGAGGGACAAGCGGCGATGCCGGGCTTGCTCTCCGCGCCCACCGATGAGACGACGCTGCGCACCTATCACATTCTGCAAAAGCTGGCGGAAAACTTCGTCGCCGGCGACGAACGCGGCTACGCCATCGCCGAGGCGATGCTGGGCGCGGAGCAGGCGGCAATCACCCTCGCTGATGGGGTGGAAAACGTCCATCACCTGCACTGCGAAGTGATATTGACGCGGCCGCTGGGGCGCAAGCTCAGCCGGCGCTTGGCTTACAAGCTGGCGTCAAGAATCAGCGCGCGCGTGCCGGCGAAGATGATTGTCGGCTTCATTCCGGTGGCGGGCGCGATCGTCAACGCCTTCATGAATGTCCAGACGATCCAAAGTATGGCGGGAGCGGCTGAAAAGTATTATGACCGCCGCTTGCGCCGCGCGCATTTGGAAGCGGCCGCTTGACTCAACTTTGCGGGTTTCGGCTGCGCAGCTCGGCAATGATGCTCAGCGCGATCCTCTTGAATGTTTCCCGGCTTTTGGCGTCGGCCAAATAATGCAGTGGAATCGTCGGCCGGCGGTCAGCGCGATCGGCGTCGAAGCGCGCCGACTTTGGCAGCAGCTTATTCAATTTCCGCAGGGAAGCTTCGCGGGCGGTTCGACGCGTGAAGGGCTTGTAAACAGCCAAATGATCCAGCGGAATCTGCACGGCGGTCCGGCGGCGAAACGCCCGCACACTGAAGACAGTCACCAGCTTCTGCCCAAGTACGACGCGGGCCTGAAAGCCAGGGCGGGTCTCGCCGCCAAAGGCAACTTCATCCGCCACCGCTCGCGCCCAGCGGAAGAGATCCAGCGCCACCGTCGCAGCCATCTCGCCATCCGGCAGCTGTCCCAGATACGGGAAGAAATTGGCTTCAATCGGCTGCCTGCTAAGGGCGGCGGGTGCATCCTGGTTGGCAGCCTCGTCGGATTGCCCCGCTGATCGGATCGAGTCGACGAGCCTCGCCATGCCCTGGGCGGGACCCGCGCGCAGGTCGCAGTATTGAATATTGATCAGATGAAGGGGTATCAGTATGTCGGCGACCAGCGCGGTGAAAACCGGCTTGCGCAACTGATGGGCATATAGGCACTCGCGCTCAACCCAGACCGATTTGGCGCTCGCCGCCGACAGTATGACGACAACTGCGTCGCAACGCTCTATGCCCGCCTGGATTTCGCAAAGCCAGTCAGCCCCGCCGCGTATATTCTCGAAGTCGACCCAGACGCCGATGCCGGCGCGCTTCAATGAATCGGTGATATACAGCGTTTGATCGCTGTCCTGATTGCTGTGGCTGATGAAGACTTTGGGCATGGCGCCTCATTGGCGCGGCGACCGACTGCCGAGAGCGCTGTCAGACCGCGACGATCCATCGGAATGCCTAGCTGCGGTTATCGGCGCCATATCGCTTGATTACATCGCGCGCGACCACCATGCGATGGACCTCGGAGGCGCCGTCGTAGATGCGGAAGGCGCGCGCCTTTTCGTACCAGCCCGATAGCGGCAGATCGCGCGCGATGCCGCTCCCGCCACAGATTTGCACGCAGCGATCAAGCACGCGCCCCACGATCTCGGAAACCTGCACTTTGGCGATCGAGGTCTCTACGCGCGCTTGTTCGCCCTGCGCCAAACGCCAAGCCGCCTCCTGAACGAGCAGTCGGCCCATTTTCAATTCCATGTCTGAATCGGCCAGCATCCACTGAATCGACTGGTGTCCGGTCAGCGCGCCGCCAAAAGCCTCGCGCCCGGCCGCGTAGTCTGCCGCGATTTCGAGGGCGCGCTGGGCGATGCCGGTCCAGCGCATGCAATGGGTCAAGCGCGCGGGACCCAGGCGTGATTGCGCCAGCATAAATCCCTTTCCCGCCTCGCCCAGGATGGCGCTGGCGGGCAAGCGGACATCGTCGTAAGTGATTTCGACGTGACCGCCAAAGTCCTTTGCACCCATGACGGGCACATCGCGCCGGATATGAATGCCGGGCGTATCGCGCGGCGCCAGAAATTGGGTGCAGCCTTGATAGGGATGCGCGTCGGGATCCGTGACCGCCATGACAATGAAGAAGTCCGCGATTTCGCCGTTTGTGGTCAACCATTTATGTCCGTTGATGACCCAGTCGTCGCCATCGCGGACGGCGCGCGTCTGGATCATGCGCGGATCGCTGCCGGCGCCCGGCGGCGGTTCCGTCATGGAAAAGGCGGAAAATGTCTCGCCCCGCGCCAGGGGAACTAGATATCGCGCTACCTGCTCGGCGCTTGCCCAGTTGTGCAGCAGGTGCATATTGCCTTCGTCCGGCGCGGCGCAGTGAATCGCGAGCGGACCCAAGAGGCTGCGCCCGGCCGCTTCAAAGACCGGCACGATCTCCTGCATATTCAAGCCCAAGCCGCCCCATTTCTTCGGCATGGTCGGCGCCCACAGTTCAGCTGCCTTCGCCCTGGCGCGTAAGTCCTGCACGGTTTCCAGGTCCAAATCGGCGCCGCTGCGCAGCAGGTCAGTCTCCACCGGTATCGCCTCGTCGTCGACGAATTGGCGGACGCGGTGGGCGATCGTCTCTACATGGCGCGGGATGCTGAAGTCCATGGGCAGAAACCTTGCGGAGTCAGGGTCGATACACAGCGAAAGTATACCATAGGCGCAGCCCGAACATGTGAATATGTGGTCGCGCCGCGGCTGCTCGTCAGGGAGTTGCGCCGCATTGCGCCTTCTCCTATACTCGGCGCGACAAAAGGAGCGACCTATGCGCAACTTCATCATCGATACCGACACCGCTTCCGATGACGCCGTCGCCTTGGTCATGGCGTTGCGGCAGCCGGATATCGCCGTAAAAGCCATCACGGTGGCGGCTGGCAACGTGCCGCTGCCGATGGCGCTGCAAAACGCCCTGTATACGGTCGAGCTGTGTGGGGCTGACGCGCCGGTGCACGCCGGCTGCGCCAAGCCGCTGCTGCGAGAATTAGAGACCGCGCAGGTTGTGCACGGACATGATGGCATGGGCGATATCGGGCTGGCTTTGCAGGGGCGCAGGCCCGCCGACGGACACGCGGCCGATGTGCTGCGCGACGTGATCGCTGCGAACGCCGGCGATATCACCTTGGTGACGCTGGGACCCTTGACCAACGTGGCGCTCGCTCTACTGCGCGAGCCGGCGCTGGCGAGACAAGTTTCGCGCTGCTATATCATGGGCGGCATCGGCGCGGGTCATGGCAATGTAACGCCGACGGCTGAGTTCAATATTTGGATGGATCCGGAAGCGGCGAAGATTGTATTCGAGTCCGGCATGAATATGACGATGGTCGGCTGGGATATTTCCTGGAAGTACGCGACTTTTGACGCCGAGCAAGCCGACGAGATCCGCCGCATCGGCACGCCGCTGGCTGAATTCGCGGTCGATATTCAAGCCACCTTGGCTGAGTTTTCGAAGACTGAGAACGCGCTGCCCGGCTTCGACCTGCCCGATCCGATTGCGATGGCGGCGGCGATAGACCCGGCGATCGCGGAATACGGCGAATTCCGCGTCGATGTGACGACGGGCGAGGGCTTGGAGCGCGGGATGACGGTGGTGGATGTGCTGGGCGTCACCAAGCGCAAACCGCAGATGCGCGTCGCTGCCAGCGCCGATCGGCAAGCCTTTGTCGACATGCTGAAGCGCAGCGTTTCCTAAGCAATGGTATCGCGCGCGGTCGGTTAGCGCGTCGTTACTCTTCCCGGGTGGCGTCGAGCGGGACCTTGCCATGCCCGGCGAACCCACTGCCAGGATTGGGGATTATCAGCGTGGTTCCACTATACAATCGTAGGGGTTCGTCGCCCAAGTTGGCGAGGATGATCTCGGCGACGCTCGTTTCGTAGAGACGGCCGATGCTATACAGGGATTCGCCGCGCGCCACCACATGCAAGAGGTCTGGCGGGTGACGAAAGGTCTGGAAGGTTGGCCAGCCATTGACGCGGGCGACGAGGTTGAGGGCGTCTTGCGCGCGTTGGCCGCGAGCCAATTCCGCCTCCGACGCGGTCAACGCGCCGCTCCAATCCAGCACTTCGTAGTCCCGTTCCGGCGTTTCGCCCAGGATGCCGAGTATGCTCTCGCCCTGTTTCACAGTCCCCCCGAATATCGTGGTCACGTCGCCGCGGTGAACTGTCAGGCTTAGCGCATTGCGGTGCACTTGCTGCAAGGTAACCATGGCGCCGACGCGAATATCGACGCCGTTAACGGTGAGACTTATCGGCATGTCTTGCGGTGTTTGAATCGCCACCATCGATTCAGCCTGGTCGCATTCGGGGAATTCAGTGTCGGTGGACACGGACAGCGCCTGAAAGGGGAAGGTCGCGCCGGCGCCGATGGCGGGCAGCGTTGCCATCGCGTTCAAGCGCGCGACATCGGCGCCTGCCACCCAGGCAATTGTTCCGTCATTCACGACGCGCAGCCATTTGCCGCTGTCGTCAAATGCATCAACCAGCAGTATCTCATCGGCGGCCACGGAGGCGACGCGTTCGGGAATGACGCCGGGATGCCTGAATAGCGTGGTATCGACCAAAGCGGCCGTACTCAGCGGCGCGCTTAGGGCGGGCGCTTCGGCCGGATTGATTTCATTCTCGACGGCGGCGTCGCCGGCCAGCATGATGATGATCCCAGGTCCCTGATAAGTCTGTGGCAGGTTGGCGCTCAGATTCAGCAGCGCGATGCCAAAGTGTTGGCGCTCTTGCTCCAAGCCGCTTGATTGGATGCGCGCCAGATTGACCAGCGGCGCTCGGTCGGCTGGCCGGTTAAAGGCTTCAACGGCGGCGTCTTCCGCGAAGGCGATATCGACCGTCGGGTGGCCGTAGCAGAGACTGTTGCGCGCCAGCCCGGCGCAGTTTTGGCGAAGGCTCGCGATAGCGCGCACCACCGTCTGCCCGCAATGACGATCCTGCGCTGAAGCGGCCGCATAGCCGAATGCGGCGAGCAGTAAAGAGCAAGAGATCAGTCGTACGATTGCCAAGGCGGGACCGCTTTCAACTGATGTGCAAGAGGCGCCGACATACGAACACATTAGCCCGCCGCGTTTTCGCCGATCGCGCTTTTTCGTTTACCGTGGCTTAGCGCTTTTCCGGCGGCGTTTTCGCGGCGCCCGGCGGGCTTTCTTCTGCGCTTTGCGCCACTGATCCCGCAGCGTAACCGTCCGGTTGAACACGAGCTTTTCCGCCGTCGAGTCCTGGTCGACAACGAAATAAGCCAGGCGCTCAAATTGGAAGCGATCGCCCGCCTGCGCGTTACGCAGATGCGGCTCGACGTAGATCGGGTCGACCACGCGCAGCGAATCGGGATTGATGAAATCGGTGAAATCACGGTCGCGGTCGCTATCCGGGTGCTCGACGGTGAACAGGCTGTCATAAAGACGGGCTTCCGCTTGAATTGCGTGCGGCGCTGAAACCCAATGCAAGGTGGATTTGACGCGCCGGCCATCGGGCGCCGAGCCGCCACGCGTCGCCGGGTCGTAGCGGCAGCGCAGTTCGACAATTTCGCCGGTCGCGTCTTTGATCACATCCGTGCAGGTGATGAAATAGGCGTAGCGCAGCCGCACTTCGCGCCCGGGCGCCAGGCGGAAAAACTTGCGCGGCGGCTCTTCCATGAAGTCATCGCGCTCGATATAAAGGACTTTGGAAAAGGGTACCGACCGCGTTCCCGCCGTCTCATCTTCCGGATTGTTAACCGCCTCCATCTTCTCTACCCGATCGTCCGGATAATTCTCGATGACGACCTTTAACGGATTGATGACAGCCATGACGCGGTCGGCTGTTTTGTTGAGATGCTGACGGAGGTGGTATTCGAGCTTGTGCAGCGCGACCACGCCCTTGACCTTGCCAACGCCGATATCCTCGCAGAACTCGCGAATGGCTTCCGGCGTGTATCCGCGGCGGCGCAAGCCCGATATTGTCGGCATGCGCGGGTCATCCCAACCGCGAACCTGGCCTTCCCGCACCAGCCGGATTAACTTGCGTTTGCTCAATACCGTGTGGCTCAGGTTCAGGCGCGCGAATTCTATCTGCTGCGGATGGAAGATTTCGATATTGTCCAGATACCAGTCATAGAGCGGGCGATGATCTTCGTATTCGAGCGTGCAAATGGAATGCGTGATGCCCTCGATGGAGTCCGATTGGCCGTGGGCGAAATCGTACATCGGGTAGATTTTCCATTTGTCGCCCGTGCGCGGATGCGCCGCGTCGAGTATGCGATACATGACCGGGTCGCGCATATTGATATTGCCATGCGTCATATCGATTTTCGCCCGCAAGACAGCTTCGCCTTCCTTGAAGCCGCCGGCGCGCATCTTTTCAAAGAGGGCGAGATTTTCTTCAATGCTCCGATGGCGATACGGGCTTTCGCGACCCGGCTCGGTTAGCGTGCCGCGATATTCGCGAATCTCGTCCGTGTTCAATTCATCGACGTAGGCGCGCCCAATGCGGATGAGCTCAACCGCCATCTCGTAAAGCTCGTCGAAATAATCCGAGGCGAAGTACAGGCGCTCGCCCCAATCATAGCCGAGCCAGCGCAGATCTTCGGTGATGGCGTCAATATATTCTTGCTCTTCTTTGGCTGGGTTCGTGTCGTCGAAGCGCAGGTTGCAGAGCCCGCCATACTGCTCGGCGATGCCGAAATTCAAGCAGATCGACTTGGCGTGCCCAATATGCAAATAGCCGTTGGGCTCGGGCGGAAAGCGCGTATGCACCTTGCCCTGAAAGCGACCGTTCTCATTGTGATCGTCTATGATCTCGGTGATGAAGTTGCGGTTGTTCTTGCCTTCCGTCATGGGCGCTTTCTCACTGGCGGGCATGCTCCGAGGAGGTATCTTAAACAACGAGGCGGGCTCATTCAATAGGCTATTGGCTTCTGGCGGAGGCGGGCGTCAAAGGCGGCCGCATTCCGGTAAAATGTCAGAATGCGCATCCGTTCCAAGTTTGAAGGGATTACACGGCAGCCATGATCTTGCGCTTGCTTCTGCTATGGATGCTGCCTCTGGCTTTGTGGTCCGCGCCGGCAGCAGCGCATGGTTATGTCCTGCGCGCCATTCCGGCGGACCGCAGCACGCTCGATCGGCCGCCGACTCGCCTTCAATACTGGTTCAGTGAAGACCTGGAGCCGCGTTTCAGCGGGATCCATCTGCGGAACCAATCCGGCGACATCATCGCCAGCGGCGCGGTCGATGGGCGGAATCACGCGCTGCTTTCGCTTCAAGTGCCTTCTGACTTGCCCGACGGCGCCTACATCGTTGAGCTGCGCCCGGCTTTCGCCAGCGACGGTCACGTCATCGCTGAGAGTCGCGTGTTTTTTGTTGGCGACGAAGTTGGCGGCGTTGCTGGACAGCGAGCTGATGATCGCGCGATCCCGCTCGAAGCGCTCTGGCGCGCAAGCCTGAACTTGGGGAATTTCCTGTTTTTCGGCTCGTCCTTGCTGTACAGCATCGTGCTGCTGCCGGCTTGGGGAAGCGCTGATGGCGGCTTGCCCGAGCGCGTGCGGCGCCGGCTGCGCAACTGCTTGATGGGCGCGGTAGTCATGGCGCTGGCGGCGAACTTCATGGCGCTATGGCAGCAGTCGATGGTCTTTTTCAATACCGATGCGATTCAAGTTATTGAGCAGAATCTGTGGGGGGTCGTACTGATTGGCTCGCGCTTTGGCGACGTCTGGATCTTCCGGACGGTGCTGCTCCTTTTCAGCGCGGTGCTACTTTTTGTGTCCGAGTATTATCGACCATTGATGCCACATCTGTCTTTCGGTATCTGGCGGGGAATGCCCTGGATTGGCGCGCTGCTCATAGGCCTCACGATGGTGACCAGCCATGCGGCGGGATCAACGCTAATGCCTTGGGTAGCGATTGCGGTGGATTGGCTGCACGCGCTCATCGCCGCCTTCTGGCTGGGCGGCGCATTTACGCTTGCTGTGTTGCTTGAGCCGGCCTTGGCGCCGCTTGAGGCTCAAGAGAGGCGGGCGGCGCGGCGTGCCGTAATGCGGCGCTTCTCGCGCGTGATCACGCCGCTGGTGGCGCTGCTGATCGTCAGCGGAATCTACAACGCGCTCAATTATATCGTCTCGCCAGCCGACTTACATTCGAGTTACGGGAGGACCTTGGGCCTGAAATTGCTGCTGGTCGCGCCTCTGCTGATCCTCGGCGGCTGGCAGCATATTGCCCTGCGGCCTCAGCTGGCGGCGCGCATGGAATGGATGATGCTCTACGAGCCGGCGTGGCTGCGAGAGCGCCTGAGGCGGGCAGCCGAGAGCGGGAAGGCGCTCCGCCTGGAAGTCAGCCTAATGTTGGCGCCGCTCGTCGCGGTAGCCTGGCTGAGCGCGACGCCCGTTCCCGAGCCCGAGACGCTGGCGAGCGAAGTCGAAACGCCGCAAGTCACGCAAACGGTCGGCGACTACACCATCACATCGGCTGTCATTCCCGGCGGGCCCGGCGTCAACACCTATGACAATGCCATTCAACGCGGCGGCGCGCCGGCCAAGGATGTCTCCGTCTATTTGCAATTGGTCAATCCGCAGCGCGGAATCCGCAGCCCCTGGTATCTGACGGAGCAGGCGGATGACGGCTTGTACGTTGCGGCCGGCGACGACATTGATGAAGCCGGCCAGTGGCAGTCGCTGGTCGATATCGTCGCCGCGGATGGCGATGTCACGCGGGCGGCGGTTGCCTGGCGCATCGACGAGACAGCAGCGATAAAACGGACACGTCCGCCGAACATCCTTCATGGTACCTTGCTGCTACTGATCGGATTGCTGTTGGCGGCGCTGATACAGCGCCGGGCGAAGCGCCTGCTTAGCGCGCTCAATTTGACAGCGGCGAACGCGCTCCTGGCTTTTGGCGCGCTGGCGATTTCGGCCGGCGTCATGGTCTACGGCGCGCTCACGATCGGCGAGCGGCAGCGCGACTACGAACGCACGCTGCAGCCGCCGCCAGCACAGGTCAATTCTGTGCTGCCCGATGCCGAGTCGCTGGTGCGGGGCGCGGCGCTCTATCGCGAGCGCTGCCTGGTCTGGCAGAGGCAGTCGGCCGACTTCCGCGCCTTGCGCAATCGGCTGGCTACGGCGCGCGACGACTTTCTGCATGGCGTGGTGGCGGATGGCTGGCGGGATTTGCCGGCGTGCGAAGGCGAGCTGACTGAAGGGGCGCGCTGGGATATTGTCAATTACTTCCGCACTTTTGAAAGACGCACATAACTCGCTTGGTTTTCTTTTCCGCCATCACACTACGGTGCTATCCGGTGCTCGTAGTTGATCTTGTCATACATGGAATATCTGCTTCCCTCGCTAAAGAGAACAGAATTAACCTGGCTTATCGCATGTTTGTCCGGTTGTTTCTTGGCCCGTCGTCTGGCCCGTTCCTTGACAATGTCCTTTGCCATTCTTGGCCGCCCATCTCTCAGGATGCCTAGTGCATTCTCCATAATCTCCCTGCGGTTTTGCCACTCTCTCTCGAAGAGGGTAAATTCCGGGTCAAGATCCCACTCCCTTATTGAGTATTTGGTCCCTCTCATTCGTACGTACCGTCTCCCTTCCCCATCCAGAATCGACTTCACCAGTTTAGGAGGCGCGTGGTCGAGCCAGCTTCTCAGCAATCCAGCGGAGATTTCATATTCGGATCGTTGCTTGAAATCTGATAGCAGATTCAGCGCCGCTTCCATTACTGGTCTTCGAAAGTACCATTCTCGATCATATAGGGACATAGCAGGATCCTCTATCTAGCGCGTACAATACCCCAAGTTTGACAAGGCAGATGTTGAAATGCAGCCCCAATAATATGGGTTAGCGCAAAAAACCGTCGCTCAAGCCGCCGTCCACATTGATGATCTGCCCGGTGGTCTTGCTGAAGGCGTCGGTGATCAGCAAGTAGGCGACTTCGGCCTGATCCGCCGGGCTGATCGTTCGTTTCGTGAGCGTGCGCCCCGCGTAGAACTCCGCCAGGCGCGCGCGCAATGCTTCCGTATCTTCGTCAGCGCTGTATTCGAGGTCGTATTTGATCAGCGAGTTGATGACGCGTTCGCGCGGGAACATGCTGCTGCCCTCGACAACGGTGGCCGGCGCCAAGCCGTTGACGCGCACGAGCGGCGCCAGTTCAATTGCCAACTCGCGCGCAAGGTGATTGGCGGCTGCTTTGCTGGCGTCGTAGGCGATCGACCCGGCTTTGGCGACGACGGCGTTGACGCTGGTCGTCAGCACAAGCGAAGCGGGCAAACCTTGCGCTTCCCAGACGGGCTTTGCGCTTGCGGCGATTACGTAGCCGCCGCGCACATTCACCTCAAAGCTGGCGCGCCACTCGTCGGCCGAGTTGCGCCCGTCGGCGTCCGGCGTGAAAAAGACGCCAGCCGTGACGATGATATCGTCGATGCCGCCATACGCGAGAATCGCCCCCCGCAGCATTGCCTTTACGCTGCCCGCGTCGGTGATATCGGCGGCCAGCGCGATGGCGGGCCCGCAGCTTGACATATCGGAACCAGCGACGCCGATACCCTGGCCATATTTGCTCGTCAGCGCGTCGGCGGTCGCGCGAGCGCCAGCCAGGTTTCGGTCGGCGCAGACGACATGGGCGCCTTCCGCGGCGACGCGCTGGGCGGCAGCGACGCCGATGCCGCTGCCAGCGCCCAGGACCAGCACGACCTTGCGCGCCAGCTCCTTTTCCGGCGGCATGCGGCGCAGCTTGGCTTCTTCCAGCGCCCAGTATTCGATGTCGAAGGCTTCCTGGCGGGGCAGCGCCACGTACTCGCCGACCGCTTCCGCGCCGCGCATGACGGCGATGGCGCAGCGATAAAATTCAGCGGTGACGCGCGACTCGCTCTTATTCTTGCCGTAGGCGATCATGCCCAAGCCTGGAATCAGAATCACCGTCGGATTTGGGTCGCGCATGGACGGGCTGTCGGCGCGCTTGCAGGCTGCGTAGTATTCGGCGTAATCGGCGCGATATTGCTTGATGTCGCGCTCTAGTTTGTCAATCAGCGCTGTTGTGTCTTCCGTTAGTGGATTCCAATTCACGAACAGCGGCTTTATTTTGGTGCGCAGGAAGTGATCGGGGCAGGAGGTGCCCAGTTCAGCCAAGCGCGCGGCATCGGCGCTGTTGACAAAAGCCAGCGTATCCTCGTCGTACTGAACGGTAGCGATGAAGCGATTCTCTTTTGAAACCAAGCCCCGCAATTTCGGCAAGATCATCGCCAAACGCGCCCGCCGCTCCTCGGCAGACAGGTCGCCGCCGACAGCGCCGCCGAAAGCATCCGCGCCCTTGTCCTGCTCGGCGAGATAGCGCGCCGCTTTTTCGATCAGCGTGAGCGACAAGTCGTAGCAGGCTTTGCCGTCATCCGCCCAGTTGATCAAGCCGTGGCCGCCGAGCACGATGCCGACGATGCCCGGATTGGCGGCGATCGTCTCCTGGAGGCGCAAGCCCAGGTCAAAGCCCGGACGCTGCCAATTGAGCCAAAGCACCTCGTCGCCGTAGATCTCTTGGGTGAGCTGCCGCCCGTTGCGGCTGGCGGCGATGGCGATGACAGCGTTGGGATGGGTATGATCGACATGACGGAAGGGGACGAAGGCATGCAGCGGCGTGTCGATTGAGCTGGCGCGCGGATTCAAGTTGAAGACGCAATGCGGATACATGGCGACCATTTCGTCTTCGACCGGCGTTTTCGCGCCCTTGTTCTCGGCGGCATTGTAGACATCCTGCAGCCGCAAGAGCTTGTCCATGTAAAGGGAGGCGAAGTTTTCGCGCTTCGCCGTGCGCAGGTCGCCGCCGGAGCCCTTGACGTACATGACATCGACATCGGCGTCGGTCAAGAGATCCCGCTGCCTGATTTTGCTGGATGTGTTGCCGCCGCCGGTATTAGTAATGCGCTGGTCGCTGCCGAGGAGGTTGGAGCGATAGACTAGCCGGGCGACGGCGTCCATCGATGCGGCCTTGGCATCGTCCCACAGGTAGTTGACGTGGCGGTATTCTGATGAATTGAAGAGCTTCATGGGCGCTCCTGTTCTTATGCGCGTCATTGGACGTTGTCCGGCTAGTATAAGATTCGACTGCAAAATGCATAAGGGCGAGCCACCGGCTCGCCCGTACACACCTACAATTCTTTGGAAGTCCTGCACTTAGGCTCGCTAACCTCGCTGCGACAAGACAGTCCGCTCGTATTCGCGGATCTCGTCCATGAAAGCCATGCCGACCGGCGTCTCCTGCGCCTGGCAGTAATAGTCCCAGACGGCGCCGAATGGCAAGCCCTTCAACTCTTCAAGCAAGGCGAGGCGCCCGGTGAAGTCGCCGGCGTTCTCGTATTGACGCAGCAGATCGCGCGGCTCGAGCAATGCCATCAGGAGGGCGCGACAGGCGTTGCGCGTGCCGATCGCCCAAGCGCCGATGCGATTGATGCTGGCGTCGAAAAAGTCGAGACCGATGTGAACGCGATCCAGCGCGTCGCAGCGGACGATCTCTTGCATGATGGCTTGCAGGTCGTCGGTCAGCGTGACGACATGGTCGCTGTCCCAGCGGACGCCGCGGCTGACGTGCAGCAGGATCTCCGGCACGTAAAACAGAATGGACGACAATTTGTCTGCGATCGTCTCCGTCGGGTGGAAGTGGCCCGCGTCCAGGCAGAGCAGCTTCTGACGGGAGACGGCGTACCCGAGATAGAATTCGTGCGAGCCGACGACATAACTCTCCGAGCCTAAACCGAAAAGCTTGCATTCGACGGCATCGAGATTGTGCGCTGGATTGAGTTCTTTCTCGAAGATGGCGTCGAGCGACTCGATCAGTCGTTGGCGCGGCGCCAAGCGATCGGCCGGCATGTCCTTGTAGCCATCGGGAATCCAGAAGTTGTTGACCGATGGCGTACCCAGCTCAGCGCCAAAGTAGGCGCTGATTTCGCGCGAGGCGCTGCCATGATCAATCCAGAATTGGCGGATGCCTTCGTCGGCGTGCGCGAGCGTGAAGCCGTCATCGGCCAGATCGTGCGAAAAGAAGGTCGGATTGAAGTCCAAGCCGTGGTTGTTGGCTTTCGCCCAATCGACCCAGGATGCGAAGTGCGCCGGCTTGAGTTCGTCGCGCGGGACTTTGCTTGGGCTGTCAAGATAGGAGCCGTGAAGCGCCAGCCGGTGGTCGCCCGGGATTAGGCTGTAGGCTTTGTCGAGATCGCTGCGCAGCTCGTCGATATTCGTCGCTTTCCCGGGATAATTGCCGGTGGCCATGATGCCGCCGCTGAGCCCGCGCTCGGGGTCTTCAAAGCCGCCGACATCATCGCCCTGCCAGCAGTGCAGGCTGATGGGCACGGTCTTCAAGGTTTCGATGGCTGCGCCCGCATCGACGCCGAAGGCAGCGTAGCGATCGCGCGCAAGGTCGTATGCAGTTTGTATTTGCTTGTCCGAGGGTTGGAAGTTCATTCGTTCATTGTTTCCTTTTGAGGGCGAGTCACCGGGAAGCGACGCAAATCGTGGAGACTTTCCCTTAAGCGAACACTGTACAATTCTTTACCACAGAGGACACCGAGAATACACAGAGGGCACAGAGTTTTCAGCTAATCAGACATTATCCTCTGTGTTCTCTGTGTTTCCTCTTATCCTCTGTGGTGAAAGCACCTGTGGTTTTCAATATAGCGTGATTCACATCAGGATCCGTGTTCTCGCCCCACCACGAAATTGTGCAGTCTAGCGGGCGCCGGCCGCTTGCAGGCAGGCTTGCATGTGCCCGCGCGCTTCGGCGCCGATGGTGATGCATTGCTCGAGACTATGACCCAATCGTTTCGTGCCGATCACCTCCAGATTCAGCGGACCCGTGTAGCCGTGCTCATGCAGCACTCGGATATAACCGACCAGGTCGATATCGCCGCGGCCGTTGGCTTGGTCTTCCGGCGCGCCTGGTCCCTGCTGCGTTCCCTTGCAATCGCGGATATGCACGTGCCTGATGCGATGAATGACCGCTTCAATCGCGTCGACTGGATTCTCGCCGGCGCGATGAATATGCGAGGGGTCCATGTCCAAGCCGAAGTTGGGCGAAGCGATGTCGTTCAGAATCTTGAGGCTGGTCGGCGTATTGTAGACATAATTGCCGACATGCGCCTTGACGCAGAGCATGATGCCGTAATGCTCGGCTCGCGCCACCAGCGCGCCTAATTCGTCCAAGACTTGCTGGTACGTGGATTCATCGTCCGACTTCCCGCCTGGACCGACGTTGATGATGGGAATGCCGGTCTCGACAGCCGCCTGCATGGCGCGCTCCATCAAGTCGGGATCGCGCGAGGATTGCTCCATCGCCAGCAATTCAAGCTCGTATTCTTTGGAGAGGCGCGCGATCTCCGGCGCGCACTCCTGCCAGCGCGACAGGACGAGATGCTGGCTCATGGTGTCGATGGCTGACATTTCGATGCCGTCATAGCCGGCCATTTTCAGGTACTTGAAGGCGGTTTCCATGTCCCAAGTGCCGAATAGAAGTGAGTTGGCTCCGAGTTTCATATTCTTGCCTCGCTCTGTTCTTTTCTGCCACCAGTGTATTCAGCGTGATTGTCGCCGTCTTTTACCACCGAGTACACCGGGAAAATTGAGTACACAGAGGCAAAATGAAACTTATAGTCGCTACTCTTTCATAATGATTGACCCCGTACTCAGCCGCGTCGAAGTCGATGATGATGATGGCCTTCCATATTGGCCTGCCCTAATGCGCCTGGTATAGCTCAACCGTCAAATGAAAAACTCTGTGCCCTCTCCAAAACTCGGTGTACTCGGTGGTAAAAGAAAACCAATTACAGTATTCAACTATACTCAGCACTCGACATACGCAACCGACTCCGTCTCCAGCGACTCGATGGCGGCCGCCAGCACCTTCTGCGCCGCCAAGCCATCCGCGCCGCTGCCATCGATTTCCTCGGGCGCGACGCCGTCCGTCACCTGCTGCAAGAAACAGTGGATGCGCTCGCGAAAAGTGTTTTCGAAGTTGTGGAAGCCGCCGAATAAGGGATCGGTATACACCGTCTTCTCCATGTCGCCGGCGGGGTAGAGGGTCAGCTCGCGCCACATGTCGTCCAGCACGAATCGTCCGCCGGTGCCAGCGACTTCGCAGCGCTCCATCGGGTGCCCGCGCTCGATGTCATAGCTGCCGGTCAGCGCGCCGACGACGCCGTTGCAGAAGCGGAAGTTGAACTGCGCCGTCGACCAGATTTGGCGGCCCGGCGCCTTGGTGGCGAAGCAGTGAACGGCTTCGATATCGCCGCAGAAATAGCGCATCACGTCGACCGTATGCGGATGCAGCGACTTGATATGATAGTGAGGCGAGGTCTCGGCTCGGTTCATAATCCACATCGCCATGTTGATGAAGAGCAGGCGCCCGAGCCGCCCCGCATCCAGCCAGGACTTCGCCAGGCGGGCGGCCGGCGTGAAGCGGTGATTGAGATTGATGCCGTAGCAGCGGCTCAGTTCGCGCGCCTTCGCCACCATCTCTTCGGCCGGCGCAATCTCATTGGAGATCGGCTTCTCGCCCAGGACGTGACAGCCGGCTTCCAGCGCCTGCATCGTCGGCAAATGATGGTCGCTGCTGTTTTCGTAGCCGCCGGTCGCGACGCTGACGACATCGGGCGCCAGCTCGCGCAGCATAGTTTCGACATCGTAGAAGGCGGGGACGCCGTTAAGCGCGGCCGCTTGGTCCGCGCGAACTCTGTCGATGTCGCAGACGCCGACTAGCTCGGCCAGCGCATCCTGCGTGTAGAGCTTGGCGTGTCGATTCCCGATCGGTCCCAAACCGATGACGGCTACGCGTAATGGCATGGTTTAATGTCGCCTTTCGCCAATATCTACCCCCTGTAGTGGTCCTGATTTATTGGACACTGAAAGTCAGAACTTTTGAGGGGTTGCTT
>JAPOYS010000093.1 GCA_026706455.1 Chloroflexota bacterium | reverse complement strand
ATCGGCGTCGACGGCGGGCGCCCTAGCTTTTTATGACACTCGTTGCAGTTCGTGTAGGGAGACGAGTCTGCAGGAGCGGTAGAGGATCTTCGGCCTCTACTCCCTTACGCCCCTTGGCTAAGCCACGAGCGGAAGGGGTTGGAAATTGGGTTTTGCACCTATGTGCTTGCCAGTTTAACGTGTCTTGGCGCCACGGCTTGCAGTGCGGCTTCAACCACCAACGTCGAATCTAATTCGCCCCCATGATGGCTGACGACATCGACTGCCCAATCAGCCACTGTCGCCTCACACCTAAAGTTTACCACAGTTGATGCGCGATGTGAAGCCGCTTTATCAAAGAATGGCATTAGAACGCGCAGGCAGGCGACTCCACCGAGACTGCCTAACAAATTATAGCGATTGCGGTATGATTGGCGCAGACTTGCTCGATAGCGGGAAAGGCAAAAGATGTGGCGGCCGATGTCTTGATCCTTGGCGCAGGCATATCCGGCTTGATGGCCGCTAATGTCCTGCTTGAGCGCGGTCTTTCCGTACAGTTGATCGACAAGGGGCGCGGCGTCGGCGGCCGGCTGGCGACTCGGCGCGTGGGCGCGAGCGGCCTGGTTGATCATGGCGCGCAATTCTTCACCGTGCGTACCGACGCCTTGCAGGTCTACGTCGATCGCTGGCGCGCGGAAGACCTGGTGTACGTTTGGGGGACCGGCTGGTCGGATGGCAGTTTGAAGAGGACGGCGGGCGATGGGCATCCGCGCTACGTCGTTCGCGGCGGCATGAACCAGCTGGCGCAGCGCCTGGCGCGCGATGCGCCTGTCAAGATAGACCGGTTGGTGACTGCTGTGCGCAAAACGGACGCCGGCTGGACGCTGACCGACAGCGAGGGCGAAATCTATGTCGGCGCCGGTCTGATAATGACGCCGCCCGCGCCGGAGTCGCTTGCGCTGCTGTCTGCCAGTGGTCTGCTCCTGAGCGCAAAAGATGAGGCTGCGTTGCGGCGCATACGCTTTGGTCCCTGTGTATGCGGGATCCATGTGATTAACGGCGATGTCGACTTGCCTGAGCCGGGCGCGCTGCAGAATTTCCAGAACGACGTATATTGGCTGGCTGATAATCGAGCGAAGGGCATTTCGGAAGCGACCATCGTCACCAGCCACGCTAACCCCAAATTCAGCCGCCAACACTGGGACGCGCCAGAAGCCGATATTGTTGAGGCGCTTGAATCCGCCGTGCGCCCCTACCTAAAAGAAGGCGCGATAATTGAGCAGACGCAGCTCAAGAAGTGGCGCTATTCCGTGCCGCTAACGACGCATGCGCAAGAGTATCTGCAGGCGAAAGAATTGCCGCCCTTGATTTTCGCCGGTGACGCTTTCGGCGGGCGCGGGCGCGTGGAGGGCGCCTTCCTCTCCGGTCTGGCGGCGGGCGAAGCCATGCGCGTTGCCCTCTCGTCGGCGAAATAACGCGCTTCCGCCCAGCCCCGCTCCGTTTGGCAATCTCGATATCAGTCTCGAAGCACAGCATGGCCAGGGTGTTGCCGCGATCCTTCAACTCATGCAAGACGCTGGAAAGTCAATCTTATCGGTGTTAGTTTAATGCGGACGAGAGAGGGTCGAGGTGAGCACGATGAACGATGCTGCGCTGGGCTCGATGACGGGTCCTCAGTTCAAACTGAGCGAAGAACAGGAAATGTTAGTGCGCATGACGCGCGATTTTGTGGCCGACAATATCATCCCGGTCGCGGCCGAATATGACGAGAAAGCGATATTCCCCGAAGACATTTTCCACAAAGCGCGCGCGCTCGGCATCGTCAATATGCTTGTGCCCGAAGAATACGGCGGCGTTGGCGCGTCTTGTTTCGAGGAGGCGCTCGTTTCGGAAGAGCTGGGCTATGGCTGTACCGGGATCAACTCGAGCCTGGGCGTGAACTCGCTGGCGATGTTGCCGCTTCTGATCGCCGGCAGCGATGCGCAGAAAGCGTACTGGCTGGGCGAGCGAGTCGGCGAACAGGGGCAGTTCTGTTCTTACGGCGTGACTGAAGCGAACGCCGGCTCAAACGTGGCCGGCATCGAGACGCGCGCGGACAAGAGTGGCGCTGCGTACATCATCAACGGCAGCAAGACCTTCATCACGAATGCGAGTCACGCGCATTTTTATACGATATTCGCCAAAACGGACGTCTCCGCCGGGCATCGCGGCATGACCTGCTTCCTCATCGATCGTGATGCGCCGGGCCTTAGCGTCGGCAAGAAATTCGACAAGCTGGGGCAGCGCGCCTCGGACACGGCCGAGATCGTCTTCGAAAATGTGGAAGTACCGGCCGAGAATATCGTGGGCGAGCTCGGCCAGGGCTTCTACATCGCCATGAAGGTTTTTGATCACAGCCGACCGGGCGTAGCGGCGGCGGCTTGCGGCTTGCAGCGGCGCGCGCTGGAGGAAAGCGTCAAGTACGCGGGCGAGCGCGAAGCATTTGGCTTGCCCATTTACCAGCATCAAGCGGTCGGTCACAAGATTGCCGACATGGCGATCAATTATGAGGCGTCGCGCTTGCTGACCTGGCAGGCGGCTTGGCAGGTGGATGCGGGCATATTCAATCCGCGCGCGCCGGCTTACGCCAAAGCCTTTGCCGCCGATATGGCGACGCGAGCGGCGGTGGACGCGGTGCAGGTCTTCGGCGGCTACGGATTCATGAAGGAGTACCCGGTCGAGAAGCTGCTGCGCGATGTGAAGATCTTCCAGATTTACGAAGGCACAAGCGAAATTCAGCGCAACATTATCGTGCGCGAATTGTTCCGCGGGCGGTGACCGTGCTAGGAAAGGTGGATCCGACGCGCGCTAGAGTAGGGGTGACATACCATGTCGCCGGCGCCAGCCGACTTGAGATTGACCGGCGACCAAATTGGTCGCCCCTACACGGTCCGGGCTCTCATGCGTGACGGAATTCCATTGAACTGTCCGGCGTCGGTCGATTTCCCGGCAATCCAACCAGATATGTCTTGACATCCAAATTCGCGTTTGATAACATACGCCGCTGCACTCGCAGCCAGCAACCTCCGTGATGGAGGCGCTGCCGGCTGAATTGAGCAGATATGGCGCAAGTGCTTTGCCGCGGCAGAGCGTCTCGTCATGAGTGAAACGAAGAATAGGCGTCCAGCGAGCGCCTATTTGCATGTCTGAAAGCCAGGAAGCATTTCAGTGAAAACTGGAGAATCGTATGCCAACAATTAATCAGTTGGTGCGCAAAGGGCGCAAGTCCAAGGGCAAAAAGAATAAGGCGCCGGCTTTGCAGTTTACCTTTAACGCCTTGAAACAGCGCCGCTCGCGCCAGCAAAAGGGCGCGCCGCAAAAGCGCGGCGTATGCACGCAGGTCAAGACGATGACCCCGAAGAAACCCAATTCGGCGCTGCGCAAGGTCGCGCGCGTACGCCTGACCAACGGCATCGAAGTCACGGCTTATATCGGTGGCGAGGGCCATAACTTGCAGGAGCACAGCGTCGTCCTGGTGCGCGGCGGTCGCGTGAAAGACTTGCCCGGCGTCCGCTACCACATTGTGCGCGGCACCTTGGATACCAGCGGCGTCGACGGGCGCGAACAGGGCCGCAGCAAGTACGGGACGAAGCGACGCAAGTAGGCGCGAGCTGCAATGCGCGTTAGGGAGAATTGACATGCCGAGAAGAAATCGCCCGCCGAAGCGGATTCCGCCGCCCGATGTGAAATACGGCAATCTTCACGTGGCGATGTTCATTAATCGCATGATGCGCGGCGGCAAGAAGAGCCTGGCGACGAGGATCATGTACGATGCCTTGGAGTCGATGGGCGAGCGCGTCAAGAAAGATCCAATTGAAGTATTTGAGATTGCGATTCGCAACGTGGCGCCGGCGGTTGAGGTGAAGCCCAAACGCGTCGGTGGCTCGACCTACCAGGTGCCGATTGACGTGTCGCAGGAGCGCGGGATCACCCTGGCTATGCGCTGGCTGATTCAATTCGCCCGTGACCGCAACGGAAGAAGCATGGCTGAAAAGCTGACCAACGAATTGCTGGACGCCTACAACGGGCAGGGCAGCGCAATTCGCCGCAAGGACGAAACACACCGAATGGCGGAGGCCAACCGCGCCTTCGCGCATTTCCGCTAGACGGTGACTACGCTGATGAATCCGCCGGGAAACGGCGGCAAGTGGATGATAGATGAATAATCCGAACGCTGGCATCGATCTCAACAAAGTCCGTAATATCGGAATCATAGCTCATATTGACGCCGGCAAGACGACGGTCACCGAGCGCGTTCTCTACTACACCGGCATGGTCCACCGAATCGGCGAGACGCATGAAGGCTCAGCGACTACCGATTACATGGAGCAGGAGCGCGAGCGCGGCATCACGATCACATCAGCCGCTGTCACCGCCAGCTGGGACGACCATCAGATAAACATCATTGATACCCCCGGTCATGTTGATTTCACGGCGGAGGTGCAGCGCAGCCTGCGCGTGCTCGACGGCGGCATCACCGTATTCGACAGCGTCGCCGGCGTCGAGCCGCAGTCGGAAACGGTCTGGCGGCAAGCCTCAGAGTACAGCGTGCCGCGCCTGTGTTTTGTCAACAAGATGGATCGCACCGGCGCAGACTTCGATCGCTGCGTCGATATGATGGTGGATCGCCTGGGCGCTAACCCGGTCGTCATTCAGGCGCCCTACGGCAGCGGCGAGAACTTCGAGGGCATCATTGATCTGCTCAGGATGGAGTTGATCACCTACGGCAACGACGAAGGCACCGATATCAACTATCATGTGATTCCGGAGAGCCATCGGGAAATGGCCGAGACGCGCCGGGATGAGATGATCGAGAAGATCGTCGAACAAGATGAATATCTGACGTTGAAATTCCTGGAAGAAGAGACGATATCGGATGCGGAAATTCTGGCGGCGCTGCGAGCTGGCACGATCGCTGGTCAATTGCATCCGGTGATGTGTGGCGCCGCCTTGAAGAACAAGGGCGTGCAAGCGCTGCTGAATATGGTGCTGGCGCTCTTGCCCTCGCCTTTGGATATTCCGCCCGTCAAAGGCGAACATCCGAAGGACGGTCGTGAAATGCTGCGGAGCGCCGACGATGACGAGCCTTTGGCGGCGCTCGTCTTCAAGATCGTCTCCGATCAATACGGTCGGCTGGCTTTCACGCGCGTTTATTCCGGCGTATTGAAGGCGGGTACGATGGTCCTCAATACGGCCACTGGCAAGCGCGAACGCATCGGACGCATCGTGCGCATGTTTGCCGATCGGCGCGAAGATGTCAAAGAAGTGCAGGCTGGCGATATCGCCGCCGTCATTGGCATGAAGGAGACCTTCACCGGCGATACGCTCAGCGCGCCGAATCGCCCGATTCTGCTGGAGAATATCAGCTTCCCGGCGCCGGTGGTCGAGGTGGCGATCGAACCCAATACCAAAGCCGACCAGGACAAAATGGGTTTCGGTCTGCGCCGATTGGCGGAAGAAGATCCGACCTTTCAAGTGGAAGTCGACGATCAACTCGGCCAAACCAAGATCAAGGGCATGGGCGAGCTGCACCTGGAAGTGCTGGTCGATCGCCTGATGCGCGAGTACGGCGTTGACGCGCGCGTGGGACGCCCGCGGGTCGCCTATCGCGAGACGATCACGCGGATGGTGGAGATTGACACGACATTCAGGCGGCAAACGGGCGGCGCCGGTCAATATGCGCGCTGCGTCATTGGCTTTGAGCCATTGCCTGCGGAAGAGCGGGAGGAAGCCAAAGGCGAGTTGCTATTCGTTGACGCCACGCGCGGCGGCGTGATACCAAAGGAGTTTATCCCGGCGGTGAGGAAAGGCGTTACGCAGGCGATGCAGGGCGGCGTTGTCGCCGGCTATCCGGTGGTGAACATCAAAGCGACCTTGATTGACGGCGCCTTTCATGAAGTTGATTCAAGCGAAATCGCTTTCACCATCGCCGGTTCTATGTGCTTGAAGGAAGGCGTCATCAAGGGCGGTCCGGTCATCTTGGAGCCGTCGATGAGCGTCGAAGTCGTGGTTGCGGATGGATACACGGGCGCGGTGGTCGGCGATATTTCCGCGCGGCGCGGCGAGATTCAAGGCATGGAGCCGCATAGCGAAGGCATCTCGGTGATCAAGGCGCAAGTGCCCTTGGGCGAAATGTTCGGTTATGCCAATGACCTGCGCAATAACACGCAGGGACGCGGCAACTTTAGCATGGAGTTTGATACCTATACGGTCGCGCCGGAGCAAATCGCGGAAGCGGTGAAATCCGGATCGCGTTAAGCATCGGACGGGACGACGCTCGGCCGGCAGTTATCGTTCGCGAGTACAGTTTCAAATCAGGAAGTTCACAAGAGGGGTTGTCAGATGTCAAAAGGGAAATTCGAGCGCACCAAGCCGCATGTAAACATTGGAACCATCGGTCACGTCGATCATGGCAAGACCACCTTGACGGCCGCTATTACCAAAGTGCTGGCGTTGAAGGGGCAGGCGCAGGAACGCGAATACGGCGATATCGACAATGCGCCGGAAGAGCGCGCGCGCGGCATCACCATCAATATTCGTCATGTCGAATATGAAACCGACGCCCGCCACTACGCGCACGTGGACTGCCCGGGTCACCGCGACTACATCAAGAACATGATCACGGGCGCGGCGCAGATGGACGGCGCCATCCTGGTCGTCAGCGCGCCGGATGGTCCCATGCCGCAGACGCGCGAGCACGTGCTGCTGGCGAAGCAGGTCGAGGTGCCGGCGATGGTCGTCTACCTCAACAAGACCGATCAGATGGATGACGAAGAACTGATTGAGCTGGTTGAGATGGAGCTGGCTGAGCTGCTGGAAGGCTACGACTTCGACCCGGATACGCCGATCATCAAGGGTTCGGCGCTGGCTGCGGAAGAGAGCGACAGCAGCGATCCGAGCGCGCCCGAGTATGCCTCGATCGTCGAGCTGATGGACGCGGTTGACGAGTGGATTCCGACGCCGATGCGCGATGTCGACAAGCCCTTCATGATGGCGATTGAAGATGTCTTCTCCATCAAGGGGCGCGGCACGGTCGTCACTGGCAGCGTGGCGCGCGGAACGCTGCTGAAAGGCACCGAGGTGGATATCGTTGGCTTGCGCGATGAAATCGTCAAGACGGTCGTAACCGGCATCGAGATGTTCAACAAGGAGTTGGATCAGGCGCAGGCCGGCGACAACGCCGGCATTCTGCTTCGTGGCATCGGTCGCGACGAGGTGCAGCGCGGCATGGTCATCGCCAAGGTCGGTTCGATTACGCCGCACAAGAAATTCAAATGCGAAGTCTATGTTTTGCGCCGCGATGAAGGCGGGCGCCACAAAGCCTTCTTCACCGGCTACCGGCCGCAGTTCTACATCCGCACCATGGATGTGACCGGCACGATCACGCTGCCCGATGGCGTCGAAATGGTCATGCCGGGCGACAACGTGAATTTGGATGTGGAGTTGATCACGCCGGTCGCCTTGGAACGTGGCTCTTCTTTTGCCATTCGCGAGGGTGGTTTGACGGTGGGCGCCGGTCGGATCACCGAGATTCTCGAATAACTCTGTCGACGACAGCGGCGGCTGGAGCTGGGCTGCCGGCCCGTCTCGTCAGCTGCCGCCAAGCATTGACTGAGCAAACAAAGGTTGCGCAATGGCAAAAAACAAGATTCGTATCCGGTTGAAAGCCTACGACCACCGCGTACTCGATCAATCGGCGCAGCGGATAGTCGACACGGCTGAACGAACCGGTTCGCGCGTGGTGGGTCCCGTCCCGCTGCCAACTCGCATCGAGCGCTTTACGGTCAGGCGGTCGCCCTTCATCGACAAGGATTCGCAGGAACACTTTGAGGTGCGGACGCATAAACGCTTGATAGATGTTCTTGATCCGGACAGCAAGACCATCGATACGCTCATGCGACTAAATTTGCCAGCGGGCGTGGATATCGAAATCAAGATCTAGAATTGCCGCTCTTGAGGGTGGCTGCAGGCGCTAATGTCTACGAGAGACTTTCAGCTTTACGGCGCAGTTGGCCGCCCGGTAGGCGCTCGGTCTGCAAAGATGGCGATTCGACAAACGAGCGTGCACTGCTTCGACCCGGCGGCGCGCTTGAGCGGAGGCTAAATCATGAAGGGCATGATTGGCAAAAAAATGGGCATGACCCAGGTATTTGACGAGCAGGGAACGGTCGTTCCGGTTACGGTCATTCAGGCGGGACCCTGTTATGTCACGCAGGTTCGTGATACCGAGCGAGACGGTTATGTATCCGTTCAACTCGGTTACGGCGAGACCAAGCCCAAGAACCTGAGCAAGGGGCAATTGGGGCACTTGCAGAAGCTGGACTTGCCGGCGCTGCGCCATCTGCGCGAGTTTCGCCTGTCAGAAACGGTGGATCCGGGCGTCGAAGAGGGGCAAGAAATTAAAGTCGACGTATTCGAAAAAGGCGAATTGGTTGATGTGATCGGTACGAGCAAGGGCCGCGGCTACGCGGGTACGATCAAGAGGCACGGCTTCGCTCGCGGTCCCAAGACGCACGGGCAATCCGACCGGATGCGCTCGCCCGGTTCAATCGGCATGTGCGCCACGCCGGGCCGGACGCTTAAGGGCAAAAGGATGGCCGGGCGCATGGGCAACGATCGCGTGACTGTGAAGAACCTGCCGCTGGTCGTTATTGATGCCGAAAAGGATCTGCTGGCGGTCAAGGGATCTGTGCCGGGCGCCAAGGGCAGCATTGTCATGATCAAACCCGCGGCCAGGCGCGCCTAAGCCGCGCTGCGCAGAATACAGGAGCGATCGCCATGCAGTTTCCAGTGATGGACAGCGCCGGACGCGAAGTGTCGCAGGTTGAGCTGCCGGCTGATATTTTTGAAGCGAAAATTAATGTGGGTTTGATGCACCAAGCCTTCGTTCGGCAAATGGCTAATGGGCGGCGGGGCACGCATAACACGCGTTCACGCGGCGAGATTCGCGCGACGGGCGGCAAGTGGTACCGCCAGAAAGGCACGGGCCGCGCGCGCCACGGCGCCCAGAGCGCGCCGATTTTCGTCGGCGGTGGTTTGGCGCATGGTCCCAAGCCGCGCGATTACTCGAAGAAGATGCCGAAGAAGATGCGGCGCGGGGCGATTCGCTCGACCTTGAGCGCCCTGGTTCGCGACGAGCAGTTGGTAATTTTGGATGAGCTGGATATGGACGCGCCCAAGACGAAGGCGATGCGCGCCTTGATTGAGACCTTGGTCGGCGAGCAGTCGGCGCTGATCGTGGTCGCCGCGGAGCAGAAATCCATTCGCAAAAGCGTGAGCAACCTGCCCGACGCGCATTCCATCATCGCCAATTTCCTTAACGTTCGCGACTTGCTCAAGTATGACAAGGTGATCATGTCTCTGGATGCGCTAGACGTGGTGAAAGCCATTTGGGGAGTGGGAGCGCAAAATGGCTGAACTCCATTTGTACGATGTCATTCGCCGTCCGGTGATCACTGAAAAGTCAACTGACTTGGCGGAACGTCAAAACAAGTACGTCTTTGAAGTGGCGCGCAAAGCCAACAAAATCCAGATCAAAGAAGCCGTCGAAGAAATATTCGAGCTGGAAGGCAAGGTTGTCAAAGTGAACACGATGGTGATGCCGGCGAAGCGGGGACGCCGCGGGCGCAACACCTATGTTCGGTCCCGTCAGTGGAAGAAGGCGATTGTTACGCTGGAAGAAGGCGTTTCGATCGAGCTCTTCAACGTCTAGGGGGAGCGCTAGCGATGCCTATCAAGGTCTATAAGCCGACATCGCCCGGCCGCCGCGATATGACCGGCTACTCATTTGAAGAGATCACCAAGAGCAAGCCCGAGCGGTCGCTGACGCGCGCGCTGCGCAAGAAGGGCGGCCGCAATAATAGCGGACGGATTACCGTGCGGCATCGCGGCGGCGGCCACAAGCGGCGGTATCGACTGGTCGATTTCAAACGCAATAAAGAAGATTGCCGCGCTGAGGTGATCGCGATCGAGTATGATCCCAATCGCTCGGCGCGCATCGCCTTGCTGCAATATGAAGATGGGGTAAAGAGCTACATCATCGCGCCGATGGGCGTGACCGTCGGCGACAGTATCGGCAACGGCGCCATGAGCGCGCTGCGCCCGGGCAACAGCCGCGTTTTGAAAGACATCCCGCTGGGCACGGTCGTTCACAATATCGAAATGCGCCCGGGCAAAGGCGGGCAGTTGGCGCGCTCGGCCGGCGCCTCAGCGCAGATTCTGGCCTCGGAAGGCAAGTATGTGACGCTGCGCCTGCCTAGCGGGGAAATGCGGATGATTCTCGGCACATGCCGCGCGACCATCGGCCAGGTCGGCAATGCGGAACACGCCAATGTCAAGCTGGGCAAGGCCGGTCGCAAGCGCTGGCTCGGCTGGCGGCCGACAGTGCGCGGCTCGGCGATGGATCCAGCCAGCCATCCTCACGGCGGTGGCGAAGGCAAAGCCGGCATCGGCATGGCGGCGCCCAAGACGCCTTGGGGCAAGAAGGCGCTGGGCGTGCGCACGCGGCGCAACAAACGCACCAGCCGCTTTATCGTACGCCGCCGCGGCAAACGCCGTTAATTTCGGGAGGCAGCAAAATGTCACGGTCGTTGAAGAAGGGCTACTACGTCAGCCCGAAGCTGCTGGAAAAGATTGAGCGGCTCAACCAGCAAAACAAGAAAGTGGTGATCCGCACTTGGAGCCGAGCGAGCACAATCTTCCCGCAGATGGTCGGCCACACGATAGCCGTGCACGATGGCCGGCGGCATGTGCCGATCTATGTGACGGAAAACATGGTCGGTCACAAGCTGGGTGAGTTTGCGCCGACGCGAACGTTCCGCGGTCATATCACCGACAGCAGAAGATAGGGGTTGCTGCGATGGAAGTGCGCGCGATATCGAGGTATCTGCCGATTTCACCACGGAAGCTGCGTCTTGTCTGCGATCAGGTGCGCGGGATGGATGCCCAGGAAGCCTTGATCGTATTGGATTATATGCCGCAGAAGGGCTCCGCTCTGGTGAGTAAGACATTGAATTCGGCGATGGCCAACGCATCCAATAATTTTGACCTGAACCCGGACGACTTGTATGTATCGCAGATTTTCGCGGGCGACGGACCCACGTTGAAACGTTTCAAAGCGGGCGCGCGGGGCCGCTATAAGCCGCGTCTGAAGCGCACGTCGCACCTGTGGGTGATCCTGTCTGAACGAGAGGAAGACGAATATGGGACGTAAAGTGCATCCAAAAGGTTTTCGTCTGAAAGTCATCCGCGAGTGGGACGCTCGCTGGTATGCCGAAGGCGAGCGCTATGTTAATTTGTTGATGGAAGACCGCCGGATACGGAAGTACATAAAGGCGAAGACGACGCGCGCGGGCGTCTCCCGCATCGAGATTGAGCGCCATCCGAACCTCGTAATTATTACTATCAATACGGTTCGCCCGGGTTTGATCATCGGCCGCAAGGGCGAAGCGGTCAAGGAACTGCGCCAGAATCTGCAGGAAATGACCGGCAAGACGGTGAAAGTAGAAGTCAGCGAAATCGAGAACCCGGACCTGGACGCGACCTTGGTGGCTGAGAATGTGGCCTCCCAATTGGTGCGGCGCATCGGCCACAGCCGGGCGATGAAGCGCGCCATCATGCAGGCGATGCGGCAGGGCGCGGGCGGCATCCGCGTCGAGGTGAGTGGCCGCCTCGGCGGCTCCGACATGGCGCGGCGCGAATGGATGTTTGATGGCCGCGTTCCCCGCAACACGCTGCGCGCCGATATCGATTACGGATTTGCCGAAGCGCTTACGACCTTCGGCCAGATCGGCGTCAAAGTTTGGATTTACAAGGGAGACATCTTGCCGGGCGAAGACCCGTTCAGCAGCCCGGCGCAGCGCCCGGCCGATCATGGCGGGCGCCGCGGACGGCGCAATTAACAAGATAGTCGAGCGCGTGCAGAGGCAAGCCGGCGGCTCGCCCAAAATAAGCGCGTCAACTGTGGGAGCAACAGCCATGCTAATGCCGAAACGTAGGAAGTATAACAAGCAGATGCGCGGCCGAATGCGGGGGAAAGCGCGCCGGGGCGCCGTCGTGCAATTCGGCGACTTTGGTTTGCAGGCGCTGGAACCCAGTTGGGTCAGCAGCCGACAGATCGAAGCCTGCCGCCGGGCGATGGTGCGCTATATCCGCCGGCGCGGCAAAGTCTGGATCCGCATCTTCCCTGACAAGCCAGTAACGCAGAAGGCGGCCGAGACGCGCATGGGCAAGGGCAAAGGTTCAGTCGAGAAGTGGGTATGCGTCGTGAAGCCTGGGCGCATCCTGTTTGAAATGAGCGGCGTGCCCGAGGCCGACGCGCGCGAGGCGCTGCGCCTGGCGTCGCATAAGCTGCCGATCAAAACTAAGTTCGTCAAACGCTTCGATCCCATTTCCGGGCGGGAGGTCAGCTGATGTACATCAATGAAATCCGCGCTCTGTCGACAGACGAAATTCTGGACAAGATCGAAGATCTAAAAGTCGAGATGTATACTTATCGCATTCAGAGAGAATCGGGCGAACTGAAAGATACGACGCTATTCCGCAAGACAAAGCGTGATATCGCCCGCCTGAAAACGGCGCTGCGCGAGCGCGAATTGGCGGCGGAACTCGTTACCGAAGGGGGACAGGATGCCGAATAATCGCAAACGTCTAGTCGGCAAAGTCGTCAGTGACAAAATGGAAAAGACGGTCGTGGTCGCGATCGAAAACCGAAAGATGCATCCGGTGTATCACAAAGTCATCTCCTCGACGCGGAAAGTGATGGCGCATGATGAATCGGGCGCGGGCATCGGCGCACTGGTGCGCATCGTGCAGAGCCGCCCCATCAGCAAGCGCAAGCGGTGGGTGGTGGAAGAAGTGCTAAAGGAACCGGAACAACTGGCGACTTAGGCGGTCAAAGCCAGGGCTCTGTGCTCGAACGGAGAGTGACAAAGATGATTCAAACGGAATCGCGATTGAAAGTAGCCGACAACAGCGGAGCGCAAGAGCTCTTGGTGATACGCGTTCTTGGCGGCTCAAAAGTGAAATATGGCTATGTCGGCGACATCGTAGTTGGCACGGTGAAATCCGCCTCAACGAGCGGCAGCGTTAAGAAGGGCGAGCTGGTCCGCGCTGTGATTGTGCGCGCTCATAAGGAATACCGCCGGAATGACGGGTCGACTATCCGCTTCGACGACAATGCGGCGGTGGTTTTGGCCGAGGATCTTGAGAATCCTCGCGGGACGCGCGTCTTTGGTCCCGTGGCGCGTGAATTGCGGGACAAGGGTTTTATGAAGATCGTTTCGCTGGCGCCCGAATCTCTGTAGGTGAGGAATAAAAATGCAACGAGTACAGCAAGGGGACTTGGTCGAAGTCATCGCTGGCAAGGACAAGGGCCTTCGCGGAGAAGTAGTTCGCGTCTTGGTGAAGAAAGATCGCGTCATCATCAACGGGGTCAACATCTTGAAGCGCCATCGCAAAGCGCGCCCGGCGCCGGGCGGGCAGCAGATTCCAGCGCAGATCATCGAGTTTGAAGCGCCGCTCCATCTTTCGAATGTCATGCTGGTCTGCGGCAGTTGCGATGAACGCACGCGCGTTGGCTATCGCTGGACCGATGAGGGCATGAAGACCCGCTTTTGCCGGAAATGCGGTAGCGATATCGAGTCATAGCGGAGCGAGGCGAATCATGGAAAACCGGATGTACACCCGTTACATAGAAGAAGTTGTGCCGACCTTGACCGAAGAGTTCGGTTACATGAATCCGATGCAAGTGCCGACCATCAGCAAAATCACGCTGAATATCGGCGTTGGCGAAGCGATCGATGAGCCGCGCTCCCTTGATGGCGCGGTGGAAGATCTAAAGGTAATCACCGGTCAGCAGCCAGTTGTCACCAAAGCCAAGAAGAGCATCGCCACCTACAAACTGCGCGAGGGCCGCGCGATCGGCGCCAAGGTGACGCTGCGTAAGGAGCGCATGTGGTCCCTGTACGACCGCTTGGTCAATATCGCCTTGCCCCGCATTCGAGACTTCCGCGGCGTATCCGCCAAGTTGGATGGGCGCGGCAATCTTACGGTCGGCTTGCGCGAGCAATTGGTCTTCCCGGAGATCGACTTCGACAAGATCGATAAGGTGCGCGGGATGGAAGTTACGATCGTCACCACTGCGAAAACGGATGAAGAGGGGCGCCGGCTGCTGACGCTGCTTGGTATGCCCTTCCAGAGAAATTAAAGGGGTATTAATGGCGAAGAAATGCATGCAATTTCGGGAAGAGCGGCGCAAGTACGCGGTGCGCGTGCGGAATCGCTGCAAGGTATGCGGGCGTCCGCGCGGTTACATTCGCCGCTTTGGCTTGTGCCGGATCTGCTTCCGCGAAATGGCGCTTGAAGGCGAGATTCCCGGCGTTGTGAAGTCAAGTTGGTAGGAGGCGGCAACAGTGTCTAAAGTGACAAACGATCCAATTGCCGATATGTTGACGCGCATCCGCAACGCATTGCAGCGGGGCATGCCGGAAGTCGTCGTGCCGAAGAGCGCGATCAAGGTTGAAATCGCCCGTATTCTGAAGGAAGAGGGATATGTCGAGAGTTTCTCGGTCGGCGATCAGCGCCCGATACCCTTGATTACGCTGCAACTGAAGTATTTCGGGTCTCGGCGCGACCGCCGGCCCGTGATCACGCAACTCAAGCGTATCAGTAAACCGGGCCGCCGCGTCTACCGCAAACGCAAAGAATTGCCAATTGTATTGAGCGGCACCGGCATCGCGATCGTGACGACGCCCAAAGGTGTAATGACGGCGCAGCAAGCGCGCCGCGACGGCGTCGGCGGTGAAGTCCTTTGTTACGTCTGGTGACGGGAAGAGTATAGTCATGTCGCGCGTAGGGCAACAACCCGTGCGGTTGCCGGAAAAGGTGACTGCTGTAATCGAAAGAAACACGGTGACGATCGCCGGACCCAAAGGCGAATTGACGCTGGACTTCAGCCCGGAATTGACGATACGCCAGGATAACGCTTCGATCATCGTGGAGCGCCCGACTGACCTGCGCCATCACAAAGCGCTGCATGGCTTGACGCGCGCGCTGGTGGCAAATATGGTGCTCGGCGTTTCCGAAGGCTTTCGCAAGACCCTCGAGATTCAAGGCGTCGGATATCAAGCCGTGCTGCAGGGCGTGAATCTGCAGTTGCGCCTCGGTCATTCGCATGAAGTCGTCATTGAGCCGCCCGCCAATATCACATTCGACGTGCCGCAGGACTCGCGCGGTACGATCATCCACGTGGATGGCATTGACAAGCAGGTTGTCGGTCAAGTGGCGGCCGATATCCGCGGCTGGCGCCCGCCGGAGCCATACAAGGGCAAGGGCGTGCGCTATTTGGGCGAGTACGTCCGGCGCAAGGCGGGCAAAGCCGGCAAACGCTAAACGAAGGCATTCGCTGATCGCAAGCTCAGCGTCGCAGAGGACAGACAGAAATGGCAGATATCACCGGACGAAGGAAATACATGGCGCGCAAGCGTCGGCATCGGCGAGTGCGCAAGAAGATTTCGGGCACGGCGGCGCGCCCGCGGATGAATGTTTATCGCAGCAACCGTCACATGTTTGTGCAAGTGATTGACGATGTCGCCGGGCGAACGCTGGTCTCTTGCTCGACCATTGACAAGGAGCTGGCGCCGCAAACCGCCGCGATGAAGAAGGTTGAGGCGGCGAAGCTCGTCGGGCAGACGGTGGCGGCGCGCGCGCGCGAAGCCGGCATCAGGTCGGTCGTGTTTGATCGGGGCGGGTTCATGTTCACCGGGCGCGTGGCAGCGGTGGCGGAAGGCGCTCGCGAAGCGGGTCTGCAATTGTAAGCGTGGAGATTGAAAATGGCTGAAAGAAGAAGACGAGGTTCGCGCCGGAATCAAGAAGAACGCGACGAGTTTGACGAGCGCGTCGTAGATATCCGCCGGGTCGCGAAAGTAATTAAGGGCGGTCGTCGCTTCGCCTTTCGGACCGTGGTGGTGGTCGGCGACAACCGCGGCAATGTCGGCATCGGCATCGGCAAAGCGCGCGCCGTGCCGGATAGCATCCGCAAGGCGGCTGAACGAGCGCGCCGCAATATCGAAGGCGTTTCGCTTTCCGGCACGACCATCCCCTATACGGTTATCGGGCGGCATGGCGGCGCGCGCGTGCTTCTGAAACCAGCGGCGCCCGGCGCCGGTGTCATCGCTGGCGGCGGCGTCCGCGCGGTATTGGAAGTGGTCGGCGTCCGCAATATCCTCACGAAGAGCCAGGGCAGCGCCAATCTGCTAAACGTAACCATGGCGACCTTGGATGCCTTGAAGCAGTTGCGCAGCGCCGAGCAGATCGCCGATATGCGCGGCAAACGCGCGGATGAAGTTGCGCCGTTTTGGGAGCGCCGGAAGGAACGGGGTGCTGAAAATGTCTGAGCGCAATGGCAGGATGCTGAAGATTACGCTGGTCAAGAGTCCGATCGGCTACAGCAGCAGACAGAAGGAGACGGTGAAGTCTCTCGGTTTGCGCCGCATGAGCCAGAGCGTGCTGATCGGCGATGCACCGCAGATCCGCGGCATGATCGCCAAAGTAAGCCACCTGGTTGAAGTTGAAGAGGTCGAATCACAATGAGACTGCATGACTTAAAGCCCGACCCCGGATCGAAGCGCAAGCGCAAGCGCGTCGGGCGGGGCATCGCGGCGGGCAAAGGCAAGACCGCCGGCCGGGGCCACAAGGGCCAGGGCGCCCGCAGCGGCGGCGGCAAGGGACCCTACTTCGAGGGCGGCCAGTTGCCGCTGGTTCGGCGCCTGCCCTTCAAGCGCGGTTTCACCAATATCTTCGCTATCCACTATCAGGAAGTGAATGTGGATATGCTGGAGGCGCGTTTCGCCGACGGGGCGCTCGTGAACGGCGCGTCCTTGGCCTCCGTTGGCTTGGTGCGCGATGCGAGCGCGCCGATCAAAGTGCTGGGCCGCGGCGAGTTGAGCAAGAAGCTGGATGTCCACGCCAACAAATTCAGCAAGAGCGCCGCGGAGAAAATCGAAAATGCTGGCGGCAGCGTCAATCGCCACGCTTTGAAGGTGACCGGCGCCCGCGCGACTGTCAAGAAGCTGCGCAAGGCGGATATGGAACGCCTGTATGGCGACGCGGAATAAGATTCGACGCGCCAAGCCAGAACTCCTTGGCCTAACTTGCGTATAGGCTGTAGGGGTATGATGGGACCGGCGCTGCGGCTCGCGCCGCTCGTTATTGATGAGGAAACGATGCAATGATTCAAGCATTAAAGAACGCCTGGCGTCTGCCGGATGTGCGGAACAAGCTGCTCTTCACCGTCTTCATTCTCATCGTGTATCAGTTTGCCGCGCATGTGCCCGTCGTCGGCGTCGATCGCAACGTACTGCGGCAAGTGTTCGAGAGCGGCAGCAGCGCCGGCAATCTGATTCAGGTGATGAATCTGCTCTCGGGCGGCGCGGTCGCCAACTTCAGCGTCATCGCAAACGGCGTATATCCCTATATCACCGCGTCCATTATCTTTCAGCTGCTCGTGCCCATCGTGCCGGCGCTTGAACGGATCCAACGCGAGCCGGGCGGGCAGGAGAAAATCCAGCGCTACACCTATTACGTGGCGATTCCGATGGCGGTGCTGCAGGCGCTGGGGCAGATCAGCATATTCAACTTGGCGACCGGAACTGGCGCCGAGATCATCCCCGGCTTCGGTTTCGGGCTGGGCAGCAACCTGCTGCTGACGGTTTCGGTGCTGACGACTATGACAGCCGGCACCATGTTCGCCATCTGGCTGGGTGAACTGATCACCGAGCAAGGCATCGGCAACGGCATCTCGATCATCATATTCGCCGGCATCGTGGCCCAGGCGCCGCAGAATCTCATCCGGCTCCTGACGCAGCAGCCCGATCGCAGCATTTACAATCTGGTTCTGTTCATTGTCATCACGATTCTTAGCGTGCTCGCCGTGGTTGTGATACAAGAGGGCGTGCGGCGCATACCGGTTCAATACGGACGCCGCGTGCGCGGCAACCGGCAGTTTGCGCAGCAGGACAGCTTCATCCCGCTGCGCGTCAATCCGGTCGGCATGATTCCGCTGATTTTCGCGCAGTCGATCATCACCTTTCCGGCCATCATCGCCAGCCTATTCCCGCCGGGCGCCGTTGGCAATACGATTCAGACCACTTTCGGCAACCAGCAGGGGCTGCTCTATTGGGGCACATTCTTCCTGATGACGGTCGGCTTCACCTTCTTCTACGCGGAAGTGATGGTTGGCAATCAGAATCTGGCTGAAACCTTGCAGCGCAATGGCGGCTTCATCCCCGGCATTCGCCCGGGCAAACGTACGGAAGACTTCATCAAAGCCACCACACGCCGCATCACCTTTGTCGGCGCCTTCTTTCTGGGCGTGATCGCCATCATTCCCGGCGTCGTCGATCTGGTGAATCGCATCATCTTCCCGCTGGAGGCTTCCGCCTCGGGCGCGGTCATCAACGCCGGTCTGGTGATTTCCGGCTCCGGCTTGATCATTGTGGTCGGCGTCGTCATTGACACGATGCGTCAGCTGGAAGCGCAATTGGTGGTGCGGAATTACGAAGGATTTATGCGCTAAACCGCGCCGCGCAGACAGTTTTCTTGAGCCGAGCAGCCTTTGACCTCGGCTCTATTTTTGTCGGGCGACAATCCAACTCGGGCGCGTCTGTTCAGTTGCGCGCCCGCAGGCATGGGGGATTGCAGGATGAGTCTGTACGTGATCTTGATGGGGGTGCAGGGCGCCGGCAAGGGCTTGCAGGCGAAGCGGATCGAAGAGCGCTTCGGCATTCCGCAGGTATCGACCGGCGATCTCTTCCGAGCCATGCGCGCGCGCACCGATCAGCTCGCGCGCAAGGTGCAAGACATCATGGCTTCGGGTCAATTGGTGGATGACGACACCACCAATGCAATCGTGGCCGACCGACTGGCGCAGGCGGACGCGTGGAATGGCGTGATCCTGGACGGTTATCCCCGCAACGAGATTCAGGCGGCTTTCCTCGAAGCGCATCTGCGGGAAAAGGGCGCGCGTATCAACGCCGTGCTACTGCTGGAGCTGAACCTCTACGCCGCCTTCAAACGCGCGTTTGGGCGCGTATCGGCGAGCGACGGCGCAAGCTACAATTACTATTTCAACGCCGATGGCGTCGACTTTAGCTGGAAGCCGCATGAAGACAATGCCTTTCCACCACGCCTGGACGCTTCACTGGCAGCCACCGGCGAGGCGCTTCTGCGGCGGCCCGATGACGCCAGCGCGGACGCCATCATTCAGCGCATCGACACCTTCCTGGAAACGACTCAGCCGCTCATCCGCTATTTTGAGGCGCAAGAAATCCTGCGGAAGATTGATGCCGACCAGAGCATTGATCTTGTCTGGGCTGATATCAAGCGCGCGCTGTCGGCAGTGTAAAGACGGCTTGAGCTTCGCGAGGCGGATTCGTGGCGCCCATATTGAAGTCAGCGGCGGCATTGCAGCGTATGCGCGAGGCCGGGCGCATCGTGGCGATTGCGCATGAGGAGATGCGGCGCGCCATCCAGCCCGGCGTCACTACGAAGCAGTTGGATACCATCGCGCTGACGGTGCTGCGCGACTACGGCGCCGAGCCCTGTTTCCTTGGCTACGCGCCCGGGGATCACCCGCCATTCCCGGCGACAATCACGGCATCCATCAACCAGGAATTGGTGCATGGCATCCCCTCCCGCGATCGCGTCCTTCAAGAGGGTGATATCATCGGCATTGATGTCGCCTGTCTGTATCAGGGCTATGTTGGCGATGCGGCCTTCACGCATCCGGTCGGCGAAGTATCACGCTCGGCCAGACGCCTCTTACAGGCGACGGAGGCGGCGCTGGCCGCGGCGATTCAAGCTTCAGTGGTCGGCAACCGGATCAGCGATGTCGCCAAGGCGACAGCGAAGTGCGCGGGCCGGCATGGCTACAGCGTCGCGCGCGAGTACACTGGCCACGGCGTCGGCAGCGCGATGCACGAGGAGCCGCAGGTCCCCAACTGGTGGAATAGCAAGCGGAGCAAACATCAATGGGAAGATTGCGAGCTGCAGGCGGGCATGACTTACGCGATTGAGCCTATGCTGATCGCCGGGCGCTCGGATCTGGTGGAGCAGGGCGATGGCTGGACCGTGGTCACAAAAGATGGCTCGCTGACGGCCCATTTCGAGCATACCATCGCGATAACGGAAGAGGGGCCCTGGATTTTGACGCTGCTCTAGCCGATGCGGATCTGCCTGCTCTTGCCCGTGTTGCTCTTCTGCTTTCTATGGATTGTTGTGGGCGGCGTCGCGCCGCAGTCAAAACTGCCGCATCTGCAGCCCGCTGACTGTTCGGAGCTAAGACAGCGATTCGTCGAGGCGCAACCGCAGCGGCTCGAGTGCTGGCGGCTGATCGTACCCTGGTTTCGCGATGGCCGGGAATCGCTGCGCCAAATGGAACTCTTCGCGCTGCGCCTCAAGTCGCTGGTCAAGTCAGACCAAGCGCCGATTCTGTATCTGCCTGGCGGACCCGGCGAGGCCGCTTCCCTTAGTCTCCGCGAGTGGCTGGCAGCGGAACTCAGCCAGGACCACGACATCATCCTGCTTGATCCTCGCGGAACCGGATTCTCGCGCCCGACTTTGCATTGCCGTGAAGCGCGCCCGAGCGGACACGCCGACTGGGTGCGCGTCTGTCGCGAGCGATTCGCCGCCAGCGCACTGGACTTATCGGCATTTGCGCTGTCCGAGGTTTTGCGCGACTATGTCGATCTTTTGTCCGTGTTGGGCGATGCGCAGGTGAATGTATACGGTCATTCCTTTGGCAGCCGCTTGGCGCTTATGTTGGCGGACGCGGCGCCGGAACGCATTCGCGCGCTGGTGCTGGATGGCGTCTATCCACCGCCCGTATACGACCTGGCGGAATTGGCGCGGAATCTCGATTCGGCGCTTGACCGGCTCTTTGCCGACTGCGCGCGGGATAGCGCCTGCGGCCGCGCGTTTCCCAACTTGGTCGAACTGTTTTATCGCACGGCTGCCGAGCTAAATGCGACGCCGCAGACGGTAATCATGCCGGGATTGGATATCGGCCTCAGTTTGAACGGAAGCGACTATATTTTCTTGCTGTGGTCCTGGCTTCACGATACCGGCGCGATTCCTTATCTGCCCGCGTTCATCGAATCGCTGGCGCGCGGCGCTTATGAAATAGACCCGCTAACGGAATCTGCGCTGTTTGCGCGCTCGGACGACGCGCGGATTCGGCGGAATGAGAGCGCCTTCTTGTCCCTGCGTTGCCCCGAAGATTTGGCGGCGCCGGCCGCTGAGCCTGCTCCCGCCGAGGAGTCCGATATCCATCCGCTTCTGCTGGCTGCTGTGCGAGAGCTGGTCGCAGATCATTATGCGAAATGCCAAAGCTGGAATGTGCCAACGGCGGTTTCGCGCCTAACAGATCCGGTCGCGAGCGACATACCGAGCCTCCTGTTTTCCGGCGCCTATGATCCAGCGACGCCGCCGCGCTGGGGCGACTTCGCCTTGGCGCATCTCAGCAAGGCTTGGCATTTTATCTTCCCCCAGGTTGGGCACGGGGCGCTTGCCGCAGCGCCCTGCGCCACAAATATAATGCGCGCCTTCCTGGAAGATCCCACGCGCGCGCCTACAGCTGATTGCTTTGCAGCGCAGGCGCCGCCTGTCTTTCTTACACAGGAATGAACCGGCAAATGACTGTTGGAACTATCCCTTTTACACCTAGTCCGTTTGTGATACAATGCTCGCTCGTTGTCTTTTGGACCCATCTCAGCGGGTTCACTGACGAAGTTGGTTCACACATTTCTAGTTGGCGACAGGCGCATCCGCGGAAGAGTGGTTTTGCGGACCGCCTGAATGTTGCTGTATAGAGAGCCGTTGCTTCGAAACGGGTTGAGGTGAAGTGCATGAAGGTGTCCGCTAGCGTCAAGCGCCGTTGTCCAAAATGCCGAGTTATCAAACGCAAGCGTCGCGTGATGATCATCTGCGACAACCCCAAACACAAGCAGAGGCAGGGCTAGCCCCGCTACAATTTATACAGGAGAGACTCAATGGCACGTATTGAAGGCGTCGACCTGCCGCGCGACAAGCGCGTTGTTATTGGCTTGACCTATATTTACGGAATCGGCAAATCCACCAGTCAGAAGCTACTTGATAGCGCCGGCATCGACCACAGTACCCGTGTGCGCGATCTGAGTGAGAGCGAGCTGCAGCGGATTCGCGAGGTCATCAGCGGTCTTACGATTGAAGGCGATCTGCGCCGGCAAACGCAAATGAACATCAACCGGCTGATGGAGATTAACTCGTATCGCGGCTTGCGACATCGGCGGCGCTTGCCAGTTCGCGGGCAGCGGACGCGAACCAATGGCCGTACGCGGCGCGGCAAGAAGCAGACAGTCGCCGGGCGCGGCCGCCGCCGCGGCGCCACCAAGAAGTAATTGAAATGGATCTGCGCGGTTATGCTCGCGAGCTGCTGGTTTCGAAATGACAGTTGCCCGCGCCAGCCGCTCTGTTGAACAGAAACTTATGTACGTATAGCGGAAAACTGAAGCCCATCGGGAGCGAATGAATGGCAAGAGCAAGAAGCGGCAGTCGCGGAACTGCCAGACGAGTCTTCAAGAATATACCCTACGGTCAGGCGCATATTCATGCCACCTTTAACAACACGATCGTGTCCATGACCGATCAGTCGGGCAACGTCATCACCTGGGCGAGCGCCGGCACATCCGGTTTCACCGGCAGCCGCAAGAACACGCCCTATGCGGCGCGCATGGCGGCGGAGACGGCGGCGGCCAATTCACAGCAGCACGGCATGAAAGAAGTTGATATTTTTGTGAAGGGTCCTGGACCCGGGCGTGAAGCCGCGATTCGGTCAATCCAGCAGAGCGGGCTAAAGGTAAGATCAATCTCCGACGTGACTCCGGTGCCGCATAATGGCGTTCGCCCGCCAAAGCGCCGGCGCGTTTAGTCGAAAGGCAAACCTGGCAATATGGTATTCTCAACAGAGGCTGCGTCGGTCGGCTCCAGCAACGCCGATCCCAATGTGGTGACCGCCAACATGGTGCTGCCGCATCAGGTGGAAAGCCAGAATATCACCAAGGACTACGGTCGTTTCGTCATTGGTCCGCTGGAAAGCGGCTACGGCTTGACCCTGGGCAACGCCTTGCGCCGCGTCTTGCTCTCGTCGCTGCCTGGCGCCGCCGTGACCAGCATTCGCGTCTCCGATGTACATCACGAGTTCTCCGAGATTCCCAACGTGCGCGAAGACATGACGCAGTTAATTCTGCAGGTCAAGCAGTTGCGGCTGGTTCTGCACGATGTGGAAAGCTCGCGCCTGCGCCTCATCTACAGTGGCGCCGATGGGACCGTCACAGCCGCTGACATCGCCGCGCCGGCCGAAGTGCAGATCGAGAATCCCAGCCTGTATCTATTCACCGTCGATGGTCGTGATGTCAATATTGAGATGGAGTTTGAAGTGCGCGCCGGTCGTGGCTTCAGCCCGGCCGAAGACCGCGGCCGGCTGCCAATTGGCGAGCTGCCAGTGGACGCCATCTTCAGCCCGATCAAGCGCGTGAACTTTGAAGTGGAGCGCGCCCGCGTGGGGCAGCGCACCAATTATGACCGCCTGGTGCTTGAGCTCTGGACCGACGGCACGATCAGGCCCGAAGAGGCCCTGGCGCAGGCGGCGCAGATCATGATGCATCATCTCAAGGTGGTCGCCGGCGTCGATGAAGATTGGTACCAAGCGATCGAATTGCCGCCGCAAATCGAAGACGAACCGACTTACCCGCCGCTCTATGACAAGCCGATCGAAGAATTGGACTTGAGCGTCCGTGTATTTAACTCGCTGAAACGCACGGGCATCACATCGGTGGGCGATGTGCTGGATATGTTGAATCGCGGACCTGACGCCATGCTGGCGATACGCAACTTCGGCGAAAAATCGCTCGATGAATTGGAGCAGAAGCTGCAGGAAAAGAACTACTGGCCGCATGAGAAAGTTGAATAGCGGGTAAGTGAGGCGCAGGTATGCGACATAGACATCATGGCAAAAAACTGAATCGCAGCGGCAGCCATCGCAAGGCGCTGCGCATGAATCTGGCGACGCAGTTGCTCACGCACGGTCGCATCAAGACGACCTTCCCCAAAGCCAAGTTTGTGCAGGGGCGCGCCGAGCGCTTGATCACGATCGCCAAGCGCGGCTTGGCGAAGGCGGAAGAGAAGGGTGACAGCCTGATCGCGGTCCATGCTCGCCGACAGGTGGCGCGCCGCCTGAACAACGATCGCGATTTGGTGGGCAAGATCTTTGATGAATTGGCGCCCCTCTATGCGGATCGACCGGGGGGCTACACGCGGATTCTGAAGTTGGGTCCGCGCAAGGGCGATAACGCCGAAATGGCTTTTATCGAGCTGGTGGATTACGCGCTGGAGGATTGACCGGCCCGCTGCCATGACGCGATATCGCGCTACGCTAGCCTACGATGGTACGGCCTATCAGGGCTTTCAGCGGCAGCGCCCGCCGGCGCCCACGATTCAGGCGGCGGTGGAAACGGCAATATCGGCCATTGCGAGACGGTCGATTGCCATTGTCGCAGCCGGACGAACCGATGCCGGTGTGCACGCTTCGGGCCAAGTGATCGCCTTTGATGTCGATTGGAAGCATGGCGAAGATGAACTGTTGCGAGCAATCAATGCGAAGCTTCCGCCGGATATCGCCCTTCAAGCGCTTATTCAGCAAGATGGCTTTCATCCGCGTTATGACGCCCTTTGGCGGCAGTACGCCTACCGCGTCCTTACGCCGCGCGCGCGTCATCCGCTGCTGAGCCGCTATGCCTGGCAGCTCGTGGGCGAGTCGCTTGATTTGGAGCGCATGAATGAGGCGGCTGCCATCTGCCTGGGCGAGCATGATTTCGCCGCCTTTGGCAGGCCGCCGCAAGCGGGCAGCGCGAATACGGTGAGGCGGATATTTCGATCGAGTTGGGAGCTACAGGCGGGCGATTTGGGCGCAACGTATATCTATAGAATACGGGGGACGGCGTTCTTGTACCACATGGTTCGGCGAATGGCAGGCTTGCTGGTGGAAGTGGGCAAAGGCAAGATGACTGCGCAAGAGTTTGAGGCAATCTTGCGGAGCCGCGATATCACAAGGGCGAAGGCGCTGGCGCCGGCGCCGGGCTTAATACTGGAAGCGGTGGGATACCCCTTGCATCAACCGGCTGAGACATCAGCGCGAGAGCTGGCAGCCATTGGGCCGGCGGTTGCGCTGGAGGGATAGACATGAGACAGATTGTGCAGAAGACTTATGCGACAAGTCCAACGGTTGTAGAACGCCGTTGGTGGGTGGTGGACGCCAAAGGCATGACATTGGGGCGCGTGGCTTCGAAAGTTGCGCCATTGCTGCGGGGCACGCACAAGCCCTATTTCACGCCACACCTGGATACCGGCGATTATGTAATCATCGTCAACGCCGATAAGATTCATGTAACCGGCAAGCGAATGGATCAGAAGATCTACTATCGCCATAGCGGTTATCCCGGCGGCTTGAAGTCGCTCACCTTGCGCGAATTGATGGACAGGTTTCCGACTCGCGCATTGCGTTACGCCATCAAGGGGATGATGCCCAAGGGTCCGCTGGGACGCCGCATGTTCAAAAAGCTAAAGATTTACGCCGGCGGCGATCATCCGCATCAGGCGCAGCAGCCGCAAATGCTGGAACTGTAGAGTCACGAGAGCGTCACATGTACCCAGGCGGCGTCGGGTGGCAAGCCGCCCGCGCTGCGAGATTCGAGGAGCGAGTGAATGTCAGCACAATATTATGAAGGGATTGGACGCCGGAAGTCCGCTTCCGCGCGCGTTCGATTGTTTCCCGGCGGCACGGGCCGATTCATCATAAATGGGAAAGAGGGTTTGGAGTTTCTGCCGCGTTTGGGCGATATGGAGATTTGCTTGGCGCCGCTGACGCATATCGGGCAGGAGCGCCATTACGATGTTTCCGTGCACGTCAACGGCGGCGGAATCACGGGCCAGCGCGACGCGATCCTGCTCGGCATCGCCCGCGCTCTGGAGAAGATTGACCCGGATCTGCGCGGCACGCTCAAGCGAGAGGGATTCTTGTCTCGCGACGCCCGCGTCAAAGAACGCAAGAAGCCGGGTCTCAAGCGCGCCCGCAAAGCGCCGACCTACACCAAACGCTAGAATTGATTCGATGACAAAATGTTCAGCCAGCGCTCGCCACGGGTAGCTGGCTGTTTCTAATTGGAGGCGAACCCAGTGAGGGCTGGCCCGCGCGCTGGAAATTGACCATGATCACCATTCTCGGGCTGGGACCCGGCTCCATCAGCGATCTGTCGCTTCAAGCCTGGAAAACGATTCAAGGATCCAAGAGGCTGCATTTGCGCACTTCCAGGCATCCCTGCGTAGCCGAGTTGCCGTCGACCTGCAACTGGATCAGTTTCGACGACGTATACGAGCGGCACGGCGAATTCGACGCGGTGTATGCCGAGATTGCCGCGCGGATACTTGACCAGGGGCGCGGCGGCCAGGATGTCGTATACGCCGTGCCCGGCGATCCGCTGGTCGGCGAAGCCTCCGTCGCCCAGATTATCCAGCGGGCGCGCGAGGAGTCGATTGAAGTCGAGATCGTCCACGGCATCAGCTTCGTCGAGCCCTGTCTGGCGCTGCTAGGCATCGACGCGCTTGACGGCTTGCAAGTGTTCGATGCGCTTGCAGTCGCCGAACAGTATCACCCGCCCCTCAATCCGGCGCGACCCGCGCTGCTGGCGCAGGTTTACAGCCGGGCGGTCGCCTCCAATCTGAAACTGACCCTGATGAACCAGTATGACGACGAGTTTCCGGTCAAGCTTGTCCACGGGGCCGGCGCCGCTGAGGCCGCGGTCGAAGAAGTGAAGCTCTACGAAATCGATCGCAGTCCGCGCATTGGCGTCATGACAGCGCTTTTCATCCCGGCAATGGACGAGTTGAGCAGCTTTGAGGCCCTGCAAAACATCATCGCGCACTTGCGATCGGCAGAGGGCTGCCCTTGGGACCGCGAGCAGACGCACAAGTCGCTGCGGCAATTCTTGCTGGAAGAAACGTATGAAGTGCTGGAAGCGCTGGACGCGGACGACTCGAAGGCGCTCTACGAAGAATTGGGCGACCTGCTCTTGCAGATCATGCTGCATACGCAGATTGCAATTGACGATGGCGAGTTCAAGATGTCCGACCTGCTCCTGCACTTGAACAAGAAGATGATCAGGCGTCACCCGCACGTTTGGGGAAATATGGAAGCGACGGGCGATTTTGGACAGCTCTCGCGCATTTGGCAGGCGGTCAAAGCCGCGGAAAAGGCCGGCGGCGACGCTGCATTTGCGTCTTTGCTGGACGGGATCCCCAAGGGCGCGCCGGCCCTATTCGTAGCGCATCGCTATTCGCAGCGGGCGGCCAAAGCCGGTTTCGATTGGGATGACGCGAGCGGCGTCGAAGCGAAATTCAAGGAAGAGCTGAGCGAAGTCATGGATGCGAGTTCCGCTGAAGCGCGCGCCAAGGAGATCGGCGATCTGATATTCGTCCTGGTGAATTGGCTGCGCTGGCTCAATGTCGACGATCCGGAGAGCCTCTTGCGCGAAACCAACGCCAAATTCTACCAGCGCTTCCGCCATGTCGAGGAGCAGGCGGCGCGGGCAGGAAAAGCAATTTCGGACTATAAATTGGCTGAACTCGATGCTTGGTGGCAGGAAGCCAAGCGGCTCGATCAATGATGTCGGCGGGCTTGGAAGAAGCCATTTCGCTTCGCGCGGCGCTCCGGCACAGACGGCTGTAAGCGCGCCTTGCCAGATTCGCCTCCAGAGAATCGAGTCTTCTCCCCAGCGGCTATCGCTTATGAAGTGATGCGCCAGCGCGCTTGCGCATTGCCGCGCCCCAAGTCGTAGCCGATCGCCTGTCGCGAAATGGCATCCTCTGCTAGTATGCCTTGCAGATCTCAGTGACAGCATTCGATGAACAGGAGACGATATGAAGGCGCTTATTTTGGCGGCGGGGCAGGGCACGCGGTTGCGGCCAGTGACCCTGACCATGCCAAAATCGCTCGTGCCGGTAGCCAATCGCTGGCTGATCAATTATGCGATGGACGCGTTGAAAAAGGCGGGCTTGACGGATATCGGCATCGTCGTAAACAGCATGGATTCCCCCATCGTGACCAACTTGGGCGACGGCAGGCTCCTCGGCGTCAATATCGAATACATCGTTCAAGACGAGCAGCTCGGGCTGGCGCATGCCATTGCGCTTTGCCAAGCATTCGTCGGCGATGACCCCTTCACCGTTTTCCTTGGCGATAATATCTTTCAAGATCAAATGACCGGCTTGCTTACTTCATTTGCCGCCTCGGAGAATGAAGCCGCGGTTGTGCTCGGCAAAGTGCCCGATCCCTCGCGCTTTGGCATTGCCCAAATCGACAACGGCAACATCGTCCGCGTGGTGGAGAAGCCGCAAGATCCGCCCTCTGACTTGGCGATCGCGGGCGTTTATCTCTTCCGATCATCAATCTTTGACGCTATCAGCCGAATCCAGCCCTCCGGGCGCAATGAACTGGAAATCACCGATGCCATCCAGGTGCTGATCAACGATGGCCATCATGTCGCGTCTTATCAATTGAACGGTTGGTGGATTGACGCCGGCAAGCCCGACGCAATTATCATGGCGAACCAACTCGTGCTCGAAGAACTTCCCTATACGCCGGCGCCGGAGAATAGCGACCAGGTCGAAGGCGCCAGCGAAGTCTCCCATCGAGTGCTGGTCGGCCGCAACAGCCGCATCGTGGACAGCGTGATACGAGGACCAGTCATAATCGGTGAGAATACTGTCATCAGACACAGCTACGTGGGTCCCTACACGTCACTGGGCGACAACGTCGTGGTGGAGGGGAGCGAAATCGAAGCCAGCATTGTGATGAAGAATTGCGAGATTCGCAACATTCTTGGGCGCATCGACCGGAGCCTGTTGGCCGATAACGCGCGCGTCACCTCGGCGACGCATATGCCAGACGCGCACCGCTTTGTCTTGGCTGAGAACAGCTATGTGCAGTTCTAGTCGCTTACTTGAGTGAGCGGGGAGCCAGCAATCCTTTGCGCCGCAAGAATGCCTCATGGGGTCCGCTCCAGCCGACAAGCGCGAAATCAACTTTGCCGCGCTCGTCAAAGCAGACTCCTTCTAGCTCCAGGCGGCGGCGCTGCTCATCAGCCTGCGGGCTGCCCGGGGGAAAACTGATCGACCCCTGACTGTTGATCACGCGATGCCAGGGGATGTCCTTGTCGCGCGGCGACCTTCTCATGGCTGTGCCCACCCAGCGCGGCGCCAGGTTCTTCATTCGCGTCGGCGCCAAGTCAGCATCGGGCGGGATCATCGAGGCGATCTGACCGTAACTGCTGACCTTGCCCGCCGGGATTTGCTCGACGATGTCCCAGACTAGGGGGAAGAATGTCAACGGATTGGGCGGATTGAACATGAATGCTCCTGCTTTGCGCTGACGACGCACCGAGAACAGTCAGAATCAAAGTAATACCAAGTAAGTACTGAGAATGATTGCAGCATCCAAGAAATCGTCAAAATTATCGAATCTTCGTAGGGGCGAGGCGGTGACTCGCCCACTCCTGCCATAGAGTTCTATTGAGCTTTCGCAGGACTAACTTGGAACAATCTAGTATCGCGCCGGTGATAATGGGAGAGTGAGTATGCGCTTGGTTGGGCTGACGGTGGCGGCGGTCAACATGGATGAGATGGTGCAGTTTTACAACGCGGTATTCAAAGCCCGACTGAAAGCCACGGTGCATATCGGCGAGGATCAGTTTTATGCCGGCGCCCTCGGCGAGGTAAAGTTGACCTTCTGCCCAAACACAATAGCCGGCGTCATCGCAGAGCAGAATCGCCAGCAATTCCGATTTCAGGTGGATGATATCAAGGCCGTGATGGCAAAGGGATTGGCTAATCACGGCAGCGAGATCAATCCAGTTGAAGAGTATAAAGGGGCGAAGGTGGCTTCGCTGGCTGACCCCGACGGCAACACGATTGAATTCGTCGAACTGTTGTCATAGGTCGCCGCCGAGACTGCGCATCAACTCGGCGGGTGATGGGCTGTAGTTGCCGAAGTGGCGCACGACGATGCCGCTGGCATGATTCGCAAGCGTGACGGCCTCTTTCGCTGCGGCGCCCGCGACCAGCGCCAATACCAGTGTGGCGATTGCGGTGTCGCCGGCGCCCACCGTATCGAAGACATCGCTGACTTGCGGCGCCGGGCAATGGTGGACGCGGTCTTGCGCCGCCAAGGTGGCGCCCTGATTGCCGCGCGTGATGATGGTGGCTCGTACTGCGCCTAAGGCCTCATGCAATTGCAGCGCCGCCTCGCTAAAGTCGCTGTCGCTAACGAGCCCGCGATTCAGATAACGCCCGGCGTCTTCCGCATTGCACTTGATGATATCAAGCCCGCTGAAGGTCTCAAAGTTGCCCTGCGCGTCGGCGGCCAGCAGCTTGCCACCGGCGGCGCAAAGGTCTCTTAGCCGGGCAACTAGAGGGCTCGTAAGCAGACCGCCGTCGTAATGCGAGAGCAGTACGGCGTCCGTTTCATCCAGCACTCGCCTGGCGAAACCGACGATCAAAGACTCCGTTTCCGGGTCGATCGGCTCGCGCGTCAATGAGTCTATCCGCGTCAGCTGCTGTGGGAAGCGCAAACCCATCTGCGCCAGAATGCGCGTCTTGACCGTCGTCGGGTGAGCCTTGTGTTGGATTAGGCCTTCAGCATCGATGCCCTGGTCGATCAAGATCTGCTTGAGTCGCTCGCCGGCCCTGTCCTCTCCGATCATGCCGACCTGTTTCGCCCGCCCGCCCAGCGAGACGATATTGGCGGCTGGATTCGCCGCGCCGCCGGCGATGTATCGTTTCGACTCCAGCTCCAGCACGGGCACCGGCGCCTCTCGGCTCATTCGCGTGGCGCGACCGGTGATGTATTCGTCCAGGATCAAATCGCCGATTACCACAATCGTGGTGTTCGCAAATCTCTCAACGTAGGATTCCAGTGTTGTGGACATGCCCGCGTTTTGTCCTGGACCTTTGGCCAGCCATAAGTTTACAAGAGACCGGCGGCGAATCAGACTGTCTTTTCCGCGAAGGCTGCATCTCGCGATCCGCGCCGCCAAATCGCGAGGACAAAGAGCGGCAATCGCAGCATACGCTGAAGCCGCCAGGGCTGGCGTATGAGACGATAGAGCCATTCCAATCCGCGGTCGCGCATCCAAGCGGGCGCGCGCGGCACGGCGCCGGCGATGAAATCGAGCGACCCGCCGACGCCCATCGCCATCGCCACGTTCAGGCGAGGCAAATTACGCGCTATCCACTTGTCCTGCTCGGGCGCGCCGTAAGCCACAAACAGAATGTCGGCGCCGCTGGCTTTGACCCGCGCGACGATTTCGTCCTCTTCCGCCGCAGCCGGACTGCCGCCATACACGCCGGCGACGATCAAGCGCGGATAGTCCCGGCACAAGACTTTGGCGGCGCGTTCGGCGATGCCCTCGGCCGCGCCGAGGAAAAATATCTTCCAGCCATTTTCGGCCGCGTGCCGCGCGATCAGCGGAACGCCGTCGGAGCCGGTAACACGTTGCGGGATTGGCGCGCCCAGTCGTCGGCTCGCCCAAAGCAGACCAATGCCGTCCGGCACGCAAATTGCGGCGCGCCGCAAGATGTTGAAGAAAATCGGATCACGCTGGGCGATCATGATGAATTCGGGATTCACCGTGCAAACGTGGCGCGCGCCGTCGCCGCTTGCGATCCACGCGCCGATCCGGTCGATCCAGCCATCGTAGGTGATGCCGTCGACCGGAACGCCGAGCAGCCTTAGGCGGCTGTCCGCCCGTGCCGTCGGGAGCGGCGAGCTTGGCGCTGGCGCTTCCAGCTTTTGCGCGCGCCGCTGGTCAAGACGAGCCAACGCGGCTTCCAAGACATGGGCCGGCTGCACCAGCTTCATGCAAGTCCGCGCTTGGCAGCCATCGCGCGCGCCCAGCCCGCCCCAGACATAACTGCAGGGGCTGCACTCAACGCCGCTGCGCAGCACGCTGGCGCGCGCCCGCCAGGGTCGCCAAGCCGCTGGATTGCTCGGCCCAAATATGCTGACAATTGGCGTACGAGTGGCTGCGGCAATGTGCATCACGCCGCTATCGGCGCCGATGAACAAATCCGCGCCGGCGATGACATCAGCCAATTGGGGCAGGCTGGTCTTGCCAATTAGATTGATGGGCGCCCCTTGCAGCAGCTCTGCCAGCAAATGACCGTCATCATCGTCGCGCCCTACCACGATAATCTGCGCGCCACACTCAGATTGCAGACTTCGGGCAACTGCCGCGAAGCTTTCGGGAGACCAGCGTCGCGCTCGGCTGTAACCGCCGCTGCCAGCATGAATGACGACCTTGAGCGTGTCTGAAGCTGCGAGCCGCTCGCAGACGAAGGGCTCGCGCTTGACTTGCGCCGGGCGGGCTTCGGGGCTGGCGCCGGCCAGCGCAACCAGGTTCAACCAGTAAGCTGCCTGATGCAGCGCGCCGAAGCCGGCGTCGTCAATCGATTCGGTGAGGAAGCCGATGTTATGATTCTTCAAGCCGATGACGCGCCGGGCGCGGCTGGCTTTCGCCAGCAGCCAAAACTTGAAGACGCCCGCGCGAAATGTGAAATGATGAAAAAAGATGATCGTGTCGTACTTTTGCGAAGCGATTTCCGCGAGCGCCCGAAAGTTTCGCCGATCAAAGAAAGCGCGGCTGGCGTTGCGCTCGGCGCGTCGGAAGGTGATCAGCCTATCAGCCAAACCATCGGGCACGATGGGCAGCGCATGCTCGGCGGCGACCAGATCGATCTGGGCGCGCGGCCGAGCTTCGCGCAAGGCGGCTATGGCTGGCGTGGTCAAGACCAGATCGCCAATATCCGCCAACTGCACCAGTAGAAAGCGCTCGCTCGCCATCGCAATTTCTCGTGCCTACACAGTGACATTCTATCAGATAGCCCGATGACGGGCGCTCGCTCGCTCGCCCGCCTCATGGAAGGCATCGATCACTTGGGCGGCCGCGCTGTCCCAATTGAAGCGCGAAGCCTGCTTGAATCCGCGTTCGATCATCTGACGTCTCAACGCAAGATCACGGCTGCAGCGGCTCATGGCCGCCGCGATTGCCGAGACATCTTCAGGATCAACGAGCAAGCCGGCATCGCCGACTACCTCAGGAAGGCTTGATGTATTGCTGGCGATGACCGGCGCGCCATAACGCATCGCCTCAGCGGCCGGGAAGCCAAATCCCTCGTACAGGCTGGGGAAAACGAGCGCGATGCTGCCGGCGAGCAAGCCGGCTTTGTCAGCCTCGTCGACGTAACCGGTGACCTGGACATTGGATGCGCCAGCCAACCAGACGTCTTCAAAGAGCCAGCCTTTGGCGCCGGTCAGCACCAGCCCGGTTTCGTCATCTTCGTGCTCTCGCTGCCAGCGGGTGAAAGCCTGCGCCAGCCGTCGAATATTCTTGCGCGGTTGCAGTGTGCCGACAAATAAGAAATACCGCTCTGGCAGACGAAGCTTCGCGCGTACAGATTTGATGGCTGCGGGGGAGGGCAGCTCATCCGGCGCGTCGATGCCCGGATATACCACGCGAATCTTGTCGGCCGGCGTGCGGTATAGACGGCGAAGATCATCGGCGGTCGCCTGGCTATCGGCCAGCACAAGCGCCGCGCGCGCCTGGCTGAATCGCGTTGTGATGTCCAGGTGCGCGCGCTGCATGGCCGGATGAGAAGCCGGGAAGCGCTTATAACCCAAGTCGTGCGCGGTGACGATTCCCGCGCCCGGAAAGATGAATGGCAGCGTGTGTGCCGGCGCAAAAGTAATATCGGGCTTCGCCTTCCAGAGAGCGCGCGCCCAACGAAGATGTGTCCAAAGCCGGGGCGCCCGCAAAACGATCAATTCTACATGCGCTGATTCGGGAAAGAGTTCCGGCGCCGGATCATCGCGAAAGTACAGCGCGTAGCGATCGGGCTCCTGGCGCGACTCATTTGCTTGGACGAGCGCCTGGATGAGACGCCGGGCGTAGTTTTCGGTCCCGGTCGGCTGCGCGCTTGTGGCGCGGCTAGCGTCAATTGCGATGCGCAGCGGCATCACAGGATTTGCTTTGACAGGAGGACCTGGTCAGCTCGCATTGGCGCCTCGTTACAAGCTGACGATATTCCCGTCGCGGCTGCCAGAATATACATGGCGCGTGTCGACGATCGCGCTGCTGTGCTGCCGTATGACTTCCCAGTCGAAAGCGGAATGATCCGTGACGATCACTACGCAATGCGCGTCTTGCAGCAATTGCGGTCCGAACTCGAGTGAATGCATCTGGCAATCGCTCTCCAGGCGGATATGCGGCACGTGCGGGTCGCAAAATGCGACATCGGCGCCGCGTTGCCGCAGCAGGCTGATGATATCCAGCGCCGGGCTTTCGCGTACGTCATCGACATTGCGCTTATAAGCGACGCCCAGGATCAATACCTTAGACCCGCGCACCGAGCGCTCTTGATTGTTCAATGCCTCGGTGATTTTGTCGACCACATAATAGGGCATTGAAGCGTTGATCTCGCTCGCCAATTCAATGAAGCGAGCGTTGTAGTTGAGTGTCTTCAGCTTCCAACTCAGATAGTGGGGGTCGACCGGAATGCAGTGCCCGCCGAGGCCCGGACCCGGGTAGAAGGGCATGTAGCCAAAAGGTTTGGTGGCGGCTGCCCGAATCACCTCCCAGACATCGATAGCAAGCTTGTCGCACATCAGCGCCATTTCGTTGACCAAGCCGATGTTGACCGCGCGGAACGTATTCTCCAGCAACTTGACCGCCTCGGCCGTGGTCGGCGACGATACCGTAATGATCTGGTCGACGGCGGACTCGTAAAGCGCGGTCGCGACTTCGGCGCAATGCGCGGTAATGCCGCCGACCACCTTGGGCGTATTGCGCACGTTGAAGCAAGTATTGCCGGGGTCGATTCGTTCTGGCGAGTAAGCCACGAAAATATCGACGCCAACTGCCAGATCCTTTCCGGCAATCTCCGGCAGGATGATCTCTTCAGTTGTGCCCGGGTAGGTGGTGCTCTCCAGGACGATTAGCATGCCGGGTCGGCGGATTTCCGCGATCGAGCGCGCCGCCTCGATGATGTAGGACATGTCCGGGTCGCGCGTTTTGCGCAGCGGCGTCGGCACGCAGATGCTGATGGCATCGACTTCGCGCAGGTCGTCATAATTGGCGCTGGCGCATAGTCTTCCTTTGTCGACCAACTGGTGAACGCGCGCGCTAGGTACGTCATCAATGTAGCTGCAACCACTATTGATTTGCCGGACCTTGGCTGCGTCAACATCGACGCCGGTCACGTGGAAGCCTGATTCGGCGAATTCAACAGCCAGCGGCAAGCCGGCGTAACCCAAGCCGACCAAGCCAATATGTGCCTCACGCTCGGTGATCTTTTGCAGCAGGTTCTGCTTGTGGCTCATGGCAGTCCTATTGGGCGCTGGCGATTTGCCGCGATTATATTACGCGCGCGCGCTACGCCACAGGCTGACTTTAGCGTATGCCGCTGCGGGCGAAACTCTCGACGAATTGTCGCTGGAAAACAAGAAATAATAGAACCAGCGGCGCGATGACAATGAGCGTGCCCGCCATTAGCTGCCCATAGAAGGCGCCTTGATCGGTGGTCTTGATGAGTTTATTCAGGCCGACAGTCAGCGGTCTGATTTCAGCGGAGCGGGTGATGATGAAGGGCCAAAGAAACTCGTTCCAGTGCGTGCTGATGGACACCAGCGCGAATGCCAGATAGGCGGGAATGGCGTTGGACACGTAGACGTGTCGAATCACTTGGAGGAGATTGGCGCCGTCGATGCGCGCCGCTTCTTCCAGCTCGAACGGCACTTCGCGGAAGGTCTGCCGCAAAAGAAGCACGCCGAAAGCCGAGCCCCAGTAGGGGATCATCAGCGCGACTCGCGTATCAAACAAGCCCAGCGTTTGGATCATGCGGAAGTTCTGCACGAGCAGGACGCCAGACGGGATCATCAGCTGCAGCAGAATGACCATGAGCAGCAAGTTGCGCCCGACGAATCGCATGCGCGCGAAGGCGTAAGCCGCGCCCGTCACAGTGACCAACTGGACGATCAGCGTGCCGCCGACGAATATTATGCTATTCAAGTAATGCAGCCCCCATGGCGCTATCACCAGGGCGCGTTCGAAATTCGCCAGCGTCACTTCGCTGCCGAAGAATATGTTGCCGTTGGTGACCGGTTCGGTCTCGGGCCGCAGACTCACAAGGATGGTGAAGACGAGCGGAATGAGAAAGACGATTGCGATGCCCACCCGGGTCGCCTGCGCGACGCGCCGCAGCATATTGCCCGACCCGTTCATCGGTTGCCATCGTCTCTTTCAAACAAGACGAAGTTGCTCACCGTGAAAGCCAGGACTACGCCGATGAGCACGATCGTCATGGCGTTGACGTAGCCCCAGTTTTGCCGCTCGGAAATGTTCTGGAAGATGAGATATAGCAAGAGATTCGCGCTGTCAGCTGGACCGCCTTCGCCCAGCGCCTGCAATTGCTCAACCGTTTGAAAGGCGAAAATAAAGGAGATTACGATGACAAATAGCAGCGTTCGGCGAAGCAAGGGCAGAGTGAGCGCGGCGAATTGCTGCCGCTCGCTGGCGCCATCGAGGGAAGCGGCTTCGTAGATGTCGCGCGGGATATTCTGCAAGCCAGCCAGAAAGAAGATCATGAAATAGCCCGCTTGCTTCCATATATTTACGACTGCGACCGACAGAAGCACCAGGTTGCGATCGCCCAGCCAGTTCAATCCGGGATGACCGAGGGACTTGAGCAAGGCGTTCGCCAAGCCGATGCTATCGGAAAAGATGAATGACCAGATGCTCGCCGCCCCGATCAACGGCAGGAGCGAAGGATAAAACACGGCGAAGCGCCATAAACCCAGGAGCGGCTGCTGATGATTGAGCAGCAGTGCCAGCAGCAAGCCCAGCGGCACGCCAATGCCGACTGTCGCCAGCGCGAATACAATCGTATTGCGAAACGCGCGTGTAAAGCGCGCGCCCATGTAGTGCCCCTCATCAAAGAGATCGTGGAAGTTCTGCAAGCCCACGTATTCCGGCGGCTTGCCGGCCGCGTTGAGACCGCGCGCGGGCTTGTGCAGGCTGTCGGTGACCGTGCGGATGGCGGGCGCCACGTTGAACATCAATACGAGCGCAAGGGTCGGCGCAATCAAAACATAGGGCTGCAGAAGCGAGATCAGGGATCTGTGCGGCGATGGCTTGCGCATCACATTGCCAAGATTAACAAGGCCTGTAAGGCTTGTCCGCTACTGGGAGGTTGACGCACAATTCTACCCCCATCCCCCGGCCCC
>JAPOYS010000167.1 GCA_026706455.1 Chloroflexota bacterium | reverse complement strand
AGGGGCGACAGGCGGGCTGTGTCTACGCGCCCTACCATGTCGCCCAAAACCACATATCGCAGTGGCGGCGGGCGACCAGATTGGTCGCCCCTACAAGGCTCGCTTCTTTCGCAGGACTAACTTGGAACTACTGAGAATAAGGTCCGGGCGGATGCGGTCAATCGAAATCCGCCTGAAGGCGGGAGATATCCACATCGATGGCGCTTTCCCGGAGGCTTGCCCGCAGCGCCTCCCATTGATCGGGGCGCACGACGCAGGCCACGGGTCCCAGGCGTGCCCCCAGATAGCGGCGGAAGGCGGGCGTCGCGAAGATTTTCTCCAGCGTCTCTTTGGACGTTGCGCGTAGTACGAACATAGATTCAATGCTGACCGAGGTCTGGGCGCCGGCGCGCCAACTGCGCAGGAGCTTGCTAATCGGCAGCGGCATGGGCTTGCCGTCGAGATGTCGCGCGACAAATGATTGTATATGCTTGGCATTGATGTCCTGCGCGGCCGCTCGCTGGATGCTGTCGGCATCGATGCGATAGACATAGCGATCGCCGGCTTGCATACATTGGGCAAAGCGCGCAAGCTGAAAGCGTTCAAATCGGTTGACCCGCCGCGATACCAGCAGCGCGCCATCGTTCTGCACATCGATGCGGGTATCGGGCTCGATAGGGCGCGGCCAGTCGCTGATTTCGAGGAATGCGCGTCCATAAGCGGTTAGACGCGCAACATCGTCGCCGATATCAACCAAGCCAAGCCAGTGCATGGGACTCGACAGATAGAACTCGATGAGCGCGCCCTCGACGGCGTCCCAGCTTTCGAAGCCGGTCAGGAATTCGCCGGCCTCACTGCGGATGTACCAACTGTCGTAGTCTCCATTTGGTCGCTGAAAATCCGGCTCAAACTCTTTGATGATTTCGATGAGATCGTTGATGGATACCCAGCCATTCTCCGGCAGCAAGTCGGCCAGCAGATTCATGACCGCGCTGCGAGCGGCGGCCGCATCATAGTTCCAGCCCGAATCTTCAGGCTTCAGACCGGGGATATGCCACATGTCGCGGTAATTTGAACTTTCCAGCCAGGCAGCCGCCAGGCGCCGGATCTGCTGGGCTCGTACCGCTTCGAGCCAGGCGCGCGCCTCGTCCCGCTGGAGCTGCGCCAACCCGCCTTCCACATCTATTAGATTGGCGCTACTGGCGATTGCCAGCAAGAACGACAGACGACCCGCTCCCGGCTGCAAGAGATAAGGCCTAAGCTCGGCGGCGAAACCAGGCGCGAATCGGCCTGCTTCAAGCGGGACGGCTTTCGCTTGCAGCATCGCCAGCAGGGTTGTCAAATCGTCGACGATTGACGTGTCAGCGCGGCTGACCGCGTCTACGCCGTCAATCAGGCCCAAAGCCGGCATGGCTTCCTGCGCGTCTTCAGCGCCGGCCTCCAGCGACTCGTAGCTAGTCTTGTGCATTGGCAGCGCGCCGATGAGATCGGTCGGCACGAAAACAAAGCCGATCAAGTTGTCGTCTACCTTGTCGAAGCCCTCGCCGATTAAACCCCGATAATACAGCGACTCGGCAATGGTCTCGCCTTGCAGGTGCGGCTTTTCGCGATCGATTTGCGCCCGTCCCAGCTTTCTGATCTTGCCGTAGAAGCGCTCGAACTGCCCGATCTTCATCCGGCTCTGCGCGCTGCTGACCAATAGTTGCAGGGCGGAGCGGGCTGGCTCATCGAGCTGGTCCCAGATCGTCTCGGCTTTCTCCGGTTCCAGCATCGCCCCCTGCAGCTGTCGAATCAACTCCTCATCGGTCAGGCTCTTGCTATTGACGCGCCAAGTCTCGGCCACGGCCGGGAGCATGCCGGGATCGTAATCGCGCAGCGTCGCGAAGAGGTTTTTCATTTGGGCGGATTCCCTTCGCCCACCAGCGCCGCATAAATGTCAAAGTGATAGGCGATTTTCGAGTAGTCAATGGCGCTGAAAATGATGCGCGTGGGCGCGGCGCAGGTCGGGCAATAGAAATCAAAGCAGCTTTGCTCGCCGCTGGTTAACGCCGGCGTCAGGTCGTCGAAGCAGCGCCGCAGCCTGCGTTTGAAGACCGAGTGGCTATCGGCGCTGTAGAAGCTGCGCCAGCGAAAACGTATCCGATGGCGGCAGCGCGGACACTGGTAAATGCAGGCGGCGGCCACCCGATTCTGGTAATCTTCACCATCAAAGAGACCGCGAAAGACCGTTCTTGCTTCGTAATGGTCGATTTGCGCGCTCGGCATCATGCTGGTCGCCATCCGCTTTCGGCTTCATTCTAGCACAGTTCAGTCCGCGCTCGTTTCGTCGATGTAGAGCGAACCGTGTCCAACATAAACGCAGCCGCCGCCGACAGCGACTTGGCTGAATGCTTCCCCGTCTCGCTGTACCGAAATGCGTATGAAACTCGGTCGACCAATTTCGAAGCCCTGCTCGCTGACCATATCGCAAGATTGAAGCAACTCGTATTTGAGCAGATAGGCGCCGAGCGGCCCACTGGCGGAACCGGTCGCGGGATCCTCGCTGATGCCAAGCGCGGGCGCGAACATGCGGCAGTGCGCGCTTGAATCGGCGTTTACGGTTTCTGTAGTTGCGACAAAGACGTTTTCTCCGGGCGCGCCCGCCAGTTGATTGGACCAGACATCATGGCGAAAGCGGATCCGGCGCAAAGCCTCCAGCGAGTTGATCATGACAAACAGGAAGGGCAGTCCGCTGCTGAGGACTTGCATGGGCGCGCTCGCATGAAGGTCGCTGGCCTTCAATGAAAGCATCGCGGCGATAGCGCTTCGGTCGCTTTTGATGTCGAGGAATCGCGGGGTCGGCTGCTTCATCCAGACTTCGGTCGGGTCGCCCTTGGCAGCGGAGCGAATGCTGACGCTTATCGGACCGACGCCTTCTTCGATCGTGATGGTCATCGCGCCGTCGATGGGACCAAGCCGGCCCAGACGCGCAAGCATGTAGGCGCTGCCGATGGTGGGATGGCCCGCCATCGGCAATTCGGCGGCGGGCGTGAAGATCCGCAGGCGGCAGCAATTGCCCGCGGCAACCGGCGGGAAGACAAACGTGGTCTCGCTCAGGTTGAGCTCCTTGGCGATCCGCTGCATGATGCTCGCGCGCAAGCCAGTCGGCGGATCGGAAAAGACAGCCAACTGATTGCCGCCGAACTGACGGTTGGTGAAGACATCTATCAGGTGATAGTCCAAGCGCATTTGTCGTTTCGTCCTATACTTGGCTCAGCCAGCGTTATTCCGCCCTAACGATAAATGGCTAACGCGAGGGTGTCATTCCCGAACTTTGGCGCCGCGCTCGTCGGTGGACGATTGCCGCCCGCCTGAACTACAATGGTAGCTGTTGTCAGCCTAGGCGCCGCGCTCGTCGGTGGACGATTGCCGCCCGCCTGAACTACAATGGTAGCTGTTGTCAGCCTAATGGAGGTGTCGCTCGTGAGGATTGATTACGCGACGCGTTTGGACAATCTGCTGGCGAAAAGCGGCGCCGACCTCGTCGCCTTTGCGCCCGGCGAGAACATGCTGTACTTCACCGGCTTGCGCTTCCATTTGTCCGAACGTCCCATAATTGGCTTTTACAGCGAGCAGGGGCTGTCGTTCATCATTCCGGAACTGGAGGTTGCGAAGCTGGAAGCGCGCCCCGACTTGGAAGCGCGCCGCTTTATGTGGACGGATGAGAGCGGTTATGATAGCGCCTTTAGCGAGGCGGTATCGACCTTGGCGCCAGCGGGCGCCGCCTGCGCGATGGATGGCCAGACGCTGCGCTTCTTCGAGTGGCGGGCGCTGGAGCGGGCCGGCTTGTCATCGGCGCGAGCGATGGACGCGGGCGAGCTGTTTCTGGGCATGCGGGCTTGCAAGGCGCCGGAAGAGATCGCCAACATGCAGCGAGCCGTCGATATCAGCGAAGCAGCGCTGCGGGCGACGATGGAATGGGCGGCGCCCGGACTGACGGAACGCCAGATTGCGGATCGACTGTCGGCGGAGATGCTGGCGCGCGGCGCGCAGGGATTAGCCTTTCTGCTGGTGCTGACCGGGGAAAAGACGGGACTGCCGCATGGCGACACCGGTGACCGCGTTTGGGGTGAAGATGAATTCCTCTTGATCGACTTTGGCGCGCGTTACAATGATTATCCGGCTGATATCACGCGCACCTTCTGCCATGGCGCGCCGACGGCGCAGATGCGGGCGATGTACGACGCCGTCTATGCTGCGAACCGAGCGGCGCGCGAAATCGCCCGCGCTGGCTTGAGCTGCGCAGCCCTTGATCGCGCCGCTAGGGATGTGATAGACGCGGCTGGCTTTGGCGAGTATTTCATCCATCGTCTGGGTCATGGACTCGGCTTGAGCGTGCACGAGCTGCCCAATATCGTCGCCGGCAACGAGCAATTGCTGCAAGCCGGAATGGTATTCACCATCGAGCCCGGCGTCTACATTCCCGGCGTCGGCGGCGTGCGAATCGAGGACAATGTGGTAGTCACAGACGATGGAATCGAGTCGCTAACCAGTTATCCGCGCGAACTCTAGCGACTCTGGACGAGGTCGCGTGCGCCTCAGTAATTCCAATTAGTTATGCAAATTTCACTAAAGCAACGATTTGTAGGGGCGACAGGCGGGCTGTGTCTA
>JAPOYS010000002.1 GCA_026706455.1 Chloroflexota bacterium | reverse complement strand
CAGAGCAAGCGACTCTTAATCGTTAGGTTGAAGGTTCGAGTCCTTCCAGGGTCATATTACCAGTAACACGTGTGCTTTGTTGATTCAGTGATCAGACGCGGGCAACGCAAATGGGCGACTCACAGCCGCGCGTAGGTCGCGTAGACACCGACCGCCGACACTGCGGGTCAATCGCCCCTACAACGCAAGTCATGCAATGCGTATCGTTGCGCGTCAGCCGATCGCGCGCTTCAAAGGCGCGAGATAACCCTCTCGCATTCGCCTGCTGACATCGGCGGCGGGAACGAGCATCTCCGCGCCGTGATAGACGCCGGGATAGACCTGGAGGTCGGTGGCGACGCGGGCCGCCATGAGCCGCTGGGCGTAATCGATATTTTCGTCGCGGAACAAATCCATCGTGCCAACTGTAACCAGCGCCGGCGGCAATCCAGCCAGATCCGTCGCACGCGTCGCGGCGGCGTAAGGCGAGACCTCGTCCGCGCCATATTCCTCGCCGAGGTACATCTTCCAGGCTTTGAACGACACATCGCGATTCCAGATGGTCGGATGGGTCACTTCGCGTCCGGAGGGCGTGTCATGTCTGTCGTCGATCATCGGGTAGATCAGCAATTGAAAAGCCAGTTCAGGTCCCTGGTTGTCGCGGTTGTAGAGCGCCAGCCCGGCGCTTAAGCCACCGCCGGCGCTCCCTCCGCCAATCGCGACGCGGCGCGCGTCAATCCCCAATTCGGAGGCGCTATCGACCATCCAGTTCAGCGCTGTGAAGCTGTCGGCAACGCTTTCCCGATAAGTCGATTCCGGCGCCAAACGATAACCGACTGATACGACCGTGCAGCCGACGACCTCAGCGAATTCGATGCAGCGGGCGTCATCGCGCTCGACGCCGACGATGTAACCGCCGCCGTGCAGCCAGAGCAGCCCTCCGCGCGGCGCCGGCGCGGGCGGCTGGTAGATGGCCAGGGGAATCTCGCAATCGGGACCCGGGATCATCCTCTCTGCGACCGTCACATCGGTCGGCGGCAGATTGGCGCGCATCTCGCGATTGATCGCTTCCGTCATCGCGCGCGCTTTGGGCGGGTCCTCGCCGATAGCGATGTAGCGCTCGGCCGGGTAGGTAGCCAGAGCATGGACGATCTCGGGGTCGATTCTGTCGCTGAAGGACATGGCAGGCTTCTCCGGCGGTCTGCTGTCGGACGTTGCGTTGAATTAACCGATGGCGCGCTTCAAGGCGTCAAGATACCCCAGCCTCATACGTTGACTGACGGCGGCTGTTGGCACAAAGCCTTCGGCGCCGTGAAAGACGCCGGGGACGACCTGCAACTCGGTCGGGACACCAGCCGCCATCAGTCGCTGCGCGTAGTCGATGTCTTCATCGCGGAAGAGGTCTTCCGTCCCGACCGTGACGAAAGCCGGCGGCAGCCCGCTCAAGTCGGTCGCGCGCGCGGCGGCGGCGTAGGGCGAGACCTCGTCCGTGCTATATTCATCGCCGAGATACATCTTCCAGGCTTTCAGCGAAACATCGCGATTCCACACGTTGGGATGAGTCACTTCGTAGCCCGAGGGCGTCTCGTGCGTATCGTCAAGCATGGGATAAACCAGCAGCTGAAAGACGACATCCGGACCCTTATTGTCGCGGTTGTAGAGCGCCAAGCCGGCCGTCAAGCCACCGCCAGCGCTGGCGCCGCCGATGGCGATGCGGCTGCTATCGACGCCAAGCTCAGCCGCGTTGTCGAACATCCAATTCAAGCCGGCGAAGCAATCGACGATGCTGGCTTTGTAGGTGTACTCGGGCGCCATGCGATAATCGACCGAGACGACCGTGCAGCCCACATGCTCGGCATAGCCGATGCCGTTTAAGTCTTCGCGCGCTGTGCCGACGATGTAGCCGCCGCCGTGCATCATGAAGAGACCCGGTCGCGGCGCCGGCGCCGTCGGCTGATAAATGGCGATCGGGATGTCGCCGTCGGGACCGGGTATCGTCCGTTCTTCAATTGTGACATCGGTGGGCGGCAGCGCCTCAGCCATCGCGGCCAACAATGGCTCGAGCATGGCGCGGGCGGTCGGCGGGTCATCGCCGATGGCGGTGATCAATTCAGCCGGGAAGAGTTCCAAGCCCGGCGCGAGTTCTGGGTCTACGCGGTCTACGAATGACATGGGAGGCTCCTAAAGACAACTGCGCTTTTAGATTATTTGGGTAGGTCGCTAAAGATTAGCGCAGTTGGCAAAGCGCGGCAAGTTTGTCAGAATAAGGCGCGAATCGGAGGGGAGAGCGATATGCTGCAGATTGAAGTCAGGTTGCGCGGCCGCGACGACATCCTCCTAGAGTTAGTAGAAGAATGCCGGCAAGACTTTTGGAACAAAAGAGCATCGCGCGCGCTTGGTTCCAAACCGGTGGACTTGATTAGAGCTGACAAATCAATGGATCACCTTACGGCGCTGACTATGGCGGAATTGCTTATAGAGAATCTGCAGAGGCTTGAGGGCTTTGAGCTTGAGTTGGCTACGTTACGTATGTCGGTCGCGGAATGGGACAAACTTACGAATCTTGAAGAACGGGACTTTGCGGTTGTAGTCGACCTCGATCAGCTTACCAATCTCAGTCGGATTAATCCTATGTCCGCGTCTTAGACTTGATTACCGCCCCCCAAAACCAGTCGCCATGACCGCGCGCGTGATCTGTCGCTGGAAGATGATATAAACCAGCAGAACCGGCGCGGAGGTGAGCACGGCGCCGGCCATCACGATGCCTTGGTAGCTCCAGTATTCGCCGATGAAAACCACTAACCCGACAGGCAATGTGCGCATTTCGTCAGAATTAAGCACGACCAGCGGCCAAGTGAAATCGTTCCAGATGAAGAGGAAGGTGAAGATGCCCAGCGTGGCGACGGCTGGGCGCGAGAGCGGCAGAAAGACGCGCCAGTAGATGCCGAAAGCGCTGGCCCCATCGATGACGGCCGCTTCCGCCAGCTCGCTGGGAATGGCGAGGAAGAATTGGCGCATGAAGAAGACGCCGAAGAATCCAGCCAGCGGCGGCCAAATCAGCGCGTGGTGCGTGTCGATCCAGCCCAGAGCGCGCATGAGCATGAAACTGGGAATCAAGAGCATGACGCCGGGAACGAGGAATGAGGCGCCCAAGCCGAAAAATAGCAGCTGCTTGCCGGGGAAGCGCAGGCGCGCGAAAGCGTAACCCGCCATTGATGTCACCAGCAAAACGCCAAAGGTGCTGACGCCGGTTACGTAGACGCTGTTGAACATCCAGCGCAAGACCGACAGTTCCTGCTTCGACAGTTTGGTATTGAGGATTTCGTCGAAGTTGTCCAAGGTCGGCTCGGGCGGCAGAATGTGAATCGGCCGCTTTAAGATGATTTCTTCGGGCATGAAGGATTGGCCCACGATCCACACGGTGGGGAAAAGCACCAGCAGCGCCAATATGATCAAGAATGCGTAGGTGACGGCTTTCGTCAGCCGATTGCGCCAGACCATCGAAGCGTTGCTGTGCATGGCGGGTGGCTAATACTCCGTGTAGCGCCCGAGCAGGCGGAATTGCAGCAGGGCGAAAATGAACATGACGACGCCCAGGGAGAGCGCCATCGCGCCGGCGTAGCCCATATCGAAATAGCGGAAAGCTGTGCGGTAGATGTGCAGCACAATGGTGTAGGACGAGTAACCGGGTCCGCCCTCCTGAGTTAGGATGTAGGGCTGTCCAAAAACCTGGATATGAGCGATGAATTGCGTGACGATGATGAAGAGCAGCGCGGGCCGAATCAGCGGCAAAGTGACGCGCGTCAGAATCGCCCAGCGCCCCGCCCCGTCAATGCGCGCTGCTTCATAGAGCGGCTCCGGCACGGCGTAGAGCGCCGCCAGAAAGATCAGCATGGGGAAGCCAAAGCCCCACCAAATCGTCATCAGCGACATCGACGGGATGACAATGTTGGGGTCGCCCAGCCAGTTCACGCCGTCGATGCCGACCGCCTCCAGGGCCGCGTTGATCAAGCCGAAGGTGGATAGCAGGCGCCGGAAAATGATGCCAATGACCGAGATGGAAAGCACGACCGGCGCATACAAGATGACCCGGAACAAGGTGTGGCCGGGACCGATGCTCTTTAGCGCCAGCGCCGCGCACAGCGCCACCACCGTGTTGCCGGCGGTGGTCATGATGGCGAAGTAGAGCGAATTGCGCATGGCGATCCAAAATAGATCATCCTCCATCATCAGTTGAAAGTTCTCCAAGCCATTGAAGCGGTAGGTGCCGCGCAGAAGCTCCCACTCGACGAAGGCGGTGACGAAAGCGGAGATGACGGGACCAGCCAGGAACACCAGGAAGAAGAAGAGGTAGGGCGCCAGGAAGAGATAGCCGGCGATCGCCTCGCGCCGCTTGGGTGTCAGCGTCTGACTAGCGTTGGCTGCTTGACGTATCATGCTCTAACTTAAGAGTCAGCAGTTTAGCTAAACGTGTGTAGGGGCGAGTCGATGGCTCGCCCGCTTGAAACAACGTATGACTCTGGGCGAGCCAGCTATATGCTCCGCGCGTCGCAGGCACGGGAGGGCTTGCCAAGGCAAGCCCCTACACATATTGATTAGCGCAGAGCGCGGCGGATGCGGCTGGCGGCGTCGTCCAGCGCCGAGTCGACATCTTGCATGCCGGAGGCGATAGCCGAATAGGTGGCGGCCATGATGTTTTCGATTTCGGTGAAGCGCTCCGATTGATATTCCGGAACG
>JAPOYS010000060.1 GCA_026706455.1 Chloroflexota bacterium | reverse complement strand
TGTATATCCATAATTTGGGAGAACTACCATGTTCAATTCCAGAAGTCGCAGATTCATTCTGCTGCTTACGATAGTCAGCCTCATGCTGGGGATGGTTGCGTCCGTCAGCACGGCGCAGATGACGGAAGTGCCGCGCGACAGGACGCTGGTCATCGAGAACATCAGCGTGCGCAACCCGGCGCCGGAGAACTACAATCCTCTGGCTAACGGCTCGCTCGGGCATGCCGGCATGAACCAGGTCGGCTTCGAAGCCCTGTTTTATTACAACTATGAATCGGGTGAACTCGTACCCTGGTTGGCGGAGAGCGCCGCGTTCAACGATGACTACACCGAGCTGACCATCAACCTGCGCGCTGGCGCCAAGTGGAGCGATGGCGAAGATTTCAATGCCGATGACGTCCTCTATACGCTCAACTTCCTGCTGGAGAATCGTGATGCGCGCTTCAGCGACCGTCATGCCGATTTCGTCAGCAATGTCGCCGCGCCGGACGACCTGACCGTTGTCATCACGCTCAACGGGCCGAACCCGCGCTACCTGTTCAACGCTTTCGGCGTGGGCATCTACTGGTCAACCTATATCGTACCGGAGCACATCTACTCGATGCAGGAAGATCCGCTCACCTTCACCAACTTTGATCTGGAAGCGGGTTATCCGGTGGGCACCGGCCCCTACCGCCTGGTCATCTCCAACGAGACCGAGTCGGTATGGGATCGCCGCGATGACTGGTGGGGCGCCGCGACCGGCTTCAAGGACCTGCCAGCGCCGGAACGCGTCATCTTCCTGGCGGCGGGCAACGAAGAGCGCCGCGCCGCGATGGCGATCAACAACGAACTGGATACCATGTGGCTGATGGGCCGCAGTACATTCGAGACAGTGGTCGCCCAGAATCCGGCCGTCACCGGCTGGTACAGCGAATTGCCCTACGCCTATCTCGATCCTTGCCCGCGTTATCTGGTTGTCAACAATGCCGTTTCGCCATTCGATAATTCGGACCTGCGCTGGGCTATGAGCTACGCCATCAATCGCGACGCGCTGGTTGATATCGCTTGGGAAGGCATGACCAGCACGATCAACTGGATCATGCCCGGTTACCCGCCCTTGCTGGAATACATGAATGCCAGCGCCGATCTGTTTGAAGCGCATCCCACGCTGGAGCAAAACCAGGACAAGGTCGATGAATTGATGACGGGCGCCGGCTTCAGCATGAATGCCGATGGCTTATGGGTCGACGGCGATGGCGACACGGTGCAGATGGATTTGGCCATCCGCCAGGGCGAAACCTTCCAGGTCAAGATGGCGCCGGTCATCGCCGAATTGCTGCAGCGCGCCGGTTTTGACGCCACTTTCAAGCTGCAAGACAACGCCGCCTTCAACGAGACGGCCCGCACCGGCGGCGCCAACGCCTGGATCGATGTGGCTTGCGGCGCTGTGCGCGATCCCTACGGCACGCTGGATAACTTCCACAGCCGCCATTCCGCCCCGCTGGGCGAAGACGTCACCGGCTCCCGTACCCGTTTCGAGAATGCCGAGTATGATGCCATCGTCGATGAAATGAAGCTGACGGCCAGCGAAGACCCGGCCATGCAAGATCTCTTCCGCTCTGCGATCGAGATCTGGCTGACGGAACTGCCGGCGATGCCGCTGACCGAAGCCTCGCTGCTGACCCCGTTCAATAATCACTATTGGACGAACTGGCCGACGGCGGACAACAACTATGTCCACCCCGGCTTCTGGTGGCAGACCGCCTTGCTGATGATCACTGAGATCGAACCCGCGATGTAAGCGGAGAAGCTGAAATATGTGCCCGGGACTTGTGTTCTGTTCCGGGCACAGTTTGTGCCCCGCGGCCACTGCACGAGTTGACGGCCCAACTAATCGGAGACGCTGGATGTGAAACAAGCCTATTTCATCCGCCGGCTCATCATGTTCTTCGTTGTGGTTGTATTAGCCGCGACCTTGAACTTCATCATCCCGCGGCTGGCGCCGGGCGACCCGATCGGCGCTGTGCTGGAAGAATTGCGCGCCCGCGGCGCCTCCACTGGGGGCGATGCCGAAGATGAAATCGTGGCGGCTTATCGCGCGCGCTTCGGCCTCGATCAGCCGATCTACATTCAATACTTCCGTTTTCTCTTTAATACCTTGCGCTTTGATTTGGGGCATTCCATTTCCTATTATCCGCAGAAAGTCGAGGCGGCGCTGCTGCGCTCCTTGCCCTGGACAGTCGGCTTGTTGGCCATCTCCACCGTGATGTCCTTCGCCGCCGGCTCATTTTTCGGCGCCATGATGGCTTGGCCGCGCGCCCCCGGTTTTATGCGGCGTTTCGTGCCTATGTTCATGGTGCTTTCCGCCGTGCCTTATTATTTGCTGGGCCTGATCCTGGTCTACATCTTCGCTTTTGTCATGCGATTATTGCCGCTGGGCGGCGCTTATTCCTCCGGCACTGTGCCGGAGATGGATCTGGATTTCCTGCTGGATGTGGTCAAACATGGCGTGTTGCCAGCGCTATCGATCGTGCTGACCAGCGTTGGCTTTTGGGCATTGGGCATGCGCGGTGTGATGGTGACGGTGCTGGGGGAAGATTATCTGACGCTGGCCGAGGCGAAAGGCTTGCCCGACCGGCGGATCTTTTTCGCCTACGCGATGCGCAACGCATTGCTGCCGCAGGTCACGTCGTTGGCGATTGCTCTGGGCACGGTGGCTTCCGGGTCGGTGCTGGTCGAGGTCGTGTTCAATTATCCCGGCATCGGCTGGCTGCTCTATAACGCGCTGCGCAGTTCGGATTATTACATGGTTCAAGGCGTTACGTTCTTCCTGGTGCTGACGGTGGCGGTGTCGGTACTAATTGTGGATATGATCTATCCGCTGTTGGACCCGCGTATTGAGCGTTAGGGCGACAGCGAAGAGAATCATTCATGATCGAATCGTTTATTGGCCGCGGCAAAGCGGCGGGCAGCTACATCCTGCGGACGCCGAAGCTCCTCTTGGGGCTGGTTATGCTTGGTTCGCTGCTTCTGCTTGGGCTGGTCGGCCCGCTGTTCGTCGATGTCGATAAGGCGCGCCCAATCTCGGTTCCGCCCAGAAAACCGCCATCGGCCGAATACCCCTTGGGAACGGACGGCGGCGGCCGCGATGTCTTGGCGGTCATCATTGTCGGCACACCACAAACATTGAGGATGGGTCTGCTCGCCGGTATCGTTGGCGTTGTGCTCGGCACGAGCCTCGGCTTGATCGCCGGTTACTTCGGCGGCCGGATCGATATGGTGATCAGCACCGCCACCGACACCATGCTGACGATCCCGCCATTGGCGATACTGCTAGTGGTGGCGGCGTCAGTTCGCACCATGAGCGTCGAGAACATGGCGATCATCATCGCGCTGCTCTCATGGATGTTCCCTGCGCGCACCATCCGTGCCCAGGTGCTGTCTTTGCGCGAACAGCCCTACGTCCACATGGCGCGACTGGCCGGTTTGAGCGACATTCGGATTATCTTTGAAGAGATCATGCCCAATATATTGCCTTTGGCGGCGGCGAGCTTCGTCGGCGCGACCTCGGGGGCAATACTGGCCGGGATCGGTTTGGAAGTGCTGGGCATGGGTCCGCAGCGTACGCCGACGCTGGGCATGACGATATATTGGGCGCAGCTCTATTCAGCACTGATTAACGGCTTGTGGTGGTGGTGGTTGCCGCCGATTATCGTTCTCATTGTATTGTTTGTTGGGCTATTCTTGGTGAGCGCCGCCATGGACGAATTCGTGAATCCGCGCTTGAGGAAGACGGGATGAGCCAAGACATCGCCCTGCAGGTCAACAACCTGCGCGTTTCCTATAAGACGGGGGATCAGGACGTCAAGGCGGTTGATGACGTCAGCTTCAAGCTTTATGCCGGCGAGCGGCTGGGCATCGTAGGCGAATCGGGCTCGGGCAAGACGACGCTGGCGCTGGCGCTGATGCGGCTGCACAAGCCGCCTGCCTACATCATGGGCGGTGAAGCGATTCTGGACGGCAGCGATATCCTGGCGCTAGAGCGTGAAGAAATAAGACAGACGCGCTGGAGCAAGCTTTCGCTGATCCCGCAGGGGTCGATGAATTCGCTGAATCCGGTGATCAAGATCAAGTATCAGATGGCCGACGCTATTGAAGCGCATGAGCGCGGCTGGAGCAGATCCGAGAGTATGAAGCACATCGCTCACTTGCTGGGACGCGTTGGTTTGCCTGAGAGCGTCGCGGAGATGTATCCGCACGAGTTAAGCGGCGGCATGAAGCAGCGGGTTTGCATCGCCCTGGCCATCATCCTGGAGCCGAGCGTCATCATCGCCGATGAGCCGACCAGCGCGCTTGATGTGGTGGTGCAGCGGGTGGTGATGCAAACGCTCAACGATGTGCAGGCGCAGCTCAACGCGGCGATGATCATCATCGGGCATGATATGGGCTTGATGGCGCAATCAGCCGACCGGTTGGCGGTCATGTACGCCGGCAAGATGGTAGAAGTTTCGCCGATTTCATCGTTCTTCAAAGACCCGCAGCATCCCTACAGCAAGCTGCTGATCAGTTCCTTGCCATCGCCGGAGGAGAAACGCGAGCTGGCCGGTATACCGGGCAGTCAGCCATCCTTGCTGGATTTGCCCTCGGGTTGCGCTTTTCACCCGCGCTGTCCGGTGGCGGTAGATCACTGCAAGCAGGTGATTCCTGAGCTGCGCGATATCAGCGGGGACCGGCGCGCCGCCTGTCATCTGGTGGAAGAGCAGGCCTCATGAAATCGAAGCATCTGTTGGAATTCGATAACGTCACCATGGCATTCGGCGGCAACAGGCGTAATCCGGAAGGTGTGGTCGCCCTGGAAGACCTCAATCTGGTGATCCGCGACGACGAGCCGAGAATCATCGCCATTGCCGGCGAGAGCGGCAGCGGCAAGACTACGTTGGCGCGGCTTGGCCTGGGCATGATCAAGCCGACGGGCGGGCAGGTCATCTACAAAGGTCAAGACCTGTGGGAGATGTCGACGCAAGAGCGGCGCGATTATCGGCGGGAGGTCCAGGCGATCTTTCAGGATCCCTTCGCCGTTTACAACCCCTTCTATACGATAGACCGGCTGCTGCTGACGCCGATTCGCACGTTCAAATTGGCGAAGAAAAAGGCGGAGGCGCGCGAACTGATCGAAGACGCGCTGACCAAGGTCGGGTTGCGCGCGGACGAAGTGCTGGGCCGCTATCCGCATCAGTTGAGCGGCGGGCAAAGGCAGCGCATCGTGGTGGCGCGCAGCCTGCTGCTGCAGCCGAAGATCATCGTAGCCGATGAGCCGGTGTCGATGATTGACGCGTCCTTACGAGCCAATATCCTTACGAAACTGAAAGAGTTGCGAGACGAGTTCGGTATTTCGTTGCTGTATATCACGCATGATTTGGCGACGGCGCATCAGATAAGCGATGTGATTTTCGTGCTTTATCGCGGACGCGTCGTTGAAATGGGTGATGCCTCCACCGTTATTCGTCACCCGCAGCACCCGTACACGCAACTGCTGGTCAGTTCGATACCGCGGCCGGATCCGGAGAACACCTGGGAAGGCCGGGTGGAGATTCCGCTTGAGGAGTTGACGCCGGGCGGCGATCGGCAGGGTTGCCTTTTCCGCCACCGCTGCCCCCATGCGATGGCCGAGTGCGAGACGACGCCCGGGCAATATGTCGGCAGCTACGGACAGTCGGTGGCCTGCTATCTCTACAGCGAAAACGGGAAGGTCGCTGAAGCCCATTAGCAACGGCCTTTATCTCCAACACACTTTCAGTGATTCGAGGACGACCTGATAGGGCGCCTAGACACCGCCCGCCCTTGCGTTTTTTCGTAAAGCGTAGCGAGAGTGTTACAATAGCGCCGTTTGTTACGAAACCGACATGAGAGCCGTGTATGGAGGATCGCTACTTCTCAACGGACCCGGCGCAGCGGGCGGCCGCGCGGGAACTCTACCGCAGCGTTAAGGATTTGCCCTTGATATGCCCGCATGGGCATGTCGATCCGCGGCTCTTCGCCGATCCCGATTATCAGTTTGGCAGCCCGGTCGATCTGTTGATCATCCCGGACCACTATATCTTCCGCATGTTGTATTCGCAGGGGATATCGCTGGATGAGCTTGGGATACCGCGTCTACCCGTTTCTGAATCTTCTCCCGAAGCATCAGGGGGAGACTTGTCCACAGATGGGGTAGTTGACCATCGGGAGATTTGGCGGCTGGTTTGCGAACACTGGCATCTCTTCCGGGCGACCCCGACCGGCATTTGGATCCGCGATGAGCTGGCCGATGTCTTCGATATATCCTTGAAGCTCAACCGCGAGAATGCTGATGCCATATACGATGCCATAGACGAGAAGCTGAAGAGCGAGGCCTTTCGTCCGCGGGCGTTGTATGAACGCTTCAATATCGAGGCGCTGGCGACGACGGATGCGGCGACCGACAGCTTGGAGCAGCATCGGGCGATCCGCGATTCGGGCTGGGGCGGGCGGATCATCCCGACGTTTCGGCCGGATGCGGTGGTGAATATCAATAGCGATGGCTGGCATGAGAACATCGACCAGCTGAGCGAGGTATCGGGCGAGACGGTGGGGAATTACAGCAGCTATATTCGGGCGCTGGAGGGTCGACGCGCAGCCTTCAAATCGATGGGCGCGACGGCGACCGATCACGCGGCGCTGACGGCATACACGGAGTCCTTGGGCGCAACCGAAGCGGAGGCGATATTCCAGCGGGCGCTAGCGGGCGAGTCGACGGCGAAGGACGCGGCGCGTTTCAGCGGGCATATGCTGATCGAAATGGCGCGGATGAGCAGCGAAGACGGTTTGGTGATGCAACTGCACATTGGCTCGTGGCGCAATCATAATCCGCAAGTTTACGCGCGATATGGACCTGATATGGGGGCGGATATCCCCATCCGCAGCGAGTTCAGCAAGAATCTCAAGCCCCTGCTCGATCGCTTCGGCAATCGGCGCGATATGACGCTGGTGCTTTTCAATCTGGATGAGACGACCTATAGCCGCGAGCTGGCGCCGCTGGCCGGGCATTATCCGCTGCTGCGCCTGGGACCGCCCTGGTGGTTCTACGATAGTTGGCTGGGCATGACGCGCTTTCTGGATGCTGCCGTGGAGACGGCCGGCATTTATAATCTAGCCGGTTTCAATGACGATACGCGAGCCTATCCTTCCATCCCGACGCGGCACGATGTCTGGCGGCGGGTCTGCGCCGATTGGCTGGCCGGGCAGCTTGTCCGCGGCTTCATCGACGAAGAAGACGCGCAGGCGATGATCCGCGCCCTGGCGTATGATTTGGCCAAGCAGACCTATCGATTGGATGGATGACCCTATGGAAACCTTGACGCGGAGACTGGCGGGGAATCCCGAACGCTATCCGGAGCGCATCGTGCAGTTCGGCGGCGGCAACTTCTTGCGCGGCTTCGTCGACTGGGTCGTGGATTTGCTCAACGACGAGGCCGATTTCGGCAGCGGCATCGCGCTGGTAAAGGCGACGCCCGGCGCGTATGAGGCGCTGGATGCGCAGGATTGCTTGTTCACGACCTGGCTGCATGGCGTTCGAGACGGGCAGTTCCTGGAGCAGACGCGGTTGATCAGCGCGGTCAATCGGACGCTGTACCCGTATCAGGACTTCGCCGCCTATCTGGCCTTGGCGCGGCAGCCGGAAATCCGCTTCATCTTTTCCAATACTACGGAAGCGGGCATCATCTTTTCGGCAGACGACATGGCATCGGACGAGCCGCCGGGGACCTTTCCGGCCAAGCTGACGCGTTTTCTCTACGAGCGATATCGCCACTTTGCCGGCGCGGCGGACAAAGGCTGCATCATCATCCCGACCGAGCTGATCGAGGATAATGGGGGGCGCTTGCGCGCGATCATCCTCGATTATGCCGCCCTGTGGAGCCTTGAGTCCGGTTTCGCCGATTGGGTTGTAACTCATAATCTGTTCTGCAATACGCTGGTCGATCGCATCATCCCGGGCTATCCCGCGGCGGAGGCGGAGGGGATATTTGCGGAGTTGGGTTACGAAGATCGGCTGCTGGTGGCCGGCGAGATTTATCACAGCTGGATCATTGAAGCGCCGCCGAGTCTTCTGGATGAGTTCCCGGTGGATCGAACGCGGACGCCGCTGAATGTCAAGATCGTAGCCGATGCCGCCCCCTATCGCAGGATCAAGGTGCGCTTGCTGAACGGCGCGCATACATCGATGGTGCCGCTGGGGATTTTGCTCGGTCTGGAATCGGTGCGGGAAGCGATGGAGCATGATGCGCTGGGACGCTTCATTCAGGAGTTGATCTTTGAAGAAGTGATTCCGTCAGTGAGCGGTGTGCCGCGCGCCGAGTTGGAAAGTTTCGCGCGGGATGTCTTCGATCGCTTTCTTAATCCGCGCATCCATCATCGGCTGGAGACGATCTCGCTGAATAGCTCGGCGAAGGTGAAAGAACGGATTCTGCCGTCGCTGCTGGGTTACATGGAGGCGAGGGGTGAATTGCCGGCGCGGCTGGTGGTTGCGCTGGCCGGTTTCATCCGATTGTACCGCGGCGACTTGATCGTGCTGAACGATGATGCGGAGGTCTTGGCTTGGTTCAGGCGACTTTGGAACGAGGCGGAATCGAGTGCGGCGCTGGCCGGGGCGGTGTTGAGCAACCGAGCGCTTTGGGAGCGGGACCTAACGGAGGCGCCGGGACTGGTCGAGGGCGTCAGCGAGGTCTTGGATGCAATTGAAGCGGGCGCGCTGTTGGACTTGCTGCGGAGGATTGAGCGATGACGGTCGACTTGATCACGGTCGGGCGGGTGTCCATGGATCTATTCGCCCGCGATATCGGCGCTGAGTTTCACGACATCACGGCCTTCGAGACGGCTGTGGGCGGCAGCCCGGTCAACATCGCCATAGGCGCAAGCAGGCTGGGACTGACGGCGATCGCGTTCACAGCTGTCGGCGATGACGAAGTGGGCAAGTTCGTCAGGCATTATTTGAGCAGAGAGGGGGTGATTACGGATCATGTCTTGACGAAGTCAGGCCGCCGGACTGGCATGGCGGTGGTTGGCGTGCAGCCGCCGGACCGCTTCCCGCTGCTATTTTATCGTGAGAACCCGGCCGATATCCACTTGACGATAGAAGAAGCGCGGAGGCTGCCTTTGGGCGAGGCGCGGGCGCTTCAGCTTTCGGGCACCGCCCTGAGCCGCGGCGGCGCGCGAGATGCCTGCCTGTATCTGGCGGAGCAGGCGCGCGAGCTGGGGCTTAAGACATTTATCGACCTGGATCTGCGCCCGGATCAATGGTCGCACCCACTGGCTTTCGGCTTGAATATGCGGCGCGTGATCCCGCTTTGCGATGTCATCATCGGCACGGAAGAGGAATTCGAGGCGGCGCTTTCGCCGACGCCGGAGCTCGTCATGAAAGGCGGGAAAGTGACGGATCGCGGGGGCTTGGGGAGGCGCTTGGACGACTATTGCGCCGAGCGCGATGTCCTGCTCATCGTCAAGCGCGGCGAGCGGGGCGTGTCGATCCTTGACAAAGAGGGCCGGGTCGATGTGTCTGGATTCCCGGTCGAGATTGTCAATACCGTGGGCGCGGGTGATGGCTTCGCCAGCGGATTGATCGCTGGCTGGGCGGAGGGCTGGAATTGGGAGCGGGCGGCGCGATTCGCCAATGCCTGCGGCGCGCTGGTGGTGACGCGGCACGGTTGCGCCAGGGCGCTGCCCTATTGGCGCGAAGTCGAGCGCTTTATCGAGGAGAGGGAAGGGGCGAGGGCATGAGCAATCATCTGAAGTCAAATCATGCTGACATGGTCGCGCTGGATGTGACGCCGGGGTCGGCCGGCTGGTCTTATCTGTCATTCCGTGTGATTCGCCTGAGCGGCGATCAGCTGTATCTGCATCAAACCGAAGGCGATGAATTGGCGCTGGTGCCCTTGGAAGGGGGCGGGCTAGCGCAAACCGAGGCCGGTGACTTCGCGCTGAGACGGGCCGGCGTATTTCAGGAGAAGCCGTCCGTGCTCTACGTTCCGCCCGGGCATGAGTTTGGCGTGAGGGCGGATGGGGAATTTGAGTTCGCGATTGGCTCGGCGCCGGCGGAGGGGAAGTACCCGCTGCGATTGTTCGGCCCGGATGAGATACGGCGGGAAGTGCGCGGCGGCGGCGCGGCGCGGCGACAGGTGCATCATACGCTGGCGCATCCGTTGCCGGCGGAACGGCTGATATTGTATGAAGTCTATGTGCCCGGTGGCGCCTGGTCGGGGTATCCGCCGCATTGCCATGATGGCTATGGCGGGTCGGCCCATCTGGATGAGACCTATTATTTCCGGACGGACCCGGCGGAAGGCGTGGCGCTGCACCGCAACTATCGGCGCGACAAGGACTTTGAGGAGATATTCGCCGTGCGCGACCGCGACCTGGTGCTGGTGACGCAGGGCTTCCATTCGACCTCCGCGGCGCCGGGCTCAAACCTGTACTTTTTGAATTACCTCGCGGGCGAGTTGCTAGAGGAGGCGCGGGCGACGCCGTCCTATGACGACCCGGACTACGCCTGGCTGAAGGACGATTACACCGGCAATTTGATGCGCTTGCCCTTGATGTAAAGCGGGAATCTGCGATTCCACAGCGCTGCGCAAGGCGCGAATGTCAGGCGCTGTAATCTAACATTTAGGTTAGATTTAGGATAGCCGAATGCAATTGTGCTAAACTGTGGATACACAGCAATTTGACGGTGTCAGGTTCTAGCCGGCATGAAAGCTCTAGCGCTGACCGGGCTGCTATTCATCGTATCCTTTGTTTCATTTGCGCAAGACAGCATCAGTATACATACGGTTGCCGCCGGGTTATATTACCCGGCCGGCATGGCCTTGCTGCCCGATGGCGGCGTCTTGATCGCCGAGGCCGGCGGACATGGCGAGTACAGCGCGGGCATCAGCTTGTTGCGACCGGATGGCAGCCTGGGGCGCCTCATCTCAGGCATTCCCAGCACATTTTCGACGCAGAATCTGATCAGCGCGCCGGCGCTGGCTGTCTCGCCCGATGGCGACGCAATTATTGTGGCGGTCGCGGGTTCACAGCTATACAGCCTGCCAAGCGAACGCGCGCTGCGGCTGCCGGACCGCGCCTACAGCCCTGATGACCTGGAGCGGCGACATGACCATCGCGGCAATGTTTTCTTCTTGCATCCCTTTGATATCGCGGTGGATGACATGGGCGCAATGGTGGTCACGGATGCGGCGGGCAACGGCCTGGTAGCGGAGCGCGCTGACGGCTCATTACATTACCGACATCGCTTTGCGGCGCTGGATAATCCACGGCAGGCGGGCGGGCGGTTGGAGCCATTGCCGACCGGGTTGGCCCGGGGCGATGATTCCTTCTATGTAACGCTGCTGGGCGGCTGCCCGCATACCGCGAATAGCGGCGAGTTGGTGGCGGTCAGTGACGATGGCGGACAGCGGCGGGTTGTCGACGGTTTGAATATGCCGATTGATGTGGCGGTGGACGCGGCCGGCGATGTCTGGATCCTGGAACATGGCGCGGTAACGCCGGATCGGGACTGCTTCAGCGAGCTGCGGGAAGGAGAAGCGAGCGGCCGACTGAGCCGCATCAATGATCGCGGCGCTCTCGAGACCGTCGTGGAGGATCTGCACTTTCCCGTTTCGGTCTTGCCCATGCCCGACGGCAGTCTGTATGTGACGGAAGCATATTCGGGACGTCTGCTGCAAATTCAATTTGACGCCGCTGCGAACCCGCCGCTGCGCTTCCCGCCGGGGGACAAGCCGACGGCGAGTCATGCCGAGCTGCGGGATTTGGACGCCGCCTTGCGCGCTGTCATCGAAGCTGAGGGTTTAAAACCTTATCCCGGACGGGAACTCATCGAGCGGGAAAGCGAACTGACGCGGCTGGGCCGGGATCTCTTCTTTGATCCGATTCTGTCGGGCGATCAGAATATCGCTTGCGCCACTTGCCATCATCCGGAATTCGCCATGACGGACGGGCGCGTCTTGCCGATCGGCGCGGGCGGCCACGGACTGGGCGAGAGCCGGGTATTCCGCGCAATGATCAATATGCGCAGTGAAGATGGCCGCGAGCATGTCGGCACGCTCGTCAACCCATTCATCGATGTCTTCATTCCGCGCAACAGCCCCACGATAATCAATAGCGCCTTGCTTAGCCAGCAATTCTGGGATGGTCGGGTCGCAGTAAATCCAGAGTCGAAAATGGTGATGACGCTGGAAGACGCCGTTAACGATCTGGATATGACCGATGCCCTCACGGCGCAAGTGCTCTTTCCGGTTACATCGCAGCACGAAATGGCGGGACTGACCTTCAGCGACTTTCCGCCGATGGTGATCCGCTTGAGCTTGCTTGAGCGTTTGCGCAATAATCAGGATTACGCGGAGCGTTTCGCCGCCGTTTTCGATACGCCTCATATCAGCATGCGGCGGCTGGCGGAGGCGGTTGCGGCCTTCGAGCGTCAGCTGATATTCACGGCTGCGCCTTGGGACGACTATCTCGCCGGCGACGCGCAGGCGCTCAGCGAAGCGCAGAAGCGCGGCGGGTTGTTGTTTTTCGGCGCGCTCAATCGGGAAGTCAACTGCGCGAGCTGCCACAGTGGCGATCTATTTACCGATCAAGGCTTCCACAACCTGTTGGCGCCACAACTGGGACCGGGCAAGGACAACGGCGTCGACGGGCTGGATGATTTCGGGCGGGCGAATGTGAGTTTCGACTATCGCGATCAATACCGTTTCAAGACGCCGAGCTTGCGCAATGTCGAGTTGACAGCGCCCTACTTCCATAGCGGCGCGTATCGTTCGCTGGAGGATGTGATTTGGCACCACGCCGATCCCTGGCGGGCGAATATGCTCTATGACGGGAAGGAGCAGTTGCCGGCGGAGTTTCGCGATCAGGTGCTGCCCTATGACTTCGTCCGGCAGGCTCATTCCGTTGCCCGGCCGGTTCGCGCCGGGCTGCCCCTCAGCCAGGCGGAAGTGGCCGATTTGGTCGCGTTTCTGATGGCCTTGACCGATCCGGCCGCCCGCGACCTGAGCCATTTCACCCCGGCCGAGTTGCCCAGCGGACTGCCGCTCGATCCCCTGCCGCGCTAGCTTCAACTTCGCAAAGGCAAGCGTGACGAGATTTGCTACACTATTTGCGGTTCATACAGCTATCGAGGTGAGGCTATGACAACGTCTGCTTATGGAAGGTTGCCAATTCCCCGACTGACGCCGGAGCTCTTGGGTTTGGTCCAGACCGGCGAAGTTTTCAGTTTGGGCGTTGATTTCCAGGAAGGCATGTTGACGCCGGGCGCGGCGATGAAGTCCTATTCCATTGCGCCGCATTTGCGTCATGGCGACCCGGCGACGATCGAACCGAGCACGGCGGCGGCGGAAGTCATCCGCATGTCGATCCATGTCGGCACGCATATTGACGCGCTCTGCCATATTGCGGAACGGCAGAATGCGGCGGGGGAGGTGGATTCGGCGGGCGAACCACATCTATACGCCGGCGAGGGTGTGACGGTCGCCGCAAGCGAATGCGTCACATCGGCGGGGCAGACGCATTTGAGCATCGAGCAGATGCCGCCGATCCTCATGCGCGGCGTGATGTTGGATGTAGCGGCATACAAGGGCGTCGACACGCTGCCGCCGGCCTATCCAGTTGGCGCGGATGATATTCGTGGCGCAATGGAGAAGCAGGGCAGCGAGATCGGCGATGATACGGCTGTATTGATACGCACCGGCTCAAATCGGCTGCTGCAAGCCGGCGACCCGGTCTACCGCGACGCGCAAACCGGGCTGAACCTCGAGGCGGCGCAGTTCCTTGTCGCGCAGGGTATGACCTTGGTCGGGGCGGACAACATGGCGGTGGAAGCGATGCCGCCGATGGACCATTCCGTTCATCGCTATTTGCTGGTCAATAGCGGGATCACGCACGTGGAGAATCTGAATCTCGATGAACTGGCGGCGGCCGGCTGCTATGAGTTTCTGCTGATTATCGCACCGCTGAAATTGACCGGCGCGACCGGGTCTTGGGTCAATCCGCTGGCGATCGCTTGAGACCGAAACGCGCGGCCGGACAATATATCTCCATACCATCTAACCGCGAAAGAGCGGCTCGATCTCCGCCGCCCATGCCAGCAGTTCTTCATCATTATTGAAGTGCGCGACCGCTTGCAAGCCGAGAGGCAAGCCCAGCATGCCGCGCCCGGCTGGCAGCGAGAGGGCGGGCAGGCCGGCGTGGGTCCAGGGCATATTCATCTTGGGGCTGCCGGTGGCGTCAAGACCGCGCGGTGCGACATCGGGCGCAGCCGGGCAGAGCCATAAATCGATCCCTTCAGCATCCATGACCTGATGCAGGCGCCGGCGCAATTGGTGACGATGGGCGCGCGCCTCCTCCACGCGCTGAGTGGACACGGTCTGACCATAGCGGATCAGATCGGCGGTGCGGGGGCGGTAGCGCTGACTGTGCTGCGGAAACCAGTCGCGATGCTGGTCGGCTAGTTCGGCGGCGATGAGGTCTTGATGGCGGGCGTCAATCGCTTCAATGTCGTCAAATATGCCGATTCGCTTGACGCGAAATCCAGCCTTCTCAAGCGTGCGCAACTGAGCCTCAAAGGCATCTAGCGCAGTTGATTGCCGCAGGTATTCCCCTTCGGGCACGGCGAGTACCGGACGCTCTTCGCCCTTTATGACCGGTCGCCAGCCATCGACAACGACCGGCGCTGTTTGACGCATGGCGGCGACATCAGCGGTGAAGAAACCGACATGATCGGCTGATTGCGAGAAGGTCACCAGACCCTTTGTTGGAACACGCCCGAATGAGGGTTTGAAGCCGACGATGCCGCAATAGGCGGCCGGGCGGATGACGGAGCCGACGGTCTGTGTGCCGGTACTGAGCTGCGCCAAGCCGCCCGCGATTGCCGCCGCCGATCCGCTGCTGCTGCCGCCGGGACTATGATTGAGGTTGTGCGGATTGCGCGTGGCGCCGGGTTCGAAATAGGCGAATTCCGTCGTCACTGTCTTGCCGACGATGAGCGCCCCGGCCGTCTTAAGCCGACTTATCACAGTCGCTTCCTCGCCGGCGAAGAGTGCTGGCGGGACATCTGTGCCGGCGCGGGTGATGAAGCCGCGGACGTGGAAGATGTCTTTTACGCCGAGCAGCGCGCCGAATAGAGACGGTCGCGACGCCGGGTCGGGATAACGGCGTTGCAGCTGTTCCGCATCTTTTCGCAGGCGGCGAAAGCGATTCGGCTCGGGCAGATACGCTTTGACAGCTGGTTCGGTCGCATGGAAGCGGGCTTCAAGGGCGTCGAGCAGGGCGGACAGGCTGAGAGCGCCGCCTTGCAGAGCCTTCAGGTCGGCGCTCAGGGCGAGCGGCTGCGCGTAGGATTCCGCGTTCATGTCATACTGCTCCTGTATTGGTCTTGGGTCTGGCGATGTTGAGCCTGCCGTTTCAGCGGCGAAGCGCGATAACTGATCTGTATTCTACGCGACAGCGCATGATTCGGCGCGCCTGCATGGATTTCCCGCCAAAAATTGACCAGCACTATCAAAAATGTTAAGTTCTATTTTGTGGCCTTAGACAATCTTCGGCTTGTGGACCCGATGGCGTTCAGGATCGATTAGCGCGTACTGAACACGCGACAGACACCGCTGAAATTGTAGGCGAGAGCCCAGCGCGCTGGCAAATGCTGCGCCAAATCCCAATAAATGATTTAAGGAGGTCTATGGTCGGCAAACTTGTGTATCGCTAGTTTAGCTCAGGTTCATTTGAGAAAGTTAAGGAGACACGCATGAATATGAAACGCTATTTCGCATTTACGATAGTGCTGCTTGTCCTGATGGGCGGACTGGCGCCCGTCTTCGGCCAGGACATGATGGTTTCGGAAGCGCCGATGGTGGCTGAGCGCGTGGCTGCTGGCGAGTTGCCGCCGGTGGAAGAGCGTTTGCCGAGCAATCCTAAAGTCATCCCGGTCGTGAGCGATATCGGTTCCTATGGCGGGACATTGCGCTTCGGCGACATCGGCGAGCGTATGGACGAAGGTCTGCGCATCCGTCATACCGGGTTATTCCGCTACAACTTCACCGCCAGCGAATATCAGGCCGATTTGGCCGAGAGCTGGGAATGGTCGAACGAGAATCGCACTCTGACGATCAAGCTGCGCGAAGGCTTGAAATGGTCGGATGGCGATGACTTCAATACCGAAGATTTCCGCTGGCATTGGGAAGACATCATGAACGACCCCGATGTCGCCCCCAATGGGCCCGGCGGCTTCTGGCGCGCCGGTGGCGAAGTGGCGACCTTCGAAGTCATTGATGATGTCACCTTCAGCTATACCTGGGCCATCCCCTATCCGATCGCCATGGACAGCTTCGGGCGCACCCACTTCTCCAGCGACAACAGCCTCTACGGTCCCTCGCACTGGCTGAAGCAGTATCACGGGAAGTACAACGAAAACGCGCAGGCGCTGGCGGAAGAAGCCGGCTTGGAGACCTGGGTCGATCTGGTCAACAGCAAACGGGCGCAGGGCTACAACCTGTCGGCGCAGCCGCTCGATCGTCCCTACATGGACAGTTGGACGCCCATCATCATCGAGAGCGACCGCGTCCTGCTGGAACGCAACCCCTACTTCCATCAGGTGGATGAAGCGGGCAACCAGTTGCCGTACATGGACTACATCGAGGTGTCGCTGGCGGGCGATCTCGATATTTACGCCTTGAGGCTGTCGGCGGGCGAACTGGATTTCGGCGTGCGCTATACCCGCCCGACTGACCTGCGGCTCTACCGCGCGGAAGAGGAAAACGGCGGGTTCACCACCTATATCGCCCAGTCGCTGCGTCCATCAGAGTTCTCGCTCTTCCCCAACCAAAACTATCCCGATGACGCCTTCCGCGAGCTCTTCCAGAGCGTCGACTTCCGCGTCGCGCTATCGATGGGGATAGACCGCGACGAGATGAACGATGTGCTCTTCTTCGGTTTGGCGGCGCCGCATCCGGCTACACCGCTGAAGACGCTGCCCTGGTTCAACAACGACTGGTTCAGCGAGAAGATCGAATACCATCCGGACAAAGCCAACGCTTTGCTCGATGGCTTGGGCTTGACCGAGCGCGATGACGCCGGTTTCCGGCTGCTGGCGGATGGACGGCGCGTGGCGATTATCGCCCATGGCCTGGTCGATCATCAGCCCGGCTGCGAATTGATGGCCAGCGATTACGTCGACATCGGCGTCGAACTGATCTGTCAAGGCGCGTCGCCGGACTTGATCTTCGACCTGTACAACAACAACGAGGTCATGACGATCATGTGGCATATCGGCCGCGCGACGCTCTTCGGCCGCGGTACGCCTGATCACTTCGCTGTCAACGACCCGGTGCGCCACTTCTGGGCCCGCGAATGGTCGGCATGGATCTCGTCCGCTGGCGGCGAAGGCATCGAACCGCCGCAGGAAATCAAGGACCTCAACACGCTGTGGGACGAGTTCAGCCAGTACCCGAGCGATTCGATGGAAGCGGCTGAGTTGGGCGCGGCCTACTTCGCCTATTGGGGCGAGAAGCTGCCGATCATTCCCTCAGTCGGCCTGACGCCGCAGCCGGTCATCTACTCCAACCGACTGCGCAATGTGCCGACCGAGAATCTGTTCTGGGGCTCCGACACCAACTTCTACGCGCCCTTCCATATCGAGCAGTGGTATATCGACGATATGTAGGGCTAGTTTGATTCAAGTGCGAAGGGATGCCTCGACTGGGGCATCCCTTTTCTGGCTTGACCTAAGCGCAAGCCGCTTCCAAGGCAGTCGATGAGCTTCAGCAAGTACCTCCTCCAACGCCTCCTCTACGCCTTTCTCGTGCTGATCGCCATCAGCTTTCTGATTTTCATGATCGTCCAGCTTCCGCGCGGCGATGCCGTCGATCGCATCGTCAACGCGCGTCAGGCGCAGGGCGACATCATCACCGAGGAAGAAGAAGCGGCCCTGCGCGCTCAATATGGCTTGGACAAGCCGATTTATGTCCAGTATCTCATCTGGGCGACGCAATTCGCGCGGGGCAACATGGGCCATTCCATGTTGGGCATCCCTGTCAGCAAGCTCATTGATGAGCGCATCGCGGCGACCGTTATGCTGTCGGTCATATCCCTCATCGCCACTTACGCTATCGCGGTGCCGATCGGCATCTACAGCGCGACAAATCAATACAGCCTGGGCGATTACTTCTGGACCTTCGTCGGCTTTATCGGGCTGGCGACGCCCAACTTCTTGCTGGCGCTTATTCTCTTGTTCTTATTTCACAAGTTTTTCGGTTTGAGCATCGGCGGGCTGTATTCGCCGGGCGTGGAAGAGCAGCCCTGGTCGCTGGCGAAAGCGCTTGACCTGCTCAATCATCTGTGGATTCCGATCATCGTGATCGTCACGGCCCATACTGCCGGCACCATCCGCACGATGCGCGCCACGCTGCTGGATGAGCTCGGTCAACAATATGTGATTACCGCGCGAGCCAAGGGCGTTCGTTATCGCCGGTTGCTTTTCAAATATCCGGTGCGGCTGGCGCTGAACCCGGTTGTGAACTCCATCGGCTATATCTTGCCGCGGCTGATCTCCGGGCAGACCATCGTCGCCATCGTGTTGAACCTGCCCACGCTGGGGCCGCTCTTGTTCAGCGCGCTGCTGGCGGAAGATGTCGAGCTGGCCGCCAGCATTTTGATGATCCAGAGCATCCTGGCGGTCATCGGCGTGATCCTCGGCGATGTCATCTTGTCGCTATATGACCCGCGCATTCGCATGGAAAAGGGCGTGACCTGATGTCGACCCAAAGCGATGAAGTCGGCGGCGCGGTGCCTGCGACCGGCCTTTCCAACATGGAGGAGCGCTACTATATCGCCTCCCAGCAGCAGTTGATTTGGCGGCGCTTCAAGCGGCATCGGCTGGCGCTGATATCGGGCCTGGTCTTAATCATCATGTACTTCCTGGCTTTCACCTACGAATTCTGGTCGCCCTATCGCGCGGTCACCCAGCATCAGGGTTTCGTCAACACGCCGCCGACGCCGATTCACTTTTTTGATTCAGAAGGCAACTTCATCGGTCCTTTCGTCTATGGCTTGAAATATGAACTGAACCTCGACACGTTCGAGCGCGTCTACACCGAAGACCCCGACGTGATCCATCGCATCCGCTTCTTCACCCGTGGCGAACCCTACCGCTTCTGGGGCCGTTGGGACATGGACCTGCACTTTTTTGACGCGGGCGAGGGCAAGGTCTTTTTGCTCGGCGCGGACGGTTTGGGGCGCGATGTGCTGTCGCGCATTCTGGCGGCCAGCCGCATCAGCTTGACCATCGGCCTGGTCGGCGTCTTCCTGAGCTTCTTCCTCGGGGCGACGCTGGGCGGCATCTCCGGCTATTACGGCGGCGCGGTCGACATCTTGATCATGCGCGTCACCGAGATCTTGAGCGCCATTCCGCAGATTCCGCTGTGGATTGCGCTGGCGGCGATAGTGCCGATCGATTGGCCGGTCGAGCGGACTTACTTCGCCATCACGATCATCTTGTCGACGATGACCTGGACCGGCCTGGCCCGCGCCGTCCGCGCCAAGCTGCTGGAAATGCGCGAACACGATTATATCGTCGCGGCCAAGATCGCCGGCGCCAGCGACATTCGCATCATCTACGAGCATCTCTTGCCGGGCTATATCAGCTTCCTCATCGTGAATATCACGATTGCCATCCCGGGCATGATCCTGGGCGAGACCGCGCTGAGCTTCCTCGGGCTGGGCATTCGTCCTCCCGCCGTCAGTTGGGGCACCTTGCTGGAAGGCGCGCAGAATATCTCCAATGTCGCCCTGTATCCCTGGCTGCTGACGCCGGCGCTTTTTGTCATCGCGACCGTCCTGCTGTTCAACTTTGTCGGCGATGGCTTGCGCGACGCCGCCGACCCCTATAAGGAGTTGTGATGACGTTCGACCTGCTGCTCGAGGTCAAAGACCTGCACACCTACTTCGAGCTGGAAGAGGGCACGCTGAAGGCGGTGAACGGACTGTCCTTCGCCATAAAGAAGAACCGCACGCTGGGCATCGTCGGCGAATCGGGCTGTGGCAAAAGCGTGACGGCGCAGTCGATTATGCGCATCATACCCCGGAAGAACAGCCGACTGCGCGGCCAGATCTTGCTGCATCATGATTCCGGCGCCGTTGACATCGCTCAATTGGATGAAGACGGCGATCAGATGCGCGACCTGCGCGGTCGTGAAATCGCCATGATCTTCCAGGAGCCGATGACCGCTTTCTCGCCGGTGCATACTGTCGGCAATCAGATCATGGAAGCGCTCTTCGTGCATGGCGAGACCGACAAGCGGGCGGCGCGCGAACGCACGATTACGCTATTGGACGAGGTCGGGATTCCCGCGCCCGAGCGGCGCATCGACGATTATCCCTTTCAGCTTTCCGGCGGGATGCGCCAACGCAGTATGATCGCGATGGCCATCATCCTCAACCCGCGCCTGCTGATCGCCGATGAGCCGACCACCGCCCTGGATGTCACGATACAAGCGCAGATTCTGCGGCTGATGAAGCGTTTGCAGCGGGAAAATGGCATGGCGATCATGTTCATCACTCACGATCTGGGCGTCATCGCCAATATGGCCGACGATGTCGCGGTTATGTACCTGGGCAAGATCGTCGAATACGGCGCGGCGCGGCAGATATTCAAAGACCCGAAGCATCCCTATACCAAGGGTCTGATGCGCTCGATTCCCAAGTTCGGGGCGACCGAGGGGGTACACCTGGCGACGATCAAAGGCACAGTGCCGGTGCCGCTGGATCCGCCCGATGCCTGCCCCTTCGCCAGCCGCTGCAGCGAATTCATCCCCGGTAGATGCGATGCAGCCATGCCGGAGGCGGTGACGGTGGCGCCGGGGCACAGCGTCAACTGCGTACTGTATGAATAGGCAGGACTACTCAAGCACACAAAAGGGCTAAGACATTGTGAATGACCTCTACCTCGACAACGAATGGGAACGCACTGAACCGGATCTGCTCGCCTACATTCCGGGTGACTTCGTCGGGCCGGACGCCTGCAATCAGCACTTCCTGGTGGTTGAGACCCCGCCGGGCAGCTTCCTCGGCTTCTGGACGCAATCGACCTTCGAGAATGCCGGCGATCAGCGCGTGGTCGTCAGTCGCTCGTCCGACCGCGGCCGGACCTGGTCGGCGCCCTATACGATTGACGGCCCGGGACCCGATGACCCGCGCGGGACTGGCCTGGCGAGCTGGGGCTTCCCGATAGTCGCGCCGGCTGTCTTGGCCGATGGCGGGCACCGCGTCTATTACATCTACAACAAGAATGTCGGCGTTGACGATGCCCGCGAGGATACGACCGGCCTGGTGCGCTGTCGCTACTCCGACGACGATGGGCTGACTTGGAGCGACGAGTCCGTCGACTTTCCCATCGCGCCCAGCGCCATCAGCCATCCCGATCCCTCAGTGCCGCCAAATTGGATCGTCTATCAGAACATCTTCGTCACTCCTGAGGATCATGTGCTGGCGCCATTCTCCCGCTGGGCCAGCAATACCTGGGATCCGGCCGTCAAACTCAGCCTGAACCTGCTGGAGCACTGGTCGGAGATATATTTCATGCGCTTTGAGAACATCTTGCGCGAACGCGACCCCAAGAAACTCATCGTCACCACCTGGCCCAAGCTGCCACATGGCATCCAGGTCGAAAATCCCTGGCGTCCGGGCGTCAGCGTCGCCCAAGAGCCCACCGTGCAGGCCCTATCTGACGGACGGTTGATCTGCGTCTTCCGGACCTTGCTAGGCGCGAATTATTACGCCCTGTCTGACGATGACGGCCGCTCCTGGGACGAACCGCGTGTCTTGCGCTACGAACCGGGCGGCAACCCGGTATTGAACCCGATGTCGCCCAGCCCGCTCTACCGTCTGCATGACGGACGCTATCTGCTGCTCTTCTACAATAATGACGGTACCGCCAACGGCGGCAAATCCCCGGTCGATTCCAAGCACAATCGCTATCCGGTCTGGCTGACTGTCGGGCGGGAGATCCCCGGCGAGCGCGATCATCCCTTGCGTTTTGGGCCGCCCAAGATCTTCGCCACGTCAAATGGCGTACTGGTGCCCGGCACCGGCGGCACGCAGGTCGCTGTTTACCCCAGCCTGATTGATGATGGCGTCGAGCGCATTTTGTTCTATCCCGACCGCAAGCATTACCTGCTGGGCAAGTTCATCACCGACGAATGGCTGCGCGATTGCGACCCGGCTTTTACTTCAGTGCGCCTGCGCCCGCCGATAACAGTTGATGCCACCAGGAGATAACCCTTGATGGGCGAGACGAGCCTGCTGGAAGTCCGCGGGCTGAAGAAATATTTCCCGATCGAAAAGGGCTTGCTGCGCCGCGTTGTCGGCCATGTGCGCGCGGTTGACGATGTCAGCCTGCGCATCGACAAGGGCAAGACGCTGGGCTTGGTCGGTGAATCGGGCTCGGGCAAGACGACCTTGGGGCGCTGCGTCTTGCGCGCGGTTGATCTGACTGACGGCGAGATCGTCTTCCATCACGACGGCCTCAGCACGGACCTCGCCCAGTTGACGCGGCGTGAAATGCGCGAATTCCGCAAGCACATGCAGATGATCTTTCAAGATCCCTATTCCAGCCTCGATCCGCGCAAGACCGTCTTCGATATCGTCAGCGAGCCGCTGCGCATCAACAAGGTCGCGTCCGGCAAGGCGCTGGAAGACCGCGTCCGCACCGCCCTGGAGCATGTCGGCCTGGATCTGCGTTATATGAAACGCTATCCCCATGCCTTCAGCGGCGGACAGCGACAGCGCATCGGCATCGCCCGCGCCTTGAGCATCAATCCCCAGCTGATCGTCTGTGACGAAGCGGTGTCGGCGCTGGATGTCTCGGTACAGGCGCAGATTCTGAATCTGCTGAAGGATTTGCAAGAAGAGTTCAACCTGACCTACTTGTTCATCGCCCACGATTTGAGCGTGGTCGAGCATGTCTCCGACGATGTCGCCGTGATGTATGTCGGCAAGCTGGTGGAGCAAGCGCCGACTGACGAGTTGTTCACGCGCCCGCGTCACCCCTATACCGAAGCGCTGCTCTCCGCCATTCCGCGTCCCGATCCCGACCAGCCTCTGCCCGAGAGCGGCGGCATTGAAGGCGAGCTGCCCGACCCGGCCGACCCGCCAAGCGGCTGTTATTTTCATCCCCGCTGCCCCTACGCCCAGGATATTTGTCGCGCCGAGGCGCCGCCTCTGCTTGAGGTCGCGCCGGGCCACACCGCCGCCTGTCATTTCTCGCAGGAACTGGAATTGCAGGGTCTGGAGAATTAAGGAGTCACGATGCAAGACAAGCGACATATTTCAACCGGCCGCGAAATCCCGACCGAGCGCTATAGCGACCAGCCCTATGTGGTTGTAACGGATGACGGCGCTTGGCTCTGCACCATCACCACTGGCGCCGGCATCGAGGGCGCGTCCGGCCAGCATATCATCGCGACCCGCAGCAGCGATCAAGGGCGGACCTGGTCAGCGCCCGTCGCGGTCGAACCCGCGGACGGCCCGGAAGCGTCGTACGCGGTGCCTCTCAAGGCGCCGAGCGGCCGCATTTACCTGTTTTACAATCACAACAGCGATGACACCCGCCATGTGATCGCCGATGACCCGCCTTACAAGAACGGCGAATGCTATCGCGTCGACTCGCAAGGTTATTTCGTCTTCAAATACAGCGATGATCATGGCCGGACCTGGTCGCCGGAGCGCTACAATATACCCGTGCGCGAGATGGCGATCGACCGCGAAAACCCCTACGGCGGCCGGATCCGCTACTTCTGGAATGTCGGCAAACCAATCGTCCATGATGGCGTCGCTTTTGTCTCGCTGCACAAAGTCGGCGGCCTGGGTCATGGCTTCTTCACCCGCTCGGAAGGCGTCCTCCTGCGCAGCGACAACATTCTGACCGAAGACGACCCGAGCAAAATCACTTGGGAGACCCTGCCCGATGGCGATGCCGGCTTGCGTACGCCACCCGGCGGCGGTCCCATCGCCGAAGAACAGAGCTATGCGCTGCTCAGCGACGGCTCCTTCTACTGCGTCTACCGCACCATCGACGGACATCCCGCCTTCGCCTACAGCCGCGATGCCGGCCGCACCTGGACCGAGCCAGCCTACAAGCGCTATGCCGATGGCCGCCTGATGAAACATCCGCGCGCCGCCAATTTCGCCTGGAAATGCCGTAACGGAAAATATCTCTACTGGTTCCACAATCACGGCGGCAACTGGTACGAAGATCGCAATCCGGTCTGGCTCTGCGGCGGCATCGAGGTGGAGGGGCCTGACGGGCGCGTCATCCAATGGTCACAGCCCGAGATCGCGCTCTACGATGACGACAGCTACATTCGCATGAGCTATCCTGACTTGGTAGAGGAGGCCGGGGCCATCTATCTGCTGGAGACGCAAAAGGATGTCGCCCGCGTCCACCGGCTTGATCAGGACTTGCTGGACGGGCTTTGGGGCCAGTTCGATGAGAGTGGCGCGGTGACGCGTGACGGTCTCATCGCCCAATGGACGGCGGACGCAGACCCCGACGGTCATGTGATTATGCCGCCTCTGCCCGCCTTCCTCGCCCGCGATCATGAAAGCCCGGATTATGGCGCGAAGGATCTGCGCGCCGGCTTCACAATAGAAGTCTGGCTCGCTTTGCAGCGCCTTGATGGCGGTCAACTGCTTTTGGACGCGCGCGCTCCGACCGGGCAGGGCTGGGCTTTGCAGACGGCGTCAAACGGAACGGTCGAGATCATCCTGAATGACGGCCGTACGGAAAACCGCTGGGATTGCGACCGCGAGTTGCTGGAAGCGGGGAAGCTGCATCATCTGGCGGTAGTGGTCGACGGCGGTCCCAAGATCATCACCTTCATTGTTGACGGGGGCGTCTGTGACGGCGGCGAGCACAGGCAGTTCGGCTGGGGGCGCTTCAGCCCCGACCTTCGCCATGTCAACAGCAGCGTCAAAAACCTAATCATCGCTCCCGGCAGCAAGAGCGTTCAAGATGGCGCGCCGGACGATGTTGATACAGAGCGAGTCGAGATCGGTCCCCCGATTCGCCTCCTGCGCATCTATGACCGAGCCCTGCGCGCTTCCGAGCTGATCAGCAATTATCGCTGCGCTCCGGCCAACCCCATCCCCGGCCCTTCCCCAACGCTTTAGGGAAGGGTGACCCGTTGTTGAGAAAGGTAAGCTTTGACTGAGAATATGGAGTTATGAGGACTAAACGCCATACCCAAAAGAATGTGCACCCCCTCCCTGAAGCCTCGGGGAGGGGGCTGGGGGCTGGGGCTGAAAAACACGTCGCACCCTCAGTCTTAGACTGGGAGGCAGCTTAACATGAGCCAATTCGACAGCGACCTCTCATCCGCTGCCTTCAACGCGGATCCCTACCCGGTCTACCGCCGGATGCGCGAGGAGGCACCGGTCTACTGGAGCGACGCCTGGGGCTGCTGGATGCTCACCCGCTACGACGACATCGCCTGGACCTTGCAGGATTATCAGACCTTCACCAGTCTGGGACGCCTCACCGCCACGATGGACTTGCCCGAGCCGCTTTGGGAACGGGTCCAACCACTCGTGCGCCACTATTCCCAAGGCCTGATCAATGTCGACCCGCCCGACCACACGCGTATGCGCAAGCTGGTGCACATGGCTTTCACGCCGCGCACGATCCGCAAAATGCAGGCCTACATCGAGGACATCGTCAATCAGCTGATTGATGACCAAATCGAAAGCGGCGAGATGGACATCATTTGGGATTTCTCCTACCCGCTGCCGGTCATCGTCATCGCCGAGATGATGGGCATACCGGTCGAAGACCACGCCAAGTTCAAAGCTTGGTCGGGCGAGATCGTCGCCTTCATGGCCACCCCCAAGCCGACGCCGGAGATCCTGCTGAAGTCCCAAGACTCTCTGCTGGCGATGCAGGGCTATTTCCGCGATATCTATGCCAAGCGCCGTCTCCAGCCCGAAGACGATCTCATCACCGCTCTGGTGCTGGCGGAGCTGGAAGGCGACAAGCTGACCGAGGAGGAGATGGTCTCCAGCTGTGTCACCATTCTTATCGGCGGGCACGAGACGACCACCTACCTCATCGCCAACGGCCTTTACTGGCTCTTGGGGAATCCCGATCAATTCCGGCGTCTGCGCGAGAAGCCGGAGTTGGCTGAGTCGGCGACTGAAGAGTTTCTGCGTTACGACGGTCCCTTCCAGCGCAATCGGCGTATCGCCACGCGCGATGTAACGATCGGCGGCCACACTATCGAAAAGGACCAACTGATTATGCAATTGCTCGGCGCGGCCAATCGGGATCCAGCCCAATTCCCCGACCCGGACGCGCTTGATATCACGCGCTCGCCCAACAAGCATCTCGCCTTTGGCTATGGCCCGCATTTCTGCTTGGGCGCGCCGCTCGCCCGTCTGGAAGCGCCGGTCGCCTACCGCTCATTGTTGGGGCGCCTGCGCAATATCCGCATCGCGGATGACAGCCTGGAATGGAACAACGCTTTATTCCGCGGCTTGAAGTCCCTGCCGATCGCCTTCGAGCCGGCCTGATGAACATCACCGAAGTAAAGACCTTCCTCGTCGAAGGCATCAAATACAACTGGACCCTGGTCAAGGTCGAGACCGATGCCGGCATTCACGGTTGGGGCGAGGCGACCAACTGGCCCGGCTCCCCGCTGATCGAAGCCGCCTGCCGGCATGTCGGTCAATTCGTGCTCGGCATGGACGCCCGCCGCATCGATTATATCTGGACCAAAATCTATCGCGATATGCACTGGCTGGGGCAAGCTGGACCTCTGCTGTCCGCTATCAGCGCCATCGATATCGCCCTCTGGGATATCAAAGGCAAGGCGCTGAATACGCCGGTCCACAATCTGCTCGGCGGGAAGTATCGCGAACGCATTCAACTCTATGCCAATTACTGGTTTATCGATGGCGGTCACTCTGCCGAGAGCTATGCGGAGCAAGCGCGCGAGACGGTCGAAGCTGGCTTCACCGCCCTCAAATTCGACCCCTTCGCCCATGTCCATTATGGCTACGGCGATGATCTCAGCGACAATAACTCGCTAAGCGCGGAGCAGAAGCAGCTCGCTCTGGACTTGGTCGCGGCTGTGGCGGAGGCGGTCGGGCGGCAGGTGCCAATCGCCATCGAGACGCATGCCTTCCTCAACGGGCCGACTGCTGTGGAGATGGCGCATCGCTTGGCGGGCTTGGATTTCAACTGTATGTGGTACGAAGAACCGGCTTTGCCCGAATTCCCGGCGGCCATCGCTGAAATCCGCCGTCAGATTCCTCTGCCGATTTGCGTCGGCGAGCGGCTGCATTCCCGCTTCATGGCCAAGCGCGTTCTCGATCTTCGCGCGGCCGATGTCCTGATGCCCGATATCACGCGCTGCGGCGGCATCAGCGAAATGCGAAAGATCGCCGCCATGGCGGAGGCCTACAATGTGCCCATCGCCCCGCATAATCCCAACGGGCCCATCTCGACCATCGCATCGGCGCATACGATGGCGACCATCCCCAACTTCTTTCGCCAGGAATTCATGGTCAAGGATGTGCCCTGGCGCGACGGCTGCCTGTCTCACCCGCTGCCTGTCGAGCACGGATTTTTTGTTCTGCCCGATCGGCCCGGCCTGGGCTTCGATATTGACGAGAACGCGCTGCTGCAGCATCCCGGCTTGCGCACGCCGCCCAGCGACCGCGCCTTCTACGTATGAGGCCCACCCGATCCCCCCAACCGCGCCACACCTTAGAACTGTAAGGCTTGATCGGTATTTCATGGATAGTTAGCTGAAAGAATATCGAAACCTTACCAAAAAAAGACGGCCAATCCCTGCACAAGCGAACTGATTGCAAGAAAATCCGCAAATATTAGCTCCCCTTCCCTGATTTATCGGATGCCCGCCATAGAGATGGCGGGAGAGGGGCCGGGGGATGGGGTAAAAAGCGTTTCCGATCCCCCCAACCGCGCCACGCCCTGCAACTGTGGGGGCGCCCCAGGGCCCCCCGCCTCTGTGGTGAATTCGAATAGTTTGAATTCTCCAATACGAGAACAAATGTTCTCGTATCGCCACCGCTTTTGTGCTACCCTGATCAATATGGAAAGCAGATCGACCCGCCAGGGCCTTATCCAAAAACACGCCCTTGCCAACCCAAATCCCAACCTTTATCGCCCAAAATCCGATTTTCTGTCCGAAAAACCCCACTGTATCCATACTGTATCGATAGAGACTGTTGAGTAAGTTGAATATTAATATCCAATATGTGTCCACCATGTATCCTCTTGTGGCTCTTTTGCATCTTTTTGCATTATTTTGCGTTTTTTTGCGTCGTACTGACATGATCTTGATCGGACATAGACAATGGCAAATCATTTCCAGCTACACTCGCCGAGACCTGCGGCGGCGCGGACGACCAGTGCCGCCGGCATCAGGCGCCGTCATCGGAAACGCAGCCAGCGGCCAGATGGCCAGATGGCCAAAAAAATATTTTCTCCCGCCGAACGGAGGCAGTAAATGCAAAAGATCTTGATCACGAATGCGGTGCCGGCCGATGTGCTGGCGCCCCTGGCTGGGCTGGCTGAGGTCATTCAAGGACCGGCCGGCGGACGCTTGATGGCGCGCGAGGACGTGCTGCGGCTTGCGCCAACGCTGCAGGGCATCATCAACCAGGCCGAGCTAATCGTTGATGCGGAACTGCTGGATGCGGCGCCGCAACTCAAGATCGTCGCCAATGTGGCCATAGGCCTGGACAATCTCGACCTGGATTTGATGGCCCGGCGCGGGGTCTGGGCGACCAATGTTCCGGATGCTTTTGTTGAGTCGACGGCCGATTGTACCATCGCCTTGATCCTGTGTTTGCTGCGGCGGATCCATCAAGCCGACGGCTATGTGCGTTCTGGGCAGTGGTCCGCGGATGGCTTCCAGCCGGGACTGTGGGATGGCGTTCTGCTGGCGGGCAAGACCCTGGGCGTCGTCGGCTATGGGCGGATCGGTCGCGCGGTCGCGCGGCGCGCCGAAGCATTTGATATGCGTGTCATCTTTCACAGCCGCTCGCCATCCGAGCACGACGGCTACCGAGAATTGGACGCGCTGATGGCGGAAGCCGATGTCATAACGCTGCATACACCGCTCACAGCCGCGACGCGTCACCTGATCGATTCGAGGACTCTGGCGCAGATGAAGCCGACTGCCTTTCTGATTAACATGTCGCGCGGACCGGTGCTGCATGAAAAGGCGCTGGTTGATGCTTTGCAAGCCGGGAAAATCGCCGGCGCCGCTCTGGATGTCTTTGAATTCGAACCCGAGGTGCATCCGGCGCTGCTGCGGCTGCCCAACGTCTGCCTCACGCCCCATATCGGTGGCGGAACGCGGGAAAGCCGGGCGCAAGCCCGTCGACTCTGCGCCGAAAATATCGCGGCTGTTTTGCAGGGGGAGCGGCCCCTCACGCCGGTCAATGATCCGCTTCTAGGGCTATAGCTGTGGCGATTCAGCATTTGGGAATCGCGCGGGTCTGGCAGTTGATAAACCGTCTACATGGGCAGGGGATATGGCAGCTATGGCGCGTCCCAAATTGCCGACATCGTCCAAATGTCGAGTGACTTGACAATCGCCCGCCCCCGCGAGAAAAGACGGACGCCGGCGCTATCGGAACGGCTTGGGTAGACTCGGCTGGTGATGCAGGCGCGCTCGTTGGCGTAGACTTCGATCACGGTGCAGTCGACGAAGACTCTCAAACGCAGCGATTCGCCGGGGGACAGCGAGAAGTCTCCCTGCTGTATGTCGAGGGCAGCGCTGCCGTCCCGGACAATAGAGGAGCGCCGCCGGTCAACGCCCAACTGCTTGCGCCGGGCGTCATAAAAGATAGTGCTTTCTTCTTCTCCGTCAGGAGAACAGCGCACCTTGACGCCGCATTCTTCGGCATTGGCGGCATCAAACTCGGCCAGGATTTCAAGTGCGGCGCCGCGCTGACCTGCGGTAAATTCGCCGGAAGCGCCTGAAAGGAGGATGTTGTTATAGCGGTGGTGATCAGCGCGAAGCGATTCAAGCTCCGGCGCCGGCTGCAGCGCCAGCTTGCCATCGACGCCCAAGGTCAGGATCCGTGGCAGGGACATGACGCCGGCCCAGCCGGCAGCCGTCTGCGCTTCAATGGAGCGGCCCTCGTCGATCCAGCCCCACAAGACGCGGCGCCCGGTCGAATCTCGCATGGAATGCGGCGCGCAGAAATGTCGGTCGCCATAATCGAGCTTGTACACCGAATCCGGATAAAAGCGGTGATCATGATAGCTTCCGACGAAGTATGCGCTGTAAAGCTGCTCCTTGTCCCAGGCGGTGATGGTCATGATGTGCTTGTCGCCGAGGGGAAAGAACTGAGGGACTTCCCAGACGGAGCCGGTCCACAGCGCAGTGTGGCCAAGCATGTCGTTGTCGCACAGGGGATGCAGGTACTCCCAGCGATGCAGATCGCGTGAGCGATAGAGCAGGACGGCGCCGCCGACATCCCGAATGCCTGCGCCAATGATCATGTACCAATTGTCGCTCTCGCGCCAGACAAAGGGGTCGCGGAAAGCCGTAACATCGATATTGTCAGGCGGTTGCGCGATGACGGGGTTGCCGGGGTGTTTCCGCCATCTCAGCAAATCATCATTGCTTGAGGCGATGCAGACGCGCTGGCTCTGCGGCAAGTTGTAATCGCCCTGTATGCCGGTGTACAGGAGGGTGGGCGCGCCGTCGTTGCCAACAGCGCAGCCGGACCAGCATCCGTCTTCATCAGGACCGCCGGGATCAGGCGCGAGGGCGATGGGCAGGTCAGCCCAATGCACCAGGTCAGCGCTGGCGGCATGCCCCCAGTGCATGTCGTCCCATACCGGTCCATGCGGATTATGCTGGTAGAAGAGGTGGGTTAGGCCCCTCCACTCAATGATGCCGTTTGGATCATTCATCCAGTTTGCCGGGGGCAGGAAGTGATAGCGTGGACGGTGCGGATCATGGGCGAACCCCTGGCGCAGTTGCCTGGCATGGGCGGCAAAGTTGTTCATCTAGGCGCCCTTCAGCCCGCTGGCGGCGACGCTTTGGACGAACCACTTTTGAAAGAGCAGGAAGAGGATGAGCACCGGGATGGTAATCATCGAGGCGAAGGCCATGATCTGCGCCCATTTCACGTCCTGCCCATAGAAGGATGTGATGCCGACGGTTAGGGGGCGCGAGTCTTCGCCGCGGGTCGCCATGAGCGGCCAGAGATAGGAGCTCCACAGAAACAGAGCCTGGAGGATCGCGACAGTAGCGAAAACGGGCCGGGACAGCGGCACGATAATGCGCCGGTAGACCGAGACCGGGCTTGCGCCATCAATGTAAGCCGCTTCATCGAAGTCGCGCGGGATGCCGATGAAGAATTGGTAAAAGAGGAAGATCGAAAAGGCATCGGCTATGAAGGGGATGATTTGCACGTGTAATGTATCCAGCCAGCCGATCGTCCCGTCTAGCCAGGGAAAGCCGTTGACCAAGACCAGCAAGGGCACCACGATCGCGTCCAGCGGCACTATGGAGAGCGCAATTATCGCGGACAGAATGAGGGTCTTCCCCCGCCAGCGCAGGCGCGCCAGAGCGAAGGCGATCATGCTGTTGACCAGCATTCCCGCGCTGACCGTCGCCAGGACGATGAAGGTGGAGTTGAACATGAAGCGGCCGAAGGGCACGCGGCGGAACACGCTGCTGTAGTTTTCGAGGGTGACATCGCGCGGGATAAAGGCCCAGAGTATTGTCTTCAGATCGTCGAACATCAGCTTTTCCGGTTTGAATGAGGACACGATCATGAAGACTATCGGAAACAGGAAGAATAGCGCCAGCGCGATCATGATGCCGTAATCGATGGCGAGCGTAATCGTCCGGCGGACCGGACGGGGCGACTTGACGCGCTGTTCGCGGCGATCGCTGGTTTTGGCTGGGCTTGCGGACATAGGGCCTACTCCACCTCGATATCCGATTTCAGCAGGGCGCGCTGGATCAAGGCGATCGTCACCACAATGATGAAAAACAGTACCGTGACAGCGGAGCCGTAGCCGATCTTCTGTTGTCGAAAGCCGGTATCGACGGCATGGAAAACGACCGTGACGGTGGCATCTTGCGGTCCGCCCTTGGTCATCACATCAACCTGGGTGAAGAGGCGAAAGGCCAGAATGGTCGTGCTGATGATGACGAATATGGTGGTGTTGCGCAGTTGCGGGATCGTCACATGCCGGAATTGCTGCCAGGTGTTGCCGCCGTCGATTTGCGCCGCTTCGTAGAGGGACTGCGGGATGCCCTGCAATCCGGCCAGGAAGATGACCATTTGGAAGCCGGCCGCTTGCCAGGCGGAAAGAATGATTATCGCCAGCAGGGCGGAATCGGCGCTGACTAGCCAATCCGGCTGAAAGCGACCAAAAGTGATCGCGCTGAGAAAGCGATTGATCAAGCCTTGGTCCGGATTGTAGAGAAAGGTCCAGACGATGGCGAGCACCGCCATGGATGTGACCACCGGGCTGAAATAAATGGTGCGAAAGACATAGCGGCCGCGCAGCCGCTGGTTGACCAGCAGGGCCATGATCAGGGCGAGGCCGCCTTGCCCGGGCACGATCACCAGGACAAATACGCAGGTATTGATGAGCGAGCGCAGAAATGTGGGGTCGCGGGCGATGACGACATAGCGCCCCCCGAAAACATCGGTGGTGAACCACTCGCGGAAGCCGCTATAGGCCGGGTTGCCGCGGACGATGGTGCGGGTCCGGGGATAGATCGGGTTCCCTTCCAGGTCGACCTGCGCAGCCCCGGTCGCCTCATCGATTTCCGGCTGCAATTTAATGATTTGCAGGCCGAGCAGGTTCCAGTAATTCTGCAGGCCGATGTATTCGGTGGGCAGCGGCGAGATGAGTCGTTTATTGGTGAGGCTCCAATAGACGCCGCCAAAGAGGGGCAGGGCGACGAAGATGAACAAGCCGATGAGCGCGGGGGCGCTCATCAGCCAGGCATAAACCGTTTCGTGACCTGTCGGACCTGTTGACCGTCTCATGAGATCGCCTACCCAAGCAAGTCAAGCAGGTTGGTCGTCCCTTCCGATTTGCGCCGCGAATGGCGTCGAGCAGCCGCGGGCGAATGGACTGCGCCGCGGCTACTGACTTGGAGGCCTTACAGGCAAGGCTTAATTCTGTAGCGGATAGCCATTGTTGTCGGCGACATCCTGCGCGATCTTGTCGACAGCGGCATCCAATTCCATTTGAATATCACCGCCCTTGATGATGTTGTCCATCGCGGTGAAGAAGGCGGAAGTGACGGCCGGGTAGCCGGGCGTAATCGGTCTTGGTATGGCAATGCCGGATTCGAGCTGCTGCACGAAGATGTTCATGCGTCCGCCTTCGCCGAAGAGCTCGGACATCGCCAGAGCCGAGAGGCGACCGGGCACAGCCGCGTTCACATTGGTGATGCTCAGGATCTCTTCCGGCGTGAGCATGAACTCCATGAAGGTCCAGGCTTCGTCGGGATGGTCGCATTGTGTGGTGATGGACCAAGCCCAGGAGCCCATGCCGGTGGCTTGGCGGGCGCCGAAGTTCACGACCGGCAGGACGATCATGTCATCGCCGAAGGCTTCATAGTAGCCGGTCGCCATCCAGTGACCGAGGAAGCCCATCGCCGCGTTTCCGTTGATGAATTCGTTGTCATCCGGCGGGGTGAGCGTGGCATAGCCATTCTCAAAGAGGCTCCTGATCCATTCCATGGCCGCGACCGCTTCGGGACCGTTCAGGACAGCTTCGGCGCTCAAGGTCTCGGTGTCAATCAGATCGCCGCCGAAGCCCTGAACCACCGGGCTGAAGGCATAGGTGTACCACTCGCCGGCGCCGTAATTCATCTTGAGGTCTATGGCGTATTGGACGCCCTCCAAAGCTTGCAGACTTGCCAGGACGCCGTTGAACTCGTCGAGATCCCAGGCGTCGTCTATGTTGCTCGGGATGCGGACGCCGGCTTCTTCCAGCAAGGACACGCGGCCAACGAGAGCCAAGCCCGAATCGTATTGACCCATGGCATAGATCTTGCCGTTGTAGGTGCCCTGATCGATCAGAGACGGCAGGATATCGGCGCGCAGTTCATCCGACATGTAATCGTCCATTGGCGCCAGGAAGCCGGCCCAGGCGTAGTTGTAGAGATTGGGGCCATCGAGATCGAGAATGCAGGGGAGATCACCGGCGACCGCAGCGGCGTTCACCGCGTCGTTATAGCCGGTGCCCGCGACCAGCGAACCGGCCAGTTCGACGAAGTTGACCTGGATCGCGTCTTGCATCGCGTTGAAGCGATCGACCTGGGCGCGCGTTTCGTCGTTCTCTTCTTGTGTTCCGCCGTGATACCAAAGCTCCAACTCCACCGCATCCTGTGCCGGTGTCAGGGCGGCGGTGGTGAAGAGAAGCAGCAGAATCAAGAGCAGCGTTAAGTGTTTCAGCAATCTATTCATTTTTAGCCTCGCTAAGAAAACTCAGACCGTACTAGTATTGGTCGCCCGGCCCGCCTAAAGCTGGCGAAGCGTCTTCAGTTTCCTCCCTTCTCCTGACATACCGTCGAAGCGCTTGCCGGGCGGTTTCAAGCGGACAGAACCGTAAGCACATGCTCACAGCTAGATTGTACCGATTGCGCAAACCGGTGGCAAATACGCTGAATTGCCGAATGTACACCGGCTTCTAGTTCGGGATCTGATCGATGGAATCGCCACGCTGATGGGCCAAGGCGGTTTCCACCATCTTGTCGAAACTGTATTGTGGATTGTAGCCGAGCATGGAGCGCGCCTTTTCGTTGGAGACATGCGGTCCCCAGTAGAATGGCATCTTGACATCGACGTAGGGACGATCGGTGTTGTCAGCGATGAGGCGGGCGGCCGTCGTATAGGTGACTGGAACGGGCCCGACCATGTTGAAAGCTTCGCCGATGGCGGTATCGTTCTCCAATGCCAGCAAGGTGCCGGCTACGACATCGCGGACGTCGGTGAAAGCCAGAGCCCAGGATTTGCCGTTCGGGTCGGTGACAGCGCAGACGGCGTCCGGCGTCTCCAGCAGGTCGCTGATAATCGCTTGGGCTTCGTCCACATGTTCAGCGCCGAACCAGGGGATGCGGTTCTTCGCCGCGGCCAGTTCGACGAAGTAGTTCAGCCAGACCGGGTTGAGAACGCCAAGCACCTCGTTGGCAGCCAGGATCGAGCTGTAGCGCAGGATCGTCACGGGTATGCCATATTCAGCCATGTATGCTCGGCAGATCTTCTCCGAAAGCAGCTTGGTCAATGCGTATATATCGGCCGGCTGTTGCGGTGAGTCTTCATAGAAGGTGACCTGATGGGTGACGAAGGGTTGGTAGGTTTGGTCGGTGCTGGCAAGAATGAATCGCTGGACCGGCGTACTCGATGCCAAGGCGCCTTCCAGCAGGCTGATCGTGGACTTGGTGTTGATCTCCAGCATGCGCTCGGAAGGATAAATGCCCTCCAGGATTTGCGCTGCCTGGTGGATGACGATGTCGACGCCGTCGGCCGCCGCCCGCACGCGATCGGAATCGGCGATGTCCGCTTCGACGATCTCCACACCCAGATCAACGGCCTTATCCGCCTTAGGGTCGCCCGGCATCACCAGCCCGCGCACGTGATGGCCGCGCTCGATAAGTTGATGCGCCAGGTTTGCGCCGACGCGTCCGGTGACGCCGGAAATTAGTATCTTCATGGTTATCGCTCCCTTCAAGATAATCAGCAGAATACTCTCGCAGGCGACGTTATTCTACGGCGCCTTGCGGGCGCGTCGTCGGATCGATGAAATCGCGCAAGCCGTCGCCCAGAACGTTCAAGGAGAATACGGCGAGGAATATCGCCAAGCCTGGAAACACGGTGAACCACCAGAATCCGGTGAAAACATAATCGCGCCCGGCGCTGAGGATGCCGCCCCAGGTCGGCGTCGGCGGGCGCACGCCGATGCCCAGAAAACTCAGCGAGGCCTCGATTAGAATGGCGTCAGCCAGCAGCACGGTCACCTGCACCGCCAGTGGCGGAAAAGCGTTGACTAGCAGGTGCCGGCGCAACACCGCCGCAGTCGAGGCGCCCATAGCCCGCGCCGCCAGCACATAATCCTGGTTCCGTTCGCTGATGGCGACGCTGCGCGCGATGCGGGTAAACTGCGGAATCGTCACTAGCGCGACGACGATAACCACATTAAGCAAGCTCGGCCCCAAGGTCGCCATCAGGAATATCGCCAGCACAATGGGCGGGAAGGCGAAGAAAATATCGATCACTCGCATGATGATTTCATCGACGCGCCCGCCGATGTAACCGGCGGCCAAGCCAATTGTCGTGCCTGCGGTGACTGCCAGAATCACCGCCAGCGAACCCAAGCCGAGCGATATCTGCGTCCCGTGGATGACCCGGCTTAGAATGTCGCGCCCGAATTGATCGGTGCCGAAGCGATAAATCTCGTCGGGCGGCTGCAAGGTGTCGGAGAGGTGCTGTTCGGTTGGGTCGAAAGGCGCGATCTGCGCGGCGAAAACGGCGCTGACGGACAGAATGAGCAAGACAATCAGTCCGATCAAGGCGAGAGGGTCGTTCCGCAGCCACCAGAGTCTGTGCATGGCGCGCCCTTATGCCGAATCTCGAATGCGCGGGTCAATGAGCATATAGAGAAAATCGATTAGGACGTTGACTAGGATGAAGGCGACTGCTGATACCAGCGCCACGCCCTGCACGACCGAATAATCCTGATCGATACCCGCTTCCAGCAGTAAACGGCCCATACCGGGGAAGAAGAATATCACCTCGACGATAATGGCGCCGCCCATCAGATAGCCGATCTGCATGCCGATGATGGTCAGCGGCGCCATCAGCGAATTGCGAAGCGCATGCCGCAAGACGACCCAGCGTTCGCGCTGCCCTTTGGCGCGCGCCGTTCGAATATAATCTTTGCTCAGTACATCGAGCATGCTGGCGCGGACCATGCGCGACAAAGCCGAGGCCGGCGCCGCCGCTATGGACAGGGATGGCAGTATCAGCGCTTGGAGCCAGGGACCAAAGCCTTTGTCCGGCGAGACATAGCCGCCGGGCGGGAACCAGCCCAAGCCGACGGCGATAAAGGTGATGAAGAGCAGAGCCAGCCAGAAGTTGGGCATGGAGATGCCGAGGAGGGAAAAGATGCGGCTGAGCATGTCGCTCACGCTGTTGCGTTTGACGGCGGAGATGATGCCGGTGGGAAAGGCGATCACCACCACCATCACCATCGCTACCGTGGTCAGCTGAAATGTGATCCACAGGCTGTGTCCGATTAAGGTGCTGACGTATTCCTTCGAAATCAGGGAAACGCCGAAGTCGAGGCGCATGATCTGCCCCAGCCAGCGCAGATAAAGCACGTAAATCGGCTTATCAAGATCTAGCTGCCGCCGCAGCGTCTCCAGCTGTTCCGGCGAGGCATAAATGCCCAGGCTGGAAAGCGCCGGATCGCCCGGAGCGAACCAGAGGAGTACATAAATCAGAACAGTGACGCCGAAGAGAACAGGTAACGAGAAAAAGAGGCGCCGGGCGATGAATCGTGCCATGTTTCAGTTAATCATCTTTGCGTGTTGTCGGGCGAGCCAGCCGCGCTTTTTTACCCCATCCCCCGGCCCCTTCCCCAGCAAGCTAGGGAAGGGGAGCTAGACATAGCAAGCACGTAATTCATCCAGTTTCTTGCCCATATCGAGACGCAAGGTATTTTGCGTGGACGGCGGAATTGTCGCGCGTGTGTCTACAGAACTGCGCTTTGGCTGGCGATTAGCCTTTGGCAATTTCAGACGCGTCGATGACATCGTCTATCGGCGGAACATAGCCGGAGATGTCATCGCGCCAAGCGCCAAGATTATCGGGCCAGTACAAGACAAATTCGACCGCTTCGTCCACGACGGTCGCCTGCACCTGGTCATAACCGGCGTGGCGCTCGTCGGCGTCAGCGGTGGCGGCGGCGGCGTTCATCGTCTGATGCGTCTGCTCGAAGATATCGCCATTGTGCGGTCCCCAGCCGAAGAGCGTATCGCCGCGGCCGATGA
>JAPOYS010000006.1 GCA_026706455.1 Chloroflexota bacterium | reverse complement strand
CTGCCCCTCGGCTTCCAGGATCGCCGACTGCTTGCTGCCCTCGGCGCGGGCGATGGCCGCCTGGCGTTCGCCCTCAGCCAGCGTCACCTCGGCGCGGCGGTCGCGCTCGGCGCTCATCTGCCGGTTCATCGCTTCCTGGATCGCCCGCGGCGGTTCAATCTCGCGGATTTCGACTGTCGTAATCTTCATGCCCCAGCGCTCAGTCGTCTCGTCCAGTTTGACGCGCAGCACATCATTGATCTGGTCGCGCCGCGAAAGCACATCGTCCAGCACGATGTCGCCGATGACCGCGCGCAAGGTCGTGGTCGCGATCTTGCCCGTCGCTTCAACAACATCCTCGACCTTGGTCACCGACAACTCGGGATCGGTGATGCGGTAATAGACCAGAAAATCGATGCCGATCGAGGCGTTGTCTTTGGTGATGGCCGTCTGCGACGGGATATCGATGATCGTCTCGCGCATATCGACTTTGATCGCCGATTCCACAAAGGGGATGACGAAGGTCAAGCCGGGACCGCGCACGCTGCTGAAGCGCCCGATGTAGAAGATGACCAGCCGGTCATACTCCTTGATCGCGCGGATCGCACTCCGCAGCAGCATGAAAATCGCCAGGACGACGATGACGAGCACGATGCCTTGCATGCCCGCGCCTAGTGCCTCTGTCAGTTCTCCATTCATGTCTCTCTCCTCTATGTCTTGGCAATTACTAATCTAGCGAATTTGCGGCGGGCGACTTATTAAGTCGCCCCTACAACGATTCTCTTTTGGGCGAATTCTTTCTAAAGTCAGTCACACTGTTTCTTATTTGGAATTGCCTTGCTCCAGGCGTTTCGCCTTTTCGACATGCAGCTCCAAGCCATCCTGCTGCGTAACCACGACCTCGGCGCCGCTCTCCAGCCGCGAGCGACTGCGCGCCGTCCACAGCTCGCCGCCCACCTGCACCGTGCCGCGCTCTTCAATCGCCGCCACTACGCGGCCGCGCTCCCCTACGAGAAAAGCGTCTTTCTGCGTTGACGACAGCGTGCGCCGCTGCTGCAAGACCGAGCGCAGAATCGTCTGGTGATAAGCCCAAGCCACAACCAAGCCCAATACAATCCATAGCGGCGATACGCTCGCTTCCGTGAACAAGAAAAAGCTGGCAACCGCCTGCAGCGCCAAGCCGCCGATGGCGAAGCGCTCCCACTCCGCCTTGAACAGGGGCAGCAAGAAGAAAAGCGATGCGCCGATCACGAGCGCGATCACAGCGACCCAATTGGTCGCCACTTGCGCTAGCAGGAACAGTGTGCCGATGATCAAAGCGGCGCCGCCGATCTCCGCCAGTCCCGTGCCGGGGATGTAGGCGCCGGTCGCGCTGATCCATAAGCCAGCCATCAAGAGCAAATAAATCAAATTGGGATCGTTCAGAAATTCCATTGACATTCCCTTAATCGAAGGCGGCCGCCAGCGCCAACAGCACAAGTATCGCGATAATGCCCCAGAATCCGAGGCTTAGCAAGAATGACAGCAGGGCTATGACTGCTCCGACCAGCCAGGCAAGCAGCGCAAGAATCGCGCCACGGAAGATAAACGCCAAGATCAGTAGTATGAGGCATCCCATTTCAAGGTCCCGAATTCACCTTAACTCTAAGTATACGGCAAAATCTGGAGCCCAAACCCCCAATTCTTAGGGCTCGGTGCTTGCCGGCGTCAAGCGATAGACGATGTATCGGCCGCGCGCATAATCCACCCGCGCCTCAAATCCTGCGTTGCGCAGCGCCGCCAGCCATTCGACATGCGCCTGCTCGACTGGCGCGACAAAGTAGCGGTCGCCCTGCTCATCCAGCGCCAGCGCGCCCGCCGCCAGCGCTGCCGCCGTCGGAAAATGCACACGCCGCTTGTCGTGCCAGGCGCCAAGATAGTAACTCAACTCCCAGCCCAGCCAGGGATCATAGATCACGGTCGCCACCGGTTTGGCGCTGAGATGCTGCGCCAGCGCATCTATGCCTTCGCTCGCGCCGCGATCGCCGCCAATCGATACCCTCGCATTGCAGCTCCATAATCCGCTCGCGACCAGCAAGAGCGCCAATCCCACTTGCAAGACCTGGCTCCGCCGCGCCAGCCACCCGGCGATCAGCAGAATCAGCGGCGGCAGCATCAGCAGGAGGTAACGGTCATACGGTTGAAAGCGCAGTATCGTGTGGAGGCCAAGATAGCCAGCAATGTAAATCAGCAGCGCCCGCTCAATATGAATCGTCAGGCTCGTGGCTGGCGCCGCGCCGAATCGACGAAGCGACATAAGAGCCGTGGCGAGCAGCAGGGCGCCGGTCACCAAAGGCGGACCCAGGAGCCACAGGACCGGCTCTAACCAAGCGACCAGCCGCGCCAGCCATTGCGACGGCGGAGCTAGCCACTGATCGGGCGCATTGTTGGCCGCAGCCTGCAGAAAGATACTCGCCTCGGGCCGCGCGAAATCCCAAATTAACAGCGCGCCAATCAGGCTGGACAGCGCTAGAGTCAAGCGAATCCACTCGGGCCGCCTGCGGGCCTGCGCCAGCAGACATAGCAAAATCAGCGGGACAATAAGCGCCGCCTGCTGCTTGCTCCAGAATGCCAGCCCGAGCAATAGGCCCGTCCGCGCCCAGCCGCCCGTCAGAGCAAAATACAGCGCCGCCGTCGAAAAGAAGAGGGAACTCATATCGGTGAAGGCGCTCACGCCAAAGGCGAGGAGATACGGTGACGAGAGGGACAGCAGTCCAGCGAAGGCCGCCGCCCAGTCGCTGCCATATAGCCGGCGCGCAAGGCGCGTCATCAGCGCCGTCAGCAGAATTGCCAGGAAGGCGTTCGGCAGCATCCCGGCGAATTCGCCCATGTGGACATCGAGTTGCAGCAGGCCCCCAGCGTCTACCGTATTGCCAATAAAGGTCATGCTCAAGGCGCTGAAATAGAGGGAAAGCGGCGGCTTATCCAGCGGACCGGGCAAGAGCCAGGCACCCTTGACCGCAGCCGCGCGCGCGAAGGTCATGAAGAAAGCTTCATCGGGCAGAAAACGCCGGTCCGGCGCAACGTGATGAAACTGCAAAAAACTCGCCAGCAGCAGGACGAGAGCCGAAGCCGTCAGCCGCCTGAATTGCGCGAATTGTCGCTCAGCCAAAGCGCTGCCGCAGGTACTCCAAAGCGACGCGGTCAATCGTATTGTGATTCTTTTCCGGCGTCCAACGCATTTCCAGATTCTCGTTGCCAATCAGCATCCGAAAGACCTGCTGACAAACCTCGTCCCAAACGCCGTTGATATCGCCAGTCATATACCCCTGATCGATCATCATCGCCTGCAATTCGCGCGCGATATCCTCGTCAATCCGCAGCGCGTCTTGCGGGCGCGGCGGCTGAAAATAGAGATGATGCAGCTTCACCAGCGCGCCGAGCCCGGCGACCGGCTCCTCGGCGTCATCCACGCGCAAATCCAGATAGCGATCGTTGTCGCCGCCGTAGCCGCCAGCGGGCCGAACGACCAGCACCGCCGCCGACTGTTTGCCGCGTTTGTCGCCGCCCGCGCGTTCGCCAGCGCGTAAAGCCGTCACCAGTCGATCAGCCAGCTCGCCGTCCGCTCGCGTGAAGCGGGCCGCCATCGCCTCGACCACCGCCTCGCCCGCTAGCAGATTGCCTTGCGCTGAGAAGCTATCGCCCGTTATGTGCCCGGCCCAATCGTGGCACTCGCCGCCGGTATGCGCAGCTACCCCGCCCCGCGCGTCCACCAGCGCCACCTGACGCGTCTCACGCCCCTCGTCTTCAGCCAGCAGCCGCGTCAGCGCCTCGTCAGCAGAAAGCCCCTCGCTCATCAGCGCCAAGCCGTCGCCGCCGAATCCCACCTTGGCATAAGACTGCGTCGCCACCGCGCCAACGTCGGCTCGCGCCCAAGGCACGACAGCGCCAACCGCCGGAAACTTGCTCGCGACCGCCACGCCCCAGGCATCTTCATCCGCGCAATGGGCGACGATGGAAAACGTATGTATGCTCATCGCTTACCCGCCTCCGTCCGTAACCACTAGATTATAGCAGCCTCCTGCATAGCGCGGAAAGACTCGCTGCCGCGCGCGATATGTAGGGGCGACTCTGTGAGTCGCCCGTGTCCCATACCGCGCAACGCCAGTTGAATCCGTTCAGAATCCCAGAACCACACTGAGTTGTTCAGCAGGCCCACATTGGCAGAGCAAAAACCAAATGGAAATCTATGGCAGGAGCGGGCGAGCCACCGGCTCGCCCCTACGAAGATTCGATTATTTTGGAGATTTCTTTGATGATGTAATCGACACATTACTTGCTTGGTATCATTTCAGCGTTTCTGTGGTTACACTGTCCGATACTTCTACGTCAGAAGCGGAGCCAACATGGAATTTCGAACCTTAGGACGCACGGGGCTGCGCGTCTCGGTCATGGGCATTGGCGCCGGCGGACCCAGCCGGCTGGGCCAACGCGACAATATGCGAACGGAGGCCGAATCGGTCGCGCTTGTCTTGCGCGGCTTGGACGCCGGCATCAATTTCATCGATACAGCCGAAGCCTATCAAACGGAGGAAATCGTGGGCGCGGCCATCGCTCAACGCAAGCGCGAAGACATCATCATCTCCACCAAGAAGCGCCTGCGCGGCGATGCCATCACACCGGCTGAACTGCGCGCCGGGCTGCGCGACAGCCTGCGCCGGCTCGGCACTGATTATGTCGACATTTATCATTTGCATGGCTTGCGCCCGCAACAGTACGACTATTATCTGCAGGAGATCATCCCGGCGATGCAGGACCTGCAACGCTCGGGGGCAATCCGCTTCATCGGCGTCACCGAACATT
>JAPOYS010000078.1 GCA_026706455.1 Chloroflexota bacterium | reverse complement strand
TGACTATGAGAAATCGCGCAATGTCACCGCGATTTTCAATGTCGGCGATGTCGAATACCAGTTATGCCAATCAATGGACGCTGGCGGGCGTTACGACGCCTGGATCAAAGAGCGCCGTTACGAGGGCTTGCATCATATCTGCTATGCCGTGCCCAATATCGACGAGGCGCTGGCCGACGCGCAGGCGAAAGGCGCGACCCTCAAAGAATGCGCCGCCTGCAAGGTCAAGGGCAGCCATGTGCACCCCGAAGGCTGGGTCGCTTTCCTGGAGCAGGAAGCCGGCGGCGTCGAACTCGAGCTGATGCAGGTCTACACGCCGGAAGAGTTGGAGCAGTACAAATCCGTCAAGGGCATCTAAATGGATAGCGTCGCGCTACTGCAAAGACTGGTGGGCATCCCGTCGCCCAACCCGCCGGGCGATACGCGCGCCATCGCCGATTTCGTCGCCGAACAAATGCGCGCGATTGGCTGCGAGGTGCGGCAACTGGCGCCGGAGGCCAAGCCGGAAGCGCTGAATACCATCGCCGTCCTGGGCGCGGGCGAGCCGCGTATCATGCTGCACGCGCATATCGACACCGTGCCCATCGCCGCGACCGAAGCGGAAAAATGGAGCGTCGATCCCTACGCTGGCGAAATCCGCGCCGGCGCGCTCTACGGCAAAGGCAGCATCGACGACAAAGCGCCGCTCGCTTCCATGATGCTGGCGATGATGGACGCGGCTCAGCAGGAGGCGCTGACGGGCGCGCTCGTGCTCGTGGCCGCGGCTGAAGAAGAAGTCGGCGGTCAACTCGGCACAAAGTGGCTGGCCGACTCAGGACATTTGCCCGCCTGCGACTTCATCATCGTCGGCGAGCAGACCGGCAATAAAGTCGCGGCAGCGCACAAGGGCGTCATGCGCGCTGCGGTACGAACGACCGGCGTATCCGTCCACGCCACCAACCCCGACCGCGGCGTCAACGCCATCGCGGCCATGTCCCAGATAATTGACGCGCTGACTGCCTACCACCGCGAGCTCGCGGAGCGCGTCCACCCGGTCGTCGGCTGCCCGACCTGCAATATCGGCGTGATCGAAGGCGGCAGCACCGCCAACGCCGTGCCCGATTCCTGCGCGCTGTATCTGGATCGGCGCATGATCCCGCGTGAGGAGCCGGCGGCGGTCAAAGCGGAACTGCGCGCCGTCATCGACGGGCTGGACCTGGCGCCGGCGACGGTAAGCATCGGTGACTTTGTGTACTCGCCCTGGTTCGATTCCGCGCTGGGAAGCGACTATGCGCGCACTTTCATGGCCTGTGTTCGCGAGACGATCAAGGACGATCCGGGTCCAGTCGGTTATCTGCCCGGCAGCGACGCCAAGCATCTGATGGATGTGGCGCGCGGCGACATGATCATCTTCGGACCGGGCAGCTACGAAGTCGCCCACAGCGCCGATGAGCATGTGCGGCTGACGGATTATCAAGCGACCACCGATATCTTGCTGGAATTCCTGCGGCGGACGCTTTACCGCGGCAGGCGACCGGGTGGAATCCATTGAGAATCGTCCGCCGAACCTGTGAATAATCATGCGGGCGACTCACAGAGTCGTCCCTACACAAATTGTGGTGTGCGAACAACGAATTAAAGGGGAATGTTTTGCAGGCAGACACGTTAATAAAGAATGCAAGAGTGGTGCTGGAGACGGATATCGCCGAGCTGCATGTCGGCATTCGCGCCGGGCGCATTGCCGCCCTGGTCGCCGACGCAGCCGATATCAGCGCCGATGAGACGATTGACGCCGCTGGCAAACTGCTGCTGCCGGGCGCCATCGATATCCATTTTCACTGTCGCGCGCCCGCCTACCCGCAGCGCGGCGACTTCGCCACCGAGACGCGCGCAGCGGCCGCTGGCGGCGTCACCACCGTCTTCGAGATGCCGATCTCCAAGCCCTGCTGCGCGACCGGCGACGTCTTCCGCATGCGCAAGGCTTTGGGCGAGCGCGACGCCTATGTGAACTTCGGCTTGTATGGCGCGCCCGGCCTGCTTGATCAAGCCGAGATCGCCGACATGGTTGACGAAGGCGCGATCGGCTTCAAGATCTTCATGACAGCCGCGCCAAAAGGGCGAGACGACGAATTTGAGGGCTTGTGCCTGCCGCATGCGCCCGAGCTTTATCAGGCGCTGCGCTTGGTCGCGGACACGGGCTTGGTCTGCGCGGTGCACGCCGAGAACAACCAATTGCTCGAATGGCATACGGCGCAGCTGATCGCAGCCAAGCGCAACGATGTGCCCGCCCATGGCGAATCCCGCCCGCCCCACGTCGAAGCGCTGGCGATCGCCACCCTGCTCGCGCTGAACGAAAGCAGCGGCGCCAACCTGCACATCGCCCACGTCAGCGGCGCCGAAGCGCTGGCCGTCATCCGCCGCTTCCAAGCGACCGGCTCAACAGTCAGCGGGGAAACCTGCCCCCATTACCTCTTCTTCACCGAAGCCGACCTGGAACGCTGTGGACCCTACGCCAAGGTCAATCCGCCACTGCGCGCGGAAGCCGACCAAGCGGCGCTCTGGGAGGGGCTGCTCGACGGCTCGCTGCTGGCGATCACCACCGACCACTCGCCCTTCACGGTCGAAGAAAAAGAACGCGCGCGCGAGGACATCTGGGCGACGCCGCCGGGCGCTCCGGGCGTCGAAGAGCTGCTGCTGGGCGTCATGCACGAAGCGCTTAGCGGACGCATCAGCATCAACAAGGCCATGGAACTGGTGGCGACCAACGGCGCGAAACGCTTCGGCGTCTATCCCGAGCGCGGTCATATCGGCGTCGGCGCGGCCGCCGACCTTGTCATCTACGACACGGATGCGCAAACCACGATTCACCCCGATATGCTCTTCACGCAGGCGCGCGACTGTGACAAGCTCTATGAAGGAATGACCTTCAAGGGCGCGGTTGAGCGGACCATCGTCAATGGGGCAACAATATTCAAAGACGGAAATATCGTTGGCTCGCCCGGCGACGGGCAATTCGTCCGCTCGGACGCGGTGCGCGTCAGGCGGGAATTCTGAGCGCTGAGAGCTAGACAGGAGCGCAAACCATGAGCAGGATACGCGGCATCTTCAACATCCTGGCGACGCCCTTCAGCGCTGATTACGCGCTTGATTTCGACAGTCTGCGGCGTCTCCTGCGCTTTCAAATGGACGTGGGCGCGCAAGGTTTAACCATCCTCGGCGTCATGGGCGAAGCGGCCAAACTCAGCGTCGATGAGCGCAGAGCGGTCATGGACACCGCTGTCGAGACGGTAGCGGGCGCCATCCCGATTGTGGTGGGCACGAGCCACAGCGAGCTATCGACCTGCATCGCGCTCAGCGAAGCGGCTTTCGCGGCCGGCGCTGATGGAGTGATGATCGCGCCGCCGCCCATGGAAGACAAGTCCGACCCCGCCATCCTCGCCCTTTACAGCGAGATTGCCGAGACGATCAGCGGACCAATCGTCGTGCAGGACTTTCCGCCCGTTAACGACGTGATCATGTCGCCCGCGGTCCTGGCGCAGATCGCCGAAGCGATTCCCAACGCCCGCTATCTCAAACTGGAAGACCCGCCGCTGATGCAGAAGATCGACGCAATTCGGCAATGCACGAACAGATTCGAGATCTTCGGCGGGCTGGGTGGCATGTTCCTCCTGGAGGAACTGGGCCGCGGCGCCTCCGGCACGATGACCGGCTTCGCCTTCACCGAGATTCTGGTGGCGGTTTACGAGGCCTTCACGCAAGATCGCCGGGACGAAGCGGCAGCGGTCTTCGACAAGTACCTACCGCTGATCCGCTACGAGAATCAGCCGCTCATAAATTTGACAATTCGCAAAGCCTTTCTCCAGCGCCGCGGCGCGATTGCCAATGCGACGCCGCGCCCGCCCTTCAACCCGATTGACGATGGCGCGCAGGGCGAGATCGACTGGCTGCTGAAGCGCGTCGGCATTGACGATCCGACTCAGAAGTTGACGCTGTAAAGGTTTCCGGCGCCACAGGATTCCCCGCCGAACGTCCACATTGTAGGGGCGAGACGCCGGCTCGCCCGTCAAACGCAACGAACTCCGCCAGTGAAGCCCATTTCCCCGCTGAACAATTCACGGACTAGCGATATAATCGCCGACGTATCAAGCGGCGCATCAGGAGCGCATCCATGTTTGGCAGACTTCTTGGCAACACCGGCGCGGTCAACAGCGACAATCTCCAGCGGGACTATGGCAGGCTCCTGGCGGACGACGAGCAGGTTCATGCCGGCTTCAAGGTCATCCGCGACACCTGGATCTTCACGGACCGCCGCCTCATTCTGGTCGATATCCAGGGTATGACCAGGCGGAAGAAAGAATATTTGTCGATTCCCTATGGCAAGATTACGATGTACAGCGTGGAGACGACTGGGACCTTCGACCTGGACGCCGAACTGAAGCTCTGGGTCGGCAGCAATCCGCAGCCAATCGAAAAGAAGTTCAACAAGAGCGTCGATGTGTATGCGGTGCAGGCTTTGCTTACGCAATTGATGAATTGACGGGAGACAAAACGTATGGAATTGGGACTCAAAGACAAGGTCGCGCTGGTCGCCGCTTCGAGCAAGGGCTTGGGCTACGGCGTGGCAAAAGCGCTGGCTGCCAACGGCGCCAAAGTCTCGCTCTGCAGCCGCAGCGCCGATGATGTCGCCGCGGCCGCGGAAACCATCGCAGCGGACTACGGCGCGGAGACTCTGGCGACCGCCTGTGACGTGCGAGTCGCCGCCGAGATCGAAGCTTGGGTGGAGAAGACCGCTTCCGCCTGGGGCGCCATTGACTGCCTGCTGGTCAACGCCGGCGGTCCACCGGCCATGACCCTCAGCGAAGCAAGCGATGATGACTTCCAGGCGGCTTTCGAGCTCACCCTGCTCAGCAGCTTTCGCATGATCCGCATGACGGTTCCGCACATGGGCGCTGGCGGATCGATACTTACGGTTACGTCCAGTTCCATCAGGGAGCCCAGCCCGCGCCTGGGCCTCTCCACCGTCATGCGCGCCGGCGTGGCGGGCTTGGTCAAGACCCTGGCCGATGAGCTGGCTGGCGATGGCATCCGCCTCAACAATCTGATCCCCGGGCGCATCGACACCGACCGCGTGGCCCAGCTTGACGCCGTCACCTCGGAGAAGACGGGCATCAGCCTCGACGAAGTGAAGGCGCGCGCCATCGCGAATATCCCGCTGGGGCGCTATGGCACGATCGACGACTTCGGCCGGGCCGGCGCTTTCCTGCTCTCGCCGGCCGCCAGCTACATCACGGGCGCCACGCTGCGCGTTGACGGCGGCGCCATGCGCTCGATTTAGCGGCGCTGCTGCTGGAATGTTTTCGGCGGAAATACAGCAATCTATTGAGTCTGAACGAATAATCAAAGGATGCGCCGATGTCGGATCAACTGCCTTATCAAGACGCCAGCCGCGGCCTTGACGAGCGCGTCGAAGACCTGCTAGGGCGCATGACCATCGAAGAAAAAGCGGGCTTGATGTTCCAGCCGATGGTATTTCTGCCGCCCGACGGCAGCTTCAGCAGCGAGATGAGCGCCTTCGGCCGCGCCTCGCTCGGCGAGTTGGCGGGCAAGCATATCAATCACTTTGGGCTGGCCGGCGCCAGCGGCGCGCGCGAGACGGCCGCCTGGGTCAACCAATTGCAGGCGCTGGCTGCTTCCAGCCGGCTCGGTATCCCGGCCACCTTGTCCAGCGATCCGCGCCACGGCTTCTCCAGCAATCCGGGCGCTTTCACGGCGACGCCAGCTTTCTCGCAATGGCCCGAGCCGCCGGGCTTGGCTGCCATTGGCGACGCGGCGCTGGTCGAAGAGTTCGCCGATATCGCGCGGCAGGAATACCTCGCGCTCGGCCTTCGCGCCGCCCTGCACCCGATGGCCGATCTGGCGACGGAGCCGCGTTGGGCGCGCGTCAATGGTACCTTCGGCGAAGACGCCCAGCTGGCGGCCAAGCTGACAGCCGCCTACATCCGCGGCTTTCAAGGCGCGGAAATCGGACCTGAGAGCGTCGCCTGCATGACCAAGCATTTCCCGGGCGGCGGACCCCAGAAAGATGGCGAGGACTCGCACTTCGAGTACGGACGCGAGCAGGTCTACCCGGGCGATCATTTCGACTATCACCTGCTGCCCTTTGAAGCCGCCTTCAACGCCGGAACCGCCATGATCATGCCCTATTACAGCATGCCCGTGGGCACGGATTACGACGCGGTCGGCTTCGCTTACAACCACGGCGTCATCACAGGCTTGCTGCGCGAGAAGTATGGATTCGACGGCGTCGTCTGTACCGACTGGGGCACGTTGACCGATATGGAATTGATGGGCAAAGCCTTCCCGGCGCGCGCCTGGGGCGTCGAGCATCTCGATCTTTCCGAGCGCATCATCAAGTCCCTGGAGGCGGGCATCGATCAGTTCGGCGGCGAAGATTGCGCCGAGGCGCTTGTCGATCTCGTCCAAGCCAGGCGGGTCAGCGAAGAGCGCATCGACCGCAGCGCGCGGCGGCTGCTGCGCGACAAATTCCGCCTCGGTCTCTTCGAGAATTCAACCGTCGATGAGCGCGCCGCCGAACATATCGCTGGCAACCCCGCCTTCCGCGCCGCCGGCGAGCTGGCGCAGCGCAAGTCCATCGTGCTGTTGAAGAACGCTGGCCTGCTGCCGCTGCGAGGGCGACCAAAGCTCTACATCGAGAACATTGACCCGGATGTGGCGGCGCAATATGGAGAGCCGGTCGCCCAGCCCGGCGCCGCCGATTGCACCATACTGCGCCTGGCGACGCCCTACGAGCCGCGCGACCGCTACTTCCTGGAAGCGCACTTCCACGCCGGCAGTCTCGCTTTTGACGAGGCGGAAATCAGGCGGTTGCAGGCGATCTCCGCGCAAACGCCAACCATCATCGACATCTACCTCGAGCGCCCGGCGGTCATGCCGGAGTTGGCGGCAGCCGCGTCCGCGCTCATCGCCAACTTTGGCGCCAGTGACGCCGCCGCCCTAGATATCATCTTCGGGCGCTTTCAGCCGTCGGCGAGCCTGCCCTTCGAGCTGCCTTCGTCGATGGAGGCCGTCCGCGCGCAGAAGCCGGACGTCCCGCACGATTCGAAAGATCCGCTCTTCGCCTATGGTTTCGGCTTGCGGTATTAGGCGGATTGCGGGCGACTTGATAAGTCGCCCCTACACAACGTCGCAAGCATGTGTAGGGGCGAGAAGGTGGCCCGCCCCACAGAATTTCGATAGCAGACGGGCGACCCAAGGGTCGCCCCTACAATATCTGGAGAGCGGCTGTAGGGGTGAGCCTTGGCTCGCCCAAATGAAAGTAAATGGTTGGGATAACTTAGGAACAATTCTAATGAAAATCACCGATATCAAAGTCCATCTGGCGAAGGAATGGCGTACCTTCTGCTTCGTCGAAGTGGAGACCGACGAGGGCATCAGCGGAATCGGCGAAGCGGGCATCACCGGGCGCGAGCTGGCTGTGCGCGGCGCGCTTGAGCATTTCAAGCCGCTGCTCATCGGGCAGGATCCCTTCCGCAGCGAGCACATCTGGCAAGTGCTGTTTCGCGGCGGATTCTTCCCGGCGCAGCGCATCTTGACCGCCGCCATCGCCGCCATCGATATCGCCCTTTGGGACATCAAGGGCAAGGCGCTGGGCGTCCCGGTCTACGATTTGCTGGGCGGCAGGGCGCGGGACCGCGTCCTCACGTACAACCACAACGGAGGCGATACGATCGACGAACTGGTCGACTGCTGCCAACGCTCGCTGGACGAAGGCTGGAAGGTGCTGCGTTGGGGCTTGGCGCACCAGCCCAGCAAGATCCTCGAGCCGCAGGCAGCCGTACGCCGCTCCATCCGCGAGATCGAGGCGCTGCGGCTGGCGCTGGGCGACGAGGTCAAGCTGGCCATCGATGTGCACACCCGCCTCGACCCGGCCGATGCCATCTGGCTCTGCCAGGAATTCGAGCAGTATCGTCCGTACTTCGTGGAAGATCCGCTGCGAGTGGAGAACTCGCAGTCTTATCGCAACCTGCGCGCGCGCACAACAGTCCCGCTGGCCGCCGGCGAGCAATACAATTCCAAGTGGGAGTTTCGCCAGGTCATTGAGGAGGAGTTGATCGATTACGCCCGCGTTGACCTCTGCATCTGCGGCGGGATCACCGAAGCCAAGAAGATCGCCGCCGCCTGCGAGACCCACTATATTGACCTCGCCGTGCATAACCCGATCGGTCCTGTCGCCACGTCGGCTTTCTTGCATCTGGCATTCTCCGTGCCCAATTTCGCAGTGCAAGAGCTGCCGCGCCGCCCCAACACCAGCATGCCCGACCTCGTGCTCAACCAGCCAGAGTGGGAGGCCGGCTACCTGCTGCCACCGACGGCGCCGGGACTTGGAATCGAGTTCAATCCGGAGGCGCTATCGAAGTATCCATTTGAGATGGGCGAGCGGCATCACCTGCGCCGACCTGACGGTTCGTTCACGAATTGGTAGAATACGCGTATGGCAATAGAGATTTTTGTAGGGGCGAGCCGGTGGCTTGCCCACAGTTTGGCGAAAGGAACGAGACGATGAGCGATGTTCAGGTGGCATGGGAGATTCCGGCGCAACTGGGCGAGGGACCGGTTTGGGTCGAGGCCGAGAACGCCGTCTACTGGGTCGATATCTTCAGCAACAAGGCGCATCGCTACGCCTTGGCTGACGGCGACAAGACGACCTGGACCTTCGACTTTGCCGTGACCAGCTTGAACCCGCGGCGCGGCGGCGGTTTCATCGGCACGATTCAGGACGGCTTCGCCATCATCAACTTTGATGTGCTATCGGCGTCGCCGATCCAGCTGCCGGAAGCCGATCAGCCGGGCAACCGCTTCAACGATGGCAAGGTCGATAGCAGCGGTCGCTATTGGGCGGGCACGATGGATATCGAGCAGGTCGGCGAGAGCGGCTCGCTTTATCGCCTCGATCCCGACCTGAGCGTACAGCAGGTCGATACCGATTACATCATCTGCAACGGTCCCACGTTTAACATCGAAAACACGATCATCTACCACACGGACAGCATCAAGCGCGTGATCTACGCGCTCGATATTGGCGCCGATGGTTCGCTCAGCAACAAGCGCGTCTTCACGCAGTTCACGCAAGATGACGAAGGCGTGCCCGATGGCATGACGGTGGACAGCGAAGATTGCATTTGGGTGGCGCATTTTGGCGGGGCGCGCCTCACGCGCTATTCGCCAGCCGCGGAGATCCTGGAAGTTGTGCCGCTGCCGGCGCTTAATATCACCAGCTGTACCTTCGGCGGCGTCGAGTTGGACACGCTCTACATCACCTCAGCCAGCACGGCGATGTCGGACGAGCAATTGGCGCAGTATCCGCTGGCGGGCAGCTTGTTCAGTTATCAGCCGGGGGTGAAAGGGGCGCCGACGCCGCTTTTCGCCGGTTGAGGCAGTGCAGGACTCCGTAGGCCGCCATCACCGACAGCAGCGGCGTGATCATCACGCGGGCGCGGGTGTCGATGCCGCTCGTTTGTACGAGAAGCGTACCCAGCAAAAAGTAAAGGCAGGGCAGGCACAGGAAGGCGCCCCTCGACCAGTCCTGTTGACGCCGCAGCTGGTACAGTCCGATGCCTGCCGACAGCAGCAATGCGACATTCCAGACCAAGCCCGGCCACGCCAGGACTCCCAATACCCGTAGCAGCATCCGATACAGACCGACAGGAATGGTGAGGACGTAGTGCAGCGGATGCGCAACAAACACATCCAATGCCACCCTTGTCATTGCGCTCTGCAATTGCGGGCTGCCAGCATAGTGAAAATGACGCCATTGCCCAGTGATGTTCGCGCTTCCATTGCCGCGCTCTGCTTCGACCCGCCGAGCCAGTTCGGCATAGACCGCATCAATCTCTTGCCCGGTCGCCTGATAAAGAACCGATGCCGCGCGATAATAGAGCAAATTGTATGTGCCAATTGTGGTAAAGTTGCCGTTATTTAGTTGCGTGGGCGGTGGCTGGGCCGCGCGCCCTTCCCCCGCCAGACGCGCCGCCTTATGATAAATCCGCCGACGGAACCCAAGCGGAAAGACTGCAAGATGCTTCAGATGGAAGACAACATCCGCCCGCCCTTCTCGCCCGCCGAAGCGAGCGCCATCGCCCGGCAGCGCTACAACATCACGCCGACAGCCATCCGCGCGCTGCCCTCCGAGCTCGACCGCAACTATCATCTGCGCGCGCCCAGCGGCGAGGCTTACGTGCTCAAGATCGCGCATAGCAGCATCTCCGACTCCGTGCTTGACCTGCAGAACAAGACCTTGCGGCATCTGCGCAAATCGATGGACATCGTGCCGGAGCTGATCCCGGCGGCGAGCGGAGACGAGAGCATACGCGTCCGCGCCGCCGATGGCGATGAATACCGCGCGCGAATGCTTCGTTATATCGAGGGCCTCCCCCTCAGCGACTTCCATCCCCATTCCGACGCTTTGCTCGCCGACATCGGGACGCAATTGGGGGCGATCAGCGCCGCGCTGCAGACCTTCCGCCACGCCGAAAAGCGGCCGCGCTATCGCTGGAACATCGGCTGCCTGCGCGAAGTCGCGCCTTATGGCGACGGTCTGCCGCCGGCGAAGAAATCACTTCTCGCCGTCTTCCTGCGCCTCTATGAAGACGAGGTCTTGCCGGCGCTGCCGCAGCTGCGCCACAGCTTCAGCTACAACGACCCCAACGACACCAATATCCTCGTACGCGCGTCGAGCTCCGAGCCACCGCGCGTCGCGGGCTTCATCGACTTCGGCGACATGGTCTACAGTCCGACCATGACCGATCTCGCGGTGGCCCTCGCCTACGTCATGATGGGAAGCGCGCGGCCCTTGGAGAAAGCGGCGCCGGTCGTCCAGGCTTATCAGCGCGCCTTCCCGCTGCTGGAAGACGAAATCCGCCTGCTCTTCCCCCTGATCGGGGCGCGCCTCTGCCTCAGCGTCTGCATCTCCTGGCATCAGCAAAAACAGGAGCCGGACAATAGCCGCCTGAGTATCAGCGAGAAGGGCGCCTGGGACCTGCTGGGACGATTGCGCGAGATCAATCCCCGATACGCGCATTACCGCTTCCGCGCTGCTTGCGATTTGCCCGCTTGCCCGCAAACCAGCGCCGTGACCGAATGGCTGGACGCCCAATCGTTCGCGCCCATCCTGGGCGAAGAGCTGAGCGAAGCAAACAGCAAGACTGTCGATTTCGGCTTGACCAGCCGCATCCTGGCGCGCGTCGCCGATCTGGCCGATCCGGCCGCTTATGCCGAGCCGCTGCGCCGCCATCTGGGCGACAGCAAATTCGGCATCGGCTACTACAACGAGACGCGCCCGATTTATTTGGCTGACGCTTTCGCCATCAGCCAGCACGAGCGCCGCACGCTGCATCTCGGCGTGGATCTCTTCGCGCCGGCTGAGACGCCGATCTTCGCGCCGCTCGCCGGCACGGTCCACAGTCTCGCCGATCACGAAAGCATTCAGAGTTATGGTCCAACGCTGATACTCAAGCACGAGCCCAGCGCCGATCTCCGCTTCTACACGCTCTACGCGCATCTTTCGCCGCGAACGCTCGAGCGCTGGCAAGTCGGGCAGAGCGTGGCCGCGGGCGATCTGCTGGCGCATATCGGCGGTTATCCGCGAAATGGCAATTGGACGCCGCATCTCCATTTTCAGATCGTCGTGGACCTGCTGGGCCACATAGACTATTTCCCCGGCGTCTGCGCGCCGAGCCAGCGTGACCTCTGGACGTCGCTCTCGCCCGATCCTAATCACATCTTGCGCCTGCCCTTCTCGTTACAGCCGCGTGAGAAGACCGCTAATGCCGAGCTGCTCCGACGCCGGCGCGCGTCGCTCAATCCCGCGCTGAGCCTGTCTTACCAGCAACCACTAAAAGTCGCGCGCGGATTCATGCATCACTTGTACGATGAAGACGGGCAGCCCTATCTTGATTGCGTCAACAATGTCGCGCACGTGGGCCACAGCCATCCGCGTGTCCTGCGCGCCGCGCAAGATCAGATGGCGCTGCTCAATACCAACACGCGCTACTTGCACGATACCATCGTCGAGTATGCCGAAGCGCTGGCGGCGACCTTGCCCGACCCGCTATCGGTCTGCTTCTTCGTCAACAGCGGCAGCGAAGCCAACGAACTGGCGCTGCGGCTGGCCTCGGCCTATACCGGCGGGACCGATGTCATCGTCATCGACCAGGCTTATCATGGGCATACCAGCGCCCTGATCGACATCAGCCCCTACAAATTCAAGGGGCCCGGCGGGCGCGGCCAACCGCCTCATGTAGAGATCGCCACCATGCCGGACGGTTATCGCGGCGCCGTCCGCGGCTTTGACGCGCGCGCGGGCGAGTTTTACGCTCGCTCGGTCGCCAAGAAGATCCATACAATTCAGTCGCGCAAGGGGCGGCTTTCCGCTTTCTTCGCCGAGGGGATCCTGGGCTGCGGCGGTCAAATGCCCCTGCCTGAAGGCTACCTAAAGCGCGCCTACGAGATGACTCGGGCTGCGGGCGGCCTTTGCGTGGCCGATGAAGTGCAAGCCGGCTTCGGGCGCGTGGGCAATCGCTTCTGGTCCTTTGAGTTGAGCGGCGTCGTTCCCGATATCGTCACCATGGGCAAGCCAATCGCCAATGGCCACCCGCTGGGCGCCGTCGTCACCACCCCAGCCATCGCGGCCGCCTTCGACAATGGCATGGAGTACTTCAATACTTACGGCGGCAATCCGGTCTCCTGCGCAATCGGCCTCGAAGTTCTGTCGATCGTTCAGGACCAAGGCTTGCAGCAGAACGCTCTTGATGTCGGCAACCACTGGATGCAAAGGTTGCGTTCATTGAGCGCCCGCTTCCCAATCATTGGCCAGGCGCGCGGCGCAGGCCTTTTTCTGGGTATTGAGCTGGCGCGAGATCCAGCCACGCTTGAGCCGGCCGATTGGGAAGCGCGCTACTTCGTTGAGCGCATGAAGGGGCGCGGCATTCTGGTCAGCACTGAGGGACCGCATCACAACGTGCTCAAGCTCAAGCCACCGATCATATTCCGGCGCGAGCATGTGGATCTGTTTGTGGAAGTGCTGGCGGATGTGCTGGGGGATACGGTGCTGCGCATGGTCTAGCCCACAAATCTTGAACCTGTTGCTAATGCCCGGCGCGTTTGATATTATACGGACATCAGATAAAGGTGTAGCTTGCATGACAGATTTCAGATATCTGCCCTCAACCAAGGTAGCGGAAATGCAGTTATACTCGGTCGTTCCGGTCTTGCAGAGACTGGTGGAAAACCACACTGAACGGGACGGGCTGATTCAACTCGTCGACAAGAAGTCGGAGGAAACACTCGAGATTGCGCTGGCCACGCTCACGCTCGTTAAGGATATTCTTGACCGATTGTCAACTGGAGACCCGATAACTTTAATTCCTGGAGACGCCGAACTAACCGATTTAGAAGCGGCCGACGTCCTGAATGTGTCACGTAGCTTCCTCATAAAATTGCTTGAAAACGACGAGATTTCTCATAGTAGAATTCGTTCTCTTTATCGAGTGCGTATGGACGATTTAATGGCCTACAAGGTAGAGCGTGACAAAAGGGCGGACGAAGCGCTTGACGAAATGGTCAGAATCTCTGAAGAACTTGGTCTTTACGATCTTTAGCCAATGCCACAGCTCGTTGCGCTGCTTGATACAAACGTACTTTATTCGGCGCCGTCAAGAGACATTCACCTTCAACTCGCGCACGACAACCTATATGAAGCAAAATGGACCCAAGCGATACTATGCGAGTTGCGCCGCTTGCTTGCCGCAATGAACCAATCCTTTCCTAATGCCAGCATTTCGGGATTCGAGAATTACATACAGCGCCTCAACCTTCCTGATCCAAAGGATCATCATGTTTTGGCGGCAGCTGTAGTCGGCAAATGCGACCTGCTCATAACACGGAACGTCCGGCACTTTCCAGATGAATACCTGACATCATTAGGAATCCGCGTATCGAGCCCGGATGACTTTCTCGCCGCGCTTCTTCTTTCCAATCCAGAGAAATTCTGCAAGTCTGTGAGTAGCGTCTTGTCGCGCCTCAATAATCCGGCTTACACTTCTGACCAGTATTTGTCTCATCTGAGAACGAGTGGTCTGATTCAAACGAGTATGATTTTGGAACGCTATCAGGATCGGTTTGCATAACGGTTTGCCGATTCCAGAAAGCGCTCGCCTCCACCTTTAACATAACAGATTTATCACATATAGTCGGTGACCAACAAATTGCGAGTAAACCCAAGGCACTGCGACTATGACCCACGCAAACTACCCCGCCAGCGTCGACATCACCGGCGAGATGCAGCCCGAATACGAAACCATCCTCACACCGGAAGCGGTCGGCTTCCTGGCAAGCTTGGCGCGGAAGTTCAGGGCGCGCCGCGACGAACTGCTAGCGGCGCGCGAGTCCCGCCAGAAAGCCATTGACGGCGGCCAACTGCCAGACTTCTTGCCGGAGACGGCCGCTATCCGCAAGGGCCCCAGCTGGCGCGTCGCGCCCGTTCCGCCCGACCTGCAAGACCGCCGCGTGGAGATCACCGGACCAACCGAGCGCAAGATGGTCATCAACGCGCTCAACTGCGGCGCCCGCGTTTTCATGGCTGACTTTGAAGACGCCAACGCGCCCAGCTGGAACAATATGGTCGCCGGGCAGATCAACCTGCGCGACGCCGTCAACCGCAGCATTACCTTCACCAATCCCGACGGCCGCTTCTACCAACTCAATGATCTGACGGCGACGCTGATGGTCCGGCCGCGCGGCTGGCATCTGGATGAGCGCCACTTCCTCGTCGACAGCGCGCCAATCCCAGGCGGTCTCTTCGATTTTGGTCTGTATTTCTTCCACAATGCCCAGGCTGCTCTCGACCGAAGGACGGGACCCTACTTCTATCTGCCCAAGCTGGAGAGCCACCTGGAAGCGCGGCTATGGAACGATGTATTTGTCCATGCGCAGGACGCGCTCGGCATCGCGCAAAGCACGATCAAAGCGACGGTGCTGATCGAGACCATCACGGCGGCTTTCGAGGCGGAAGAGATACTCTACGAGTTGCGCGAACACTCGGCCGGTCTAAACTGCGGCCGCTGGGATTATATCTTCAGCTACATCAAAAAGCTGCGCAACCACAGCGCGTACTTGCTGCCTGATCGCGCGCAGGTGACGATGACCGTGCCTTTCATGCGCAACTACACGCTGCATGTGATCAAGGTTTGCCACCGGCGCGGCGCCCATGCGATGGGCGGGATGGCGGCGCAGATCCCCATCCGAAACGATCCGGAGCGCAATCAAGCCGCCTTGGACAAGGTTCATGCCGACAAGCTGCGCGAGGCGAAAGAAGGGCATGATGGCACTTGGGTGGCGCACCCGGGTCTGGTGCAGATCGCGGCGGATGTCTTTGACGAACACATGCCCGACGCCAATCAGGTCGAGCGCCAGCGCGAGGACGTGAACGTCAGCGCGGCTGATCTACTGAAGCCCAGCGCCGGCGACATCACCGAAGAGGGGGTGCGCCTGAACCTCAAGGTGGGCATCCAATACCTGGAAGCCTGGCTCGGCGGCAATGGCTGCGTGCCGCTTTACAATTTGATGGAAGACGCGGCCACAGCCGAGATCAGCCGGGCGCAAGTTTGGCAATGGCTGCATCATAACGCGACATTGGCGGACGGGCGGCGCTTGACGCTTTCGCTGTATGGGCAGCTCCTGGAAGAAGAGATGGACGCCATTCGCGGCGAGGTCGGCGATGCGCGCTTCGAGACCGGTCACTTCCAGCGAGCCATGCAGCTATTCGACGAAATGATCCGCGCGGATGAATTCAGCGAGTTTCTCACGCTGCCGGCATATCAGTATCTGTAAGCGGCGGAAGAAGCATGCAGGGGCGAGCCGCCAGCTCGCCCGTACGAACTCATTAGTTGATGGAGTTGTAGGGGCGACATACCATGTCGCCCAAAACTATAAGTCACAGCGGCAGCGGGCGACCAGATTGGTCGCCCCTACGAGGCTCGCTTCTTTCGCATGACTAACTTGGAACTACTTTGAAATGCAGCTCGCCCGTCGCTCAAAACCGCGACCGCGCCACATACCAATACGCGACTAAAGACACAATGACCATAATCACGACCACCAGCAGCCCGCCATCGTAGCCCCCGCTCTCATCGCGCAGGCGCCCGACCAGCCAGGGTCCCAGCGCCGCGCCCAAGCCGCCGAGGCCGCCGACCAAGCCGTTGATCATGCCCAAGCCGTGACGCTGAAAGACATCGCTGGCCAGCGCCGTCGTCCCGCTGCTGCGCGCGCCTTCGCCCATGGCAAAGAGCAAGGCATAAAGCAGCAAGAGCGCCGGCGTATCGCCAGCGCGCAGCCAAACCAGCGTGACGACTGCGCCCAGCAAGCCGGCCGCGCCGATGGTGTAAGCCGACGCCCGTCCAAGGCGATCCGACAGCCAGCCCAAGGCGATGAAGAAGCCGCTTGTCAAGAGTCCGGCCAAGCCAACCACCGCCGCGGCGGTCGCTCGTTCTACGCCGACCGATTTCATGTAAGCGACCTGATGCACAGTCAAGCTGCGCACGGGTCCCATGGTCATGACGGCCGCGATCATCAGCGCCCAGAAGACCGGACTGCGCAGCAGCGCCCGCCAATCCACGCGCGTCGCGGAACGGTAGCGCGCGCCCGGCGGCGATTGCGGCGACCGCTGTAAGCCGACTGTCATTAGGGGCAATAAGATGACGAGGCAGACCAGCGCCAGCGCCAGGTAGGCGTCGCGCCAGCCGAAGGCTTCAATCAGCCGATGCGAGAGCGGCACGAAGAGCAACGAACCCAAGCCCGTGCCAGCGAAGGCGATGCCGATGGCGCGGCCGCGCTGCGCCGGCGATATCCAGCGGGCCACGACTGAGGCGACTGGTCCCAAACCGGTGACGCCCAAGCCGATGCCTTCGATCAAGCCGTAGGACAGCAGCAGGTCGCCCAGCGAATTTGCCCGGCTGCTCAGCCACAAGCCGGCCGCCATCAAGAGCACGCCGAGCCCGAAGACGGGGCGCGGTCCCCAGCGATCGAGCGCGAGACCGGCCAACGGCGCGGTCACGGCGAAGACCAGCATATTGAGGCTGAAGATGGCGGCGGACTCTTCGTTGCTCCAGCCTTCGACGAGGACGAACTCGGCGAAGAAGACGGAGAAGGAAAGGCGAATGCCGAAGATGATGAAGAGGGAGAGGAAGCAGACGAGGACGATGCGCGCGGCGCCGCGGCTGGGTTCGTCGATTGGCCGGGTCATCAATCAGGCGGCGAGTTCTTCCCGCACGGACTCGCGCTCAGACCAGAGGACGGGGCGAACATCGTAGTTGCGGAAGGCGTCAAGTACGTCCGATGGCACTGAAGAGGCGCCGTCATTCAAGATTGCATAAGCGCACGCGCCTTGAGTGCGAGACTCGCGAGTATCTTGCCAAGCGAAGACGGTTCGCTCGGCACTGGCGCGGTCGGGATAGTTGATGCTTTGAAGCACGCGTTCCGGCTGGCAATCGGATTTTGGAATGACAAAATCGAAGTGATGACTGTAACCGGTCTTGCCGGATAACTCTACGCGCGAGATATAACGGATTTCCGCATGATCCAACCAGGCGACGACATCTTCATGATACATGTTTTGCGCTGAAGAAGTTGTCAGATAGAAAAGGTCGTTCACCGCCAAAATAGCTTGCAGCAAACGATGCTTCTTCCGGGCATAATCGCCCGTTGAGGCCCTGACGCGCAAGTCATCGTCCACCAGGCTGACACCGAAGCCATTCAGGGTAGTCTTGAGCAGAGCCAGGCGCTCTTCGGTATCTAGCTTGCAGCCACTCATTTTCAGATTTGCAATCGTATAGCCACGGTCCGACAGCAGCAATTCGTTACCGTCTAGCTTGGTATAAAACTGAATGTAGTCATTGTGCCTGTCCAGAAAAGGCGTCGTGACTTCCACAGTTTGGCCCCGCTGGCGGAAGGTAATCTCGTTCTTAAGCCAGTCAAGATACTTGTCTGTTAGATGCTCAATTTCCGCGATCATGAGAACATGTCCCGTTGAATTCTTGGCGGAATAGTGATGTTGCAGAAACACATGAAATCATTCCATAAGATCGAACGATCGGATAGATTTGTGAATTTTTGAGTCGGTATCTTAAAAGCCCAGATGACTCCTTCGCCTTCACGATAAAGATGGAGGTGAGGGGTCGGAATCAGGAACCCGTCCGGATTTTCGTGGATGGGGCCATCCAATTCAAGCCGCGCCAAAATAACCGACTGTCTCGCCCGAAGCTGAATCGAGAAGCGTGAAAAATCGACATCCCCAAAGTAGATATCCAGGACAAACTCTTCTTCTCCATCGGCCGACGCCAGCCTTGCAAATGATCTCCGCCTAGGCAGTGGAAAGCGAATCGGCTCGTCGGATACACGGTGCTTCTCCAACGCCAGCAACCTGTCAGCCTCTTCCTGCGACAATTTAATTGAGAACAAAGGACGGACCTAGTTTTCCGCGGTGAGCGCGCTGCTGGCGTGACATCCAGACAAAAGTATATCAGACTCGAAAAGCTAATTCGACACTAGAATTGGTATCGTCGCATTCGCCGCCGGCATGACGCCAATCCGCGCGTCGTTGGGAAGCGTCTCCAGCGCGGCGTCGATGGCAGTCTGCAAATCCGGCTGTGGCTGGAGCAGCAACGCCCGCGCGAAATCATCGTCCAGCTCGGATACGAGCGTCGTCCGAATCCGCGCGGCGTCGCGGGAAATCTGAAAGGCTTTGTGCCGCCCGACTTGGAATCCCTCGCGTTCGAAGCGCTCCAGGACAGCTTTGTGCGAGGGCATCGGCGAGCGCTTCATAAAGGCTTCGTAGCCCTGATTGCCGCTGCCTTCCGGGCAGGCGGCGCAAAGGATCAGCGCGCCGCCCTCTCTCGTGATTGCTGCTGCATGCGCCAGGCCCTTCTGCGCCTGGTACAGGTTGATGTCCTTGGGGTGGCCGCCGGGCGAGACGATCATCAGCTCGAAGGGCGCATCCACCCGCGCCAGATACAGCGCTCGCGCTTGGGGAATGCCGGCGAGCATGACCGCGGCCGGATCGCCGGCGTAGGCATTGATGATCTGCTTGTCATGGTTGAGCAGCGCGTTGACGGCGAAATCAACGCCGATCATGCGGCCGATTTCTTCCACATCCTGGCGCGCCGGATTCTCATCGAATACGCCTAGCCGCGCGCCGTCCTCGCGCATCATGGCGTGATTGCGGTTGATGGTTTCTACGCCCGCGAGGCCGATGGCGGCGCTCTTGACCCCGCCTGAGAAACCCTGAAACTGATGCGGCTCGATATTGCCGATGACGATGCGATAATCAGCCGCCAGGTAGTCGCTGTTGATGGTTACGGGCGTACCGCGGTCGGTCACTCCCAGATGGGTCAGATTGGCCTCATCAAAGGCATCGTGACAGACGACGCGATAGGTCTCGAGCAGGTCAGCCGGCAGAATGGCGCTGTACTCGGCCGGCGTCATACGCGGGTGCGTCCCGGTCGCGATGATGAATAACACATCCTCATTGCGAACGCCGGCCTGGCGCATTCCACCCAGCACGGGCGGCAGCAGGTATTCATGCGGCACGGGCCGCGTCTTGTCGTTGATGGCGATGGCGACCGTCTGGCCCGCGCGCGGCGGTTTCACGGCGCCGAGCGGATTGTAGACCGCGTGGCGTACCGTCCCCGCCGGATCGTCGGCGGGCCTCTGATGCTTTGGCGTGACAAATTCGACGTTGGATCCAGCGGGCAATACAGCTTGTATGCGGCCGTTTCCGTAGGGGAGATTCAACTGCATCTGAGTTTGATCCGAGGCGCGGCGCCAGTTCTGCTCGGTATGTTGCGGGCGAGCCACCAACTCGCCCCTACAACGTTTGCGCTAAGGCGGGCGGCCTAAGGGTCGCCCCTACAATTTCGTGGTTGGCGGGCGACTCACAGGGTCGCGCGGGTCACGTAGACATTGACCGTCGACACTGACCGTCAGTCGCCCCAACAGCGACCGATGCCTCGACAAGTGAAGCTCTGCGCTCTCTGCGACCTCTGTAGTCTGTTTTTCACCCGTCAAATGCTCGGCCCAACGCGGTGAATGGCGAAGCTGTTGTTATCGCGCAGCGCTTCGGACTTGGTCAGGTAGCCATTGCAGACGCGCTCGACCTCGTCATAGACGATTTGCCCAGCCTCCGCCAGCGTGATCTCGTCATAGAATACGCCGCTGATATCGACATCGACCGTGTCGCGCATCAGCTCGAAAGACTGTCGATTGCCCGTCACTTTGATGGTTGGCATGATGGGATGGTTGGAGGTGTGGCCGCCGCCGGTGCAGAAGGTCAGAACTTGGCAGCCGGCCGCCGCCATGCTGCTGATGCTTTCGGCGCCCATGCCGGGACCGTACATCACGTAGTTGCCCGGATCCGTCCTGGTTGGCGCCTCGGCGATTTCGAGATACTCGATGATCGGGCTGTCGCCGATCTTCTTGACCGCGCCCATCGACTTCTCTTCAATCGTGGTCAGCCCGCCGGCCATGTTGTCGCCGGTCGGCTGGGAGCCGCGGATATCCTCGCCGCTGGCGAGCGCGCGCGCTTCCATGTGCCGCACGCCGGCCAGGATGGCCTCGGCAACAGCCGGGCTGGCCGCTTTGTCGGTCAACCAATTCTCGCAGCCCATCCACTCGGTGCATTCAGCCATCAGCATGCGGCCGCCCTGGGCGATCAAGATTTCGCCAGCGAGCCCGTTGGCGGGATTGCTCGCCAAGCCGGAAGTGGTATCGGATGTGCCGCATTCTGTGCCGAAGAGGATCTTGCTCATCGGCGCCGCCTCGCGTTGATCGAGGCTGATCTGGCGCGCGAAGTCTTGGGCGTAACGGGTCGCTTTATCGACCGCGCTGATGAAGCCGCCATCGCCGCGGATGTTGACAGTGGCGATTGGCTTGCCGGTGGCCGCGATATCATCAGCCAGGTCTTCGGCGGTCATGCCCTCTTCTTTGAAATGGTCGATGATGACGACCGCGCCGACATTCGGATTCATGGCGGTGCCAGCCAGGAAGCGCCGCGTCACGCGCAGGTCCGGCGCGACTTGGCAGCGCCCGTTGGCATGCGTGATGGGCACGGCGCCGTGAATTGTACCGGCGACGCGCTCGCAGACGCCGTTGGCGTAGACCGTGCCCGATAGAATCAAGAGATGATTGCGGATGCCGACATCGCCGTTGGGGCGGATGTAACCCAGGAATTCAGACATGCTGTTCTCCTTGTGCTGGCTGCGGGCGACTTGCAAAGTCGCCCCGCCATTTTCGCTATTCAGCCCTTAGCGCGCCGCTGCCGGCCAGGTCGCCGCGGCCACGGTTGCTCTCGACATTATGCGCGTGCACATGCTCGCCTTCTTTGATCTCGCGCGTGGCCGAGCCGATGCTGAGCCCATATTTGAGCACGGTGTCGCCGGCGGCGATATCCATCAGCGCGATCTTGTGCCCGTAGGCGATATCGTCCAACGCGACCACCTCGAGGTCGCTGCGCTCGCCGTTGCAGCCGACATGATCGCCGACCTGAATCGGTTCGAGGACGGCGGTGCCGACGTTGTCCGCCGCGTAGACCACGAATACTTTTTTCATGCTTTGCCTTTCGCTGCTCTTTCCCGATCCGCTATGGAACATTCCTTATAGGAAAGCTCAAGACATGGTAATCGCCATTAAATGGATGCATGATTACAAATTGCTTGCCTTGATCCAATTCAGATGTCGATACTGCTTGCTTTAAATGCTCCAAACGCACGGCTAGATTTTCTTGACAAACGCACGGAATTACCAGGCTGATTGTATCGTTCTCAATCTCCGGATAGATAGTCGCGTTGAATATGTTGCCTTCTTTCTTTGCCTCCGTCATTATGCGGAAGCGCAGCTTTACGGTGGCCCTGTCCACGTGACGTACTCGGCTAAAGCTATCCTGACGCGAGAATACGCGCACCATCAAATTGCGCAATTCGTCGCTAATGTCCAAGTCTTCTTCCGCCAAGCGTTCATCAAGGACCTGGCCGAATGCCTGCTGAATCAACTGCTCGACCTTTATCGTTTCAAAGAAGCTGCCATGCACCAGGCAAATCTTGCACTTGCCTATAGGTTTGCCACGCAGAAGATAGAAAACCTCACGTTCGGGAAGGCTATCAATGTCGTCGCCGGCGGCCAACATCTGATCACGTATCACACTTCGCTTCCCGCTTGTAAGCTCAGCAATCAACTTCGTTCCTGTCGGAATAGTCGAGTTGAACGATGAGACCGAAAAGGACTTGCTATCTTTTACTTCTATGAGCTCGCCACCGTCGAGATCTCCTCCTGGGTTCACGCGAATGGCAAAGTCAGGAAACCTTCCTCTACCCACATACGAAAAAAGCTCGCAATCCCAAGGAAAAGATTCGAGACTGGCAACGTGCGCCAACACCTGCCGATTACGATACAGATGGGCGAAAAAGTGGTAGATCGAGTACACTCTGTTTTCCCATTTCAACTTCGTCGTCCCAAATCTCGTCGAGATTCTCGGTATATTTGTACTCGTCGCGAAAGCGCTGAACATCATCGGCCGGGCGGATTGCGCGCAGACGCTCGCGGATGCACTCGGCGTTGTCGGCGTTTATCTCTACGCCTACTCCACGCCGACCCAACTGCTGCGCGACAACCAAGGTCGTCCCTGTTCCGGCAAATGGGTCAAACACGCAGTCGCCAACCTGCGATGAACTCAGGATAATCCGCAGCAGCAGGGCAATTGGCGCTTGCTGCTTGTGGAAGCGCGATCCGTCTGTATCCCGCAAGGCCTCATCGCCCGCGAAATATCCCGCTGTCAATTCGCGAATGTCATCCCAAATATCGGTCACATACATGCCGTTGGAACGCTTGTGTTTGTAGTTGGCTGGCAAGGGCGGGTCAATGCGCAAGCGATGAAAAAGCCGCGCTCTGCTGCCTTTGGTAGCGTAGGCGATAATTTGATATTGCTTGCCAAAGCGCCGGCTCATGGGCACGGCGGAAGTCAGCTTCTTCCAGATGATGAGGTTTTGCAGCGTCCAGCCGCTGGCGCGCAGGCAGGCCAGCACCTGCTCGCTGTTCTTTTCGCGCTGCATAAAATAAATCGCGCCGCCTTCGGAGGTTTGCGCATAGACTGAGCCACAGACCTGCGCCATCCAATCCCAGTATTTTCTTTCGGGCATGTCGTCGTCGTGCGAGGCGTAGTCCTTGGCCTGATTGAAGGGCGGATCGAGGAATGTCAAGTCGAACTCGCATTTTGAAAACGCGTGCGACGACAAGAAGTCGTTGATATCAGATTGCGCAACCTGGGCGTCTGGAATCATCTTTCAAGCTCTTCCGGCAAGCCGCATTCGCCATCATCAAGTCATCGTCAGTGGCGCGCCTGCTGTCAATATCGACAATTTTAGCGCGTGTCAACGTCTTTTCAAATTGCCCCTTGCATCCTCGCGGCCGCATGGTAGGCCAGAGCAATCGACTCTGGCGTGTTGGAAAACGCATGGTAGAAGGAGAGTAATATGCCTCGGTCAGGACGGAAAAAATTGACATGGGACATGAAAGGCGTCGAGCGCATGGAATTCTTCATGGCTGAACAAATTATGTACAGAACTGTCGAGAAAGTGGAGTCAGAATGGAGCGGTTACGAAGACAATCTGATCGATAAACTGCGCTGCGTACAAGGCGTGGACAAGGACGGCAAAGACTCACCGGACTTCTTGGATCATTCAGTCTCTGTCGCGGGAAATATAATGGGCAACATGATGGCGCAAGAACTGATGAAGCTTCTGCTGCCGCCGGATGTCATAGCTGGAATTGTTGAAAACGCCATCGAGCGCGCCATCAAAGACGAGGAATACGACCGCGAGCACAAAGAGCCGGAAGAGTACGAAATACCACTGACTCGCGAGCGTAAGAGCCGGCGCCCAAACGAGAGTATTCGCGTCGCGGTAAGTATTTCTCCCCTTCCCTAGCTCGCTGGGGCAAGGAACAGGCCGCATAGACGCCGGCGCACAGGGATTGGGCAAGTCGCTCACAAATGTGACTGGCAACATCTGAAGTTGCTTGCACCGTAGCGCGGCATTCCCGCCACATCCACCGTCCGACCCTCAGTCGTTCTTCGGCGAGCCGCTCGACTCGCGGATGACCAGTTCAGGTTTGATTAGACGGGACAGTGGGTCCGCGGCCGAGCCAGTCAGAGCGTCTTGGAATAGCTCCAGCAGCGCCTGCGAAATCGTTTGCATCGGCTGCCGCAGCGTGGTCAGCGCCGGGCGGATGATTTGACCGATGGGCAAGCCGTCAAAACCGACCACGGAGAGCGTTTCGCCGATGCGGAATCCGTGCCGTTCGGCGGCGCGAACCACGGCGATGGCAATGTAGTCGGCAACCACGATGACAGCGGTCGGGCGGCTTACCGGCGCCGATTGCCGCCAGGACCGCAGGATGCGATCAATCTCGCCATCGGGGTAATCCGACCGGATTAAGAACCGGTCTGCGATTGGGAGCTGGAGCGACTGCATGCCATCGATGTAGCCGCGCAGGCGGTCGTTGCCGCTGAGCGAATCGGGGGCCCAGCCGAAGAAGGCGATGCGGCGATGGCCCAGCCCCGCCGGATACTCGACCGCCCAGCACTCGGTGAAGGTGATTGAGCGGCGAAAGAATGGCGCTCACCCGCCGAGGACCGGCACTTGTTCGGTTTTTGAAGGAGGAGGTGCATCAGTTAGCGCCAGCGCAATTTGCGCTTTCGCAATTTGACCTACCCGACTTCGGATTCTCGTCCACAATTCAGTAGCTTTTGCGGTTCAGAGGTCATGAACTTAAGCGCTCGCTTCCGATATAATGAATATGAATCTCAACTACGGTTATTCTCTATGTCGTTATTTCTGATTGGCCTTGATGTCGGCAGCAGCGCCTGCAAATGCATCATTGTCGATGAGGGACTGCGCCCGATCAGCCAGAGCGCGCAAGCGTATCCCACCTACCATCCGCAATCCGCGGCCGCCGAGCAGGACCCGGAGGACTGGTACGGCAGCGCTTGTCAGGCGGTCCGCCGCTGCCTGGAATCTAGCGGCATCGAGCCAGCCAGCGTTGCCAGCCTGGCTGTCGCAGGTCCAGCTCATAGCGTCGCGCTCATGGATGGCGCCAGCGACATTCTGCACCCGACCATTCATTGGTCGGATTTGCGCAGTACACCACAGACAGAGCGCCTGGAAACCGCCTGCGGCGACGCCATATTCGCAGCCACCCTGTGCCGCGTTAATCCAGCCTGGACCCTGCCGCAGTTGCTTTGGCTGCGCGAGAACAAGCCTTCCCTGTTCCGGCGTTTGCGCCGCATCCTGGTGGTCAAAGATTATGTGCGTTATCGACTCACCGGGCTCTATCAGACCGATCTTTATGACGCCATCGGCACTCAGCTCTATGATGTGCGGGCCGGCGCCTGGTCGCCCGCCTTGCTTGAACTCGTCGATCTGGCCGCGGAAGCGCTGCCGGAAGTGCGACCGGCGGCCGAAGTCAGCGGCGAGTTGACTCGGGCGGCCGCGCGCGATTGCGGCTTGCTGGAAGGCACGCCCGTGGCTGTCGGCAGTGGCGACTCCGTGGTCGAAGCCGCCGGCATCGGCGCGATCGCGCCCGGACATTGCGTGCTCAAGCTTGGCACAGCCGCCAACGTGAACCTGGTCATGCGCGAGGCCAAACCCTGCCCCGGCGCGATCATCTACCGACACGTCGTAGATCCGCATTGGTTCGCGATCACAGCCACCAACTCCGGAACCTCCACTTTACAATGGTTCGCGGAGACGTTTTGCTGTTCAGCGACGGCGCAGCACGATGGGCAGCCTGCCTACAGTCAGGTTGAGTCGCTCGCCGCGGAGTCAGCGCCAGGCGCGCGCGGGCTTCTGTTTCATCCCTATCTGCAGGGCGAGCGGTCTCCTTATTGGGATCCTCATCTGCGAGGCGACTTTGTTGGCATCGGCAGAGGGCACCGCCTGGCAGACTTTGCGCGCGCAATCTTGGAAGGGGTCGCCTTTTCACTGCGCGACTGTTTCGAGCTGGTCAATTCCTTTGGGGATTCGATCCAACGGTTGTATCTGATTGGCGGCGGCGCGCAGAGCCAGCTCTGGGGTCAAATCGTTTGTGATGTGCTGGGTCGCCCAGTGGTGAAGCCGGTTGTACAATCCGCGGCCTACGGCTCCGCGATATTGGCTGGCATTGCGACAGGCTTGTTTCGCGACTGGGCGGACGCGCAGCGAGTACGCAGCCTGCCAGCCGATGTTTTGCAGCCAGCGGCTGAATCACGGCGGCTATACGATAGTTATTTCGACGCGTATCGGGCGGTGACGCAGGCCGTCCAGCCACATGTTCAGAGTTTGGCAAAGATTGCCGCAAGGGAGAACAGGTAAATGCAAGAACTGAGTATCCGCCTGCCACAGATACCCGATGCGGCGCCGCTTGAACCATACGAGGCGGATTTGCTGAGAGAGATGTATCGGCGAATGGTCTTGATCCGGCAGTTTGAATTGAAGGTCAACGAGCTGTTTCTACAGGGAATCATGCCGGGAACCATTCATCTGTCTTTGGGCCAGGAAGCGACCGTCGTTGGCGCCTGCCTGGCGCTGGACGCGGATGATGTCATTACCCTGACGCATCGCGGGCACGGCCAGGCTTTGGCAAAAGGCGTCAGCGCCGATGCCTTAATGGCGGAGCTATTTGGAAAGGAGACGGGCTGCTGCCGTGGCAAAGGCGGCTCATTGCACGTCGGCGACATGTCCGTCGGCGCGCTGCCAGCTATCGCCATTGTTGGCGCCTCGTCGCCAATCGCCGCCGGAATGGCCTTCGCCTTCAAGCGCCGGCAGACGAGCCAGGTTGCCCTAAATTTTTTCGGCGAAGGCACCGCCAACAAAGGCGATTGGCATGAGGCGCTAAACCTCGCCGCTCTATGGAATCTGCCGGTGGTCTACCTCTGCGAAAACAACCTCTACGGCGTTTCCACGCACATTACGGAAGCGATGGCGATCGACTACGTCTCCGAACGCGCCGCGGCCTACGGCATGCCCGGCAGCACAATTTACGGCAATGATCCAATTATCGTGTACGAAGCCGTGAAAAGCGCGGCGGATCGCGCCAGAGCCGGCGATGGACCCGCGTTGATCGAATGCCTAACGTATCGCCGCGGCGGCCACAAACGCGATGATCCTGGAACCTATCGCCCGCAGGAAGAGGTAGAGGCTTGGTTCAAGACCGATCCGATACCCGCGTTTCGCGATCGGCTGCTGCGGGATGATCGATTCGCGGCGAGCGCGATCGAAGACCTGCAAGCCGCTGTGATGGCCGCAATCGACGCGTCTGTGGATTACGCGCTGGCGAGTGAAGCTCCCGCTATCACCTCTGCGCTGGAGCATCTCTATGTTGACTGATAAGCCGAGAGCGTCCCCATCGTCATCACGAGAATTGACGATTGTGCAGGCCTTGCGCGAAGCATTGCGCGAAGAAATGCGACGTGATGACCAGGTTTTCGTGCTGGGCGAGGACATCCGCATCGGCGGTTCTTTCTTGTTCACATTGGGGCTGCTCGACGAATTTGGACCGGAGCGCGTCCTCAACACACCCATATCAGAAGCCGGCTTTGTAGGCTTGGCGATTGGCGCCGCCATTCAAGGCCTGCGCCCGATCATCGACTTTCAGTACGGGGACTTCATCTTCACCGCATTTGATCAGATCATGCAACAATGCGCCAAACTGCGCTACATGTCCGGCGGCCAAGTCAGTATCCCGCTGGTGTTTCAATTGCCGACTGGCGCTTCCGGGCGGGGCGCGCAACACGCCAACTCAGTGGAGACAGTTTTCTTTGGCATTCCCGGCTTAAAAATCGTGACGCCGGCCACACCCTTCGACGCCAAAGGGCTATTCAAATCGGCCCTGCGCGACAACAACCCGGTACTCTTTTGCGTGCACAAACATCTATACGGAAGCAGGGGCCGGCAGCTGGCCGCCAGCAGCATCAGCCGCGGTCACGTGCCAGATGACGAATACCTTGTGCCACTGGGCAAAGGAGATATCAAGAAACGGGGCGCCGACATCACCCTTGTCGCCAACGGATTGATGCTGCACCGCAGCTTGAACGTGGCCGAGGCGCTCGAAGCTGAAGGCTTGAGCGTCGAAGTCGTCGATCCGCGTTGCCTCGTTCCTTTTGACACCGAACTGGTGATAGACTCGGTAGTGAGGACATCGCGCCTAGTCATCGTGGAGGAAGGCAATGAACGAGGGGGTTGGGGCTCGCAATTGGCGGCTGAAATCGCTAGCCAAGCGATCGGATACTTGGACGCGCCTATAATGCGCGTGGCGGCGCCCAATGTGCCGGTCCCATTTTCCCCCGTTTTGGAGAGCGCTGTCATTCCGGATGAAAGGCAAATCCGAAGCGCGATCTTAGAATTGATGGAGCATTGAAATGCGGGTCGAAGTACTGGTGCCGCAGATTGGCGAGGCGGTCGCTGAATTGATATTGGTCGCCTGGCATAAGCGGGTCGGCGACAAGGTTGAGAAGGGCGACCTGCTCTTTGAGATCGACTCGGATAAAGCGATTGTCGAGGTGGACGCCTTCATTGACGGGACGCTGACTGAGATTGTCGAGCCGGATGAAAGCGCCGTCATGCCGCAACAAGTGGTTGCGATAATCGAAACTGCGGACATAGCCCTCAATGTCGAAAGCGGCGCTGACGTGGCGAGCCTCCCGGCTTCGTCGCCCAAGACGGACGAGGAGGTCCGGAGGGCAGCGGTCGAGACTCGCCCCGCGACCGAAGAGCAGGGCGGGAAGTTCGCCGAGGCGCCGAGGGAAGCGGCGCGCGCCAAGATCTCGCCGAAAGCGAGACGCCTGGCCAAGGCTGCGGGCATTGATTGGACTAGCATCTCCGGCAGCGGCGCCGATGGCATGATCCTCGTCAGCGATGTCGAAAGCCAGATTCGAGCGACCAGCAGGCGGAAAGCGTAGACAATCTTGATGCGTTCATAAGAAAACTGAGCCTATAGGAGACCTTAGCGATGTTGACGGAAGAACAGAAGTTCACTTTTGATCTTAAGGGTTACATCGTCCTGCCGGGTGTACTCGAGCCGGATCTTGTTGATCGCTTGAAGGCGCATACCGAAATGCTCGAGAACGACCCGGAGTCGCTTCCCGCGCATGAGCGGTCTTTGCCCGGCGGTCCATTCGCCGACCTAATCGATCATCCCGCTGTGATCGATCTGCTGGAATTCACCATCTCCAACAATCCGGAAAAGTGGCGGCTGGAAAGCGCTTTCGTCAGCGTCCGCAAATACGGCGACCAAGGCATCGGGCCCCATGGCGGCGGTCCCACGCTGAACCCCAACTACCATTACCATGCCTACAACAACAAGATCTACAGCGGCATGCTGCGAGTGGTTTTCGAGTTGAACGAAGTGGTGTATGACAAAGGCGGAACGCTCTTCATGGCTGGCTCGCATAAATCCAATTTCAAGGTTCCGCAAAGCGTCTTTGACAAAAGCCAGCGCGAAGAAGTGACCAAGTCTTTTCTCTTTGATCGCTATGCCTGTCCGCCCGGGTCTATCGTCGCCTTTGCCGAAGCGGTTTGCCATTCCGGCAATACCTGGGAAGTGAAGGAGCACAACCGCATTGCGGTCTTCTACGCCTATAATCATGTGAACGTGCGCCACCACAAACCGAGATTTGACAAAGCCGTGATCGATGGCTTGAGCGCGGAACGTCAGGCTTTCTTCCGCGAAGTGTATCATCCGCTCTTCGATCGGCGGTACTAGCCTTAGAGTACGGCGGAAGGCGTCAATAACGAACGATGCGCCAAATAACAGTCGCAACTGAACAAAAGACGCAGGCCCTAGACCTGACTGCGCAATGCCAATCCATGATCGGCAATGTGGAACAGGGAGTCGCCGTCTTTCACATTTTGCATACGACAGCCGCGCTGATTCTCTGCGAAGATGATGCGGATCTGCGGGAGGATCTGGTAAAGGTAGCGGACAATTGGCTGCGCGAACTGCGGCCCTTCCGCCACGCGCGGCGCAGCAACCCCAATGCTGAAGCGCATATCCTGAGCGCTTTCGCCGGCGCGTCGCTCTCGATCCCGATTGTCGACGGCAAGCTTGCCCTGGGTACCTGGCAGAGCATCCTGCTGTTGGAACTTGATGGACCCAAGCGGCGCAAGATCGTATGCGCGGCTATTGAGTCGCCTCCAACCTGAAGCAAATTCGCGGCAAGCGAGAATAAGCGCCGCAGAATTAGCGCGCTCGCCGGAGCCATTTGGAAAGGCCAGTTGCGCCAAGTTACAATTGGGATAGTAGCGTTGCGTGTGTGAGCCAGCGCATCCGTCGCAATGGCTGCGAATTCGCGAGCAGATGCCTTACTGTCTGTGCGCGAGAATAAGCGCCGCTGAATAGTTCTGTTTCGATTAATTCTGTCTTATGAAAACATCTCCGGGCGGTCTTGACTGCCCCATGCTGATATGACGACAAGCCGCCGGTTCGCCTCCGCTTCCTACGCGCGTAACGCCCTCCGCGATATACGCATGAACAAGATGCTGTATCTGCTGATTATACCGCCGCTGGTCTATCTGTTTGTCTTTCACTATCTACCGATGTACGGCGTCATCATTTCCTTCCAAGATTTCTCCTTTAAGAAAGGTTATTTCGGCAGTGATTGGGTCGGCTTTGAACACTTCCAGTGGCTGTTCGAGAACCCGACATTCCGGCGAGCCTTCTTCAACACCTTCAAGATTAATCTGCTGCGCATTCTTATTGGCTTTCCCTGCCCCATCATTCTCGCCTTGCTGATTAACGAGGTCCGCGTCACAGTCTTCAAGCGAACGGTGCAGACGGTTTCTTATCTGCCATTTTTTATCTCCTGGGTTGTGCTTGCGGGCATTTTCAACGACTTGCTCTCGCGTGACTTTGGCGCTGTGAACAACGTCTTCGCCAGCCTTGGTCTCCCGCGGATAGACTTCCTGCAAGATCCCAATGTCTTCCCGTTCACGCTCGTCGTTTCCGAAATATGGCGCACCGTCGGTTGGGGCAGCATCTTCTACTTGGCTACGATTGCGACCATCAGCCCGGCTTTGTACGAGGCGGCCGAAGTTGACGGCGCCAATCGCCTGCAGAAAGTTCTATTTGTCACTTTGCCGGCGCTGCGGCCGACCATGGTCGTTCTGCTGCTGCTGAGCATCGGCAACGTGCTGCGCGTGGGCTTCGACCAGGTCTTCAACCTATACAACCCATTGGTGTATGAAACGGGCGACATCATTCAGACTTATATCGTGCGCTCCTTCTCCGAGTTTCCGCGTTTCTCCCGCTTGGCGGCGGCAGGGTTCATCCAGTCGCTCCTGGGTCTGATCATGCTGCTGGTCGCCAACGAAGGGGTAAAGCGCCTGCAAGACGGCGAGGGCATTTACTGATGCGCGGCTTAAGATGGTCGCCGATTGATATAGCCATCGTCTTTGGCTTGGCGGTCTTCGGCCTGATGACGCTGTATCCCTTCTGGTACATTCTTGTGATCTCGTTCTCGACGCCGGAAGCGTATTTCGCCAGCGACTACCACTTAATTCCGTCCAGTTTCACCATAGAAGCCTACCAATACAATCTGGAGAATCCCCAACTGACGCGCAGTCTTGCCAATTCAATCTTCATCACTGCAATCGGAACGACCAACAGCCTCATCTGGACGACCATCACCGGGTACTTCCTGTCGAAACGCGGTCTGGCTTTTGTCTCCCTTATCTTCACGCTGTTCTTGGTAACGCTTTTCTTCGACGGCGGGCTCGTTCCAAAGTTTATTCTCATTCGCCAATTGGGCCTGCGCAACAACTTGCTGGCGGTCATCTTGCCCTTTACGATCAACCCATTCTTCCTGATCCTCACCAAGAATTACTTCCGCACGCGAAATCCTGAAATAGAAGAGGCGGCAAGAGTGGACGGCGCAAGCGCCTTCACGATACTCTTCCGCATCGTCGTTCCGACATCGAAGCCGATACTTGCGACGGTCGGGCTTTTCTACGCGGTGCAATACTGGAATGACTGGTTCTGGCCGATGATATATCTTTCGGAGCGCGAGCTATTCCCGCTGGCGCTGCACCTGCGCAATATCGTGACGCAGTCGACTTCCTTCGAACACAACACCGGCGGCATCGGCGTCACATCGCCAGCGACTATACGGGCATCCACCATCGTTCTGACCATCGTGCCGATTGTGCTGGCTTATCCTTTTGTGCAGCGCTACTTTGTGCACGGGATACTGTTGGGATCGAGCAAGGAATGAGTCCCAGGAAGGAGGAGGATTTTCGTCAACATTGCACAGGCTGTTCGCACGCTACTTAGACATTAGGAGAAGGACAAATGACTGCTAATGCATGGTTGAAACGAATTCGCATACTCGTGATCCCGCTGGCGATGTTCGCGTTCGCTCTGGCCGCCGCGCAAGAAGAGCCGACTGAAATCACCGTGTTTCGCGGCGGTGTGACGATCGACTGGGACAACGATCCGGTCATTCTGGAGCTGGAGCGACAGGCAAATGTGGATGTTAAATTCGTGACCGCGGGCTGGGGCGATATCGGTCAAGTGAGAAACCTCGCGCTCGCTTCCGAAGAGGATATCGACATTTACCATCACATGGACTTGAGCCCGCAATGGATTGAAGACGAGGTCATCATTGCGCTGGATGACTACATCAATCCGGATGATCACCCCTACCTATACAACCTGGTGCACTCCGATCGCTACAGTTCTATGAAGCGCGCCGGCAAGGTGTACTACGTCCCGATGGTGGCGGAAGGCTTTGACTGGGTCTTCCTCGTGCGCCAGGACTGGATGGACGAGCTGGGAATGGATTACCCCACGAATGAAGTCGAGTTCCGCGCGCTGCTGCAAGCTTTCAAAGATCGCGATCCAGACGGGCGCACGGTCGGCTGGCAGCTGGAAGGCACCGGCGGCGGCTTCCGTCGCACCATGCTTCCCGTCTTCACGGCTTTCGGCGTGCCCACCAGCTTCTTCGATCAGGAGAAGAATTTCTACATTAGCGATGACGGCGCTTTGGCGCCCATCGTGACCAGCAGCAATATCAAGGCGGCTCTTGAGTACATGAACGGCTTGTACGCGGACGGCTTGGTCAATACAGACTTCCCAACGATTCGGAGCTTTCCTGATCTCAGCGAACGTTACATCCAGGCTGGGAAGGCGGGCTTGTCGTGGTTCCCCAATTCCGGCAACTTCCCAATTCCCAATGCCGAGCTCGGCTTCTTGCCGCCCTTCACCGCCACCGGTTTCGAATTCACACGCTCGGAAGGCGTCGTAAACAATGGCTGGATCGCCGTTTCCGCCGTATCCGATACGCCGCAGGAAGCGATCAACTTCCTCGAATACTTGAATTCCCGTGAAGCGCGCAAACTGCTCTCCGCCGGTATCGAGGGCTTACACTATACATCCTTCGATGAGAACGGCAATTTCGAACGAATCGAAGAGAATTGGCCCTACGAATCCACCTACTATCCGCTCTGGTTCTACTTTGGGCAGGGCGGCGCCCGCGGCGTCATCCCCATTGCCGAATACGATACGCTCGACGAAGCTTTCGCCAATGTCGAAATCTGGGAGCCGACGGTAGGCGGCGGATTGCGCGATACGCTGGTCGCCAGCGCTCTATGGACGGGCGCCTCCATGCCCTTCCAATTTGTCGAATTTCCCGAATTGAATGACATCAAGGTCGCTTTGGGAGATGCGCTGCTGACGGGTTGGACAGAAATGATCACGGCTGCTCCAGCGAATTTCGAAGCCGAGTGGCAGGAGTTCCTCGACGAATGGCAGGCAGCCGGCGGCGAAGAATGGGTGGCGGCGTATCAAGCCTATTACGACGAGCGCATGAAATGAGCAGGCTGCCAATGCAAGTATCGTCAAGCTGAGACGCGGCGCTCCGCATCACCCAAGATTCGGCTGGCAAGCTGCGCGGAGCACATAAACGCAGGATCGGGGAGTGTCTAATGTGAAGGATGTTACACTCCCCAAACGATTTGTAGGGGCGAGCCTTGGCTCGTCCGCATGAATAGATGCCGGTTGCGGAGAGGGCGACTCACCGCCGCGCGTAGACACTGCGGGTCAGTCGCCCCTACAATTTCTAATTATTTTGTAGGAACTACTGAGAAAGCGCATGATCGTAGAAGAAGCGCCCGGCATATTCAGCGCGCCCCATAGCACGGCCGCGGGCAAAAACGTCATTGTTCTGGGCGAGCAGGCGGCGCTCGCGATTGATGTCGGCGCCTATCCCGAAGAGGGCCGCCTAATGGCCGACTTCATTCGCGAGCGCGGCTACGATCCGAATCGCGTGATCATCACGCACGGGCATCGCGATCACATACTGGGCGGCGAGGCTTTTCGGGGATCAGATGTCTACGCGCCGCGCAAGACAGTCGCCGAGATTCAGCGGCAGATTCCCAGCTTTCGCCGCCAGCTGGGGCTTGACGAAGCGGCAATCAGCGCGAGGATTCTGCATCCGACGATTACATTCGACAGCCAACTGTGGATCGACTTGGGCGCCAGGCAGTTGCATCTCTTCCCAACGCCCGGGCACAGCCCTGATATCGTCAGCATTTACCTCAGCGACTGCCGACTCCTGGTCGCGAGTGATACGGTTGTTACCGGCATTGTGCCGGCCATATTCCATAGCAGCCTGGAGTTGGAAGCATCCATCAATCAGCTCAAGCAGTTGGATATCGAAACGCTGATTGCCGGACATGGACCCGTGCTGCGCGGGCAAGCCGTCATTCAGGAGTGGCTAAATTGGCTGACCGCGTACATTGGAGATATTCGAAGCGCCGTTGCAAGCATGATCGCGGCTGGCGAGCGCAAACGGGACGCCATTGTCGAGTCGATTCGATACGACGAGCATATTGGCGAGCGGCTGCCGAAGGATCGTCACGGCATGCCCAAGCGCCACCGCAACGCCGTGGCGAAAATCGCGGATGAGGAGATGGCGGCCACATGCTACGACTGGGCGCAGTAGGCGTCGGCTGGGTAGGCCGGCGGCTGAATTGCCCTGCACGATTGAGATTTGCGCGATCGCCGACTGTTATTCCAGGCTCACACCTGCCTCGTCTGCGGCCTGTCTCAGATACGTCAGGCTGACGCGCGCTTCTTCGGGCGTGAACATGTGCTCCAAAATCAGCCAGCTGTCAGCGGGCATGTGCGGCGCCATCAGGCGGAGCATCTGTGACCAATCGGTCCTGTCTTCAGTAATCGGCGCCAGTTCAACATGAATGTGGAAGCCATCCTTGAGCGCGACACCCTTGACATGACCCAAGCCATAGTGCCCGGCTAAACCATTGCAGATCTGCTCGACTTTGGGCGCTGGAGCCCAGAGGTCCTGATAGTTGTACAAGCTGGTCACATCGACATTGCAGCGCAGGGCGTCCGAATTCCGAGCCAATTCTTTCAGCCGCAGGAAGCTCTCCGGCGAATGCACGGCTGTTTTCAAGTAGGGCTCGATGGACAGCTTGGCGCCGTGCTTCTCCGCCGAATCGAGCAGCGGCATCAGCGCCTCGGCGACGCGTTGCAGCGACGCCTCCGTGAAATTGCGCGGGTCGGCGGCGCCGAAGCCCGAGGGATGATAATTGCCGCCGTTGATGACGATATAGGGGCAGCCGGTCTCCGCCGCCAAAGGGATGGCTTTGGCCAGCGTCTCGGTCTGAATCGCCTGCGCTTCGGCATCGACCGACAACGGATTGAAGCCAAAGGCGCCAATCTGACAGACCTGCAAACCGCGCTCCACCAGCGGCGCCAGCGTCTTGTCCAAGCCTTCATTTACCAACTGATCGGCCGAGATCGGAACGCCTTTGATCCCGTGCTCGGCAGCCACATCATGGGTGTGCTTGCCGACTTCAACTCCCAATCGCATGATATTATCCTCAGTCAAGGTCTAAGCTAACTTTCACTCCGCTGCGCGCTGATTTCGCGACGGCATCGGCGATGGCGACCGACAGCATCCCGTCCTCGATCGTGGCGCTCGGCTGCTCGCCCGTGCGCAGGCGTTCGAAGAAATGCGTAAAGGCATGCGTGTAACGCGTCGTGCCGAGGATCTCGGCCGGCTGCGTGTAGGCGCTGACGGTATCCTCGCTGCGCTTTGCCCAGGCAAGCGAGTCCCACATATGATGGCGGCCCCGCAAGCGCGCCTGGCCATGACGCGTCGTGATATCAATGCGCGGATAATCCCAATGCGCGTTGGCGCCATAACCGCCGACCGTCAGCGCGGCAATCCCCCCGCTTTCGAATTTCAGAGAAATGGCGGCGGCCTCCTCCGACGGCCTGCCAACAAAACGCGCCGCCTCGGCCGTCACAGAGACGGGCTTGCCCATCAGATAGCAGACTGCGTCAAATAGATGGCAGGAGTTTTCGTTGAACATCCCGTTGCCATTTGCCGGATCCCAGAACCAGCCATCTTCCGGCGGCAAATAATCAAAGACGTATTCCCCGTTGAGCATCCAACCTTCGCCCAGCTCCCCATCCAGCAGCTTGCGCAAGCGCGCAATAACCGGATGGAAGCGAAAGCTAAATCCAAGCATCACGGTGGCGTCATGCCGCTGGCAGATCGCGGCCAGCTGCGCCGCATGGCTTGGATTGGTCGCCCAGGGTTTCTCCACGAACATCGCGATGCCGCGCGCCGCCGCCTGTTCAATGATCGCGGCGCGCGCCCTGGGCGCCGTGGCGATGGCCACCGCGTCCAGCGCTTCATTCGCGAACATGTCGTCACTCGAGCGATAGGCTTTGGCGCCATAACGCGCGGCGTAAGTATCCAGCCCTTCGACGATCTTGGGGCTGCGGTCGGCTAGGGCCACCAACTGAGCGCCCTCCAGATGCGCCAAGGCACGCACTAGAAATTGCCCAAAACGCAAACCGACAACGGCTACCTTGAATCGCTTCATCCTGCCTCCTAATAGTCCAGACTGGTCGTCATGTGATAGAGCTCGCCCGTCTCGGACGACTGTAACGCGCCGACCATCATCTCGGTGATGTGGATTCCCCAATCGACATTCACCAGCGGCTCCTTGTCTTCGAGGATACATTCCACCAGATGCCGCGAGGACTCGTGGTAGTAATTGAAAGCGCCCGGCACAGGCACGGGCCAGCGCGCCTTGCTCCGGTCGCCCCGCAAGGGGATATGGAACCAGCCGTCCTCCGAGACTTCCGGCAGCAGATCCCGGCGGCTGCTGATGATTGAGGCTTTGTAGCCGGCGCCGAAGAGCAGGTTGCCTTCCGTGCCATAGACACTGAGAGCGCCAGCGCCTGATCCGGGCAAGATTGGATGATAGATGCGGCCCACGTGGCAGGCGCCATGCGAGCCGTCGGCCATTTCATAGAGCGAATAGGCTTGGTCCACCGCTTCCATCTTGACGGCTTCGGTCCGCGGCAGGTTGACGACAACGTCCCAATAATTGGAGTCGGTCGGGTCGCTGACCTGCGCCATATATTTGTCGAACTCGGATTCGGGCACGATGAAGTCCTCCGCGACCGATATCTTGGCGTGGGCGAATACACTCTTGCAGGGGCCGAGCACGCCGACGATATTGGTGGGCGCGTAGGGCAAGTCAAAGAGAAAACCGCCGCTGTCCGCATCGAAGAAGGCGGCTTTGCCATAGGGATTGCTGGCCAGCCCGGGCGCGTAGGTTGTGGGACCCGTCGCGCCGAGCGAAAACCACAGGATGTCGCCCAGTGCGCCTTGCTTGACCAGATCGCGCAGCACGACGAAATCTGGATCTAGCGGCGTGCTGGAGCTGGGCTCAATGATCGCCTTTAGCCCAGCGGCGCGGACGCCGTCCCGGATCTTGCGGGCGTCGTCCAAGTCTGTCGCCATTGGCTTTTGAACGAGGAAGTGCTTGCCCGCCTCGATCGCCGCCAAGGCGAAGGCCACGTGCGTGCCGGGCGCAGTCAAGATGAATACAGCATCAATATCGGCTTTCTCCAGCATGTCGTAATAGTTGCTGTACTGCTCTTTCGCGCCAAAGACGCGGACGCCGGCTTCGGTCCGCACCGAGCGCAGATCGCAAACAGCCGTGATCTCAGCGCTTTCCAAGGTCATGAGATAGGGCAGGTAATAGGCGGCGGCGACTACTCCACAGCCGACGACGCCGATCTTTACTTTGTCCTTTGCCATAGCGCCTCCTCTACACAGTTGATTCCACGGAGCATCAAATGAACAAATCAGTTGCTGCCGAGGTTCTCAAGAAAAAGGATGAACATCCTTCCGCCGAGCGCGTTTTCGGGGTGCGGCTGCCAGGGCTTGGCGATGATATCGGGCAAGCCGTTGCCGGTCACATCGCCAAGTACCGCTTCGTGCCCGCCGAGGTTGCCGTCAAATATGACATGTTCTTGCCAGGCGCCGCCCGCTCCATCGAGATTCTCCCAAATATAGAAACGCGGCTGAGCGGCGCCGCGCACATATTCCATCTCGCAGGAGAAGACATCCAGATCGCCATCGCCGTC